>JBAUYE010000143.1:0-48818 GCA_049584615.1 Candidatus Sulfotelmatobacter sp.
AAGCTGGCACATATGGGCCCGCACGCTCAGGCCGTGCTGTTCGGCGGCTTCAAAGATCTGCTCCGTCTCTTCGGCCGTAAACGCTCCCTGGTCGCAGAAAACGTCGACAAACTGGGCAAGCTTCCGCTTCGCGACCCGCGGAATCATCTGCTTACAAACAACCTCAACATACTTTTGTGAGCGACCCTCAAATTCCTTTGGGACAACATGCGCCCCGAGCAGAGTCGCGACCACCGTTCCCGGCCAGCGGGAAGCAGCTTCGCGGATCGCCTCCAGGGATTTCAGTTCTGACTCAACCGTCAGCCCGTAGCCCGACTTCGCTTCAACCGTTGTTGTGCCGTGTGCTGTCATGTCGCGCAGCGCAGTCAGAACTTTCTCCGTGAGAATCCGCTTCCCTGTCCTTCGCACGCCTTCGACGCTCGACCGTATACCGCCGCCGGCCGTGGCGATCTCTTCGTAGGAGGCACCTTCGATGCGCTTCTCGAAATCCACAAGCCGCGGGCTGATAAAAACAGGATGCGTGTGCGAATCCACGAAGCCCGGCAGAACAACTTTGCCACAGCAGTCGATCTCAAGAACTTTCTTGCGATTCTTCTTCAGCCAGGGATCGTGCAGGGCATCCTTAGTTTTGCCGACGGAAACAATCTTTCCGCCGACGCACAGGACGGCACCGTCTTCGATGATGCCGAGGTCTTTGAGGTTGGGACCGCGACGCGGCCCGGACTTGCCCGAAGCAGGGCGCAGAGTGAGCAGTTGGCTGATGTTGACCAGAAGTGTTGCGCTTAGCCTCTGCTGTTCTTTTTTGAGGGACACAGTTTCACTCAGTGGAATGAGGCTACCTCGGCCGTGTGCCAGTCATGCCCGCAAAATCTGCATTGCCGGGCCTTCGGGGTTCGCGCGAGTTCTTTGCATCGAGGACAGCGGTTTAGGACGATCTGCTCTTTATTATCCGCCAGTATCCGTTCTGCGGTCCTTTCGGCAAAAGCGTCAAAACCCCGTTTCACGGGTTCTCCATCGGCAGTCTCACGCCACTCTTCTTCGCAAACTCATTCGCCTCGTCATAACCCGCATCGGCGTGGCGAATAATCCCCATGCCCGGATCGGTCGTCAGCACGCGCTCGATGCGCTTGGCCATCGCATCTGTGCCATCGGCCACCGTGACCTGCCCGGCATGCAGCGAGTAGCCGATGCCCACGCCGCCGCCGTTGTGAATCGATACCCACGACGCGCCTGCGGCCGTATTCAAGAGCGCGTTGAGCAGCGGCCAGTCTGCAACGGCGTCCGAGCCGTCTTTCATACTTTCGGTCTCGCGGAAGGGAGACGCCACCGAGCCGCAGTCGAGATGATCGCGTCCAATGACGATCGGCGCCTTGATCTTGCCTTTCTTCACCAGATCGTTCATCGCGAGGCCGAATTGCGCCCGCTCACCATACCCCAGCCAGCAGATGCGCGCCGGCAGCCCCTGAAACTTGATGCGTTTACGGGCCAGATCAATCCAGCGCCGCAGAATGCGATTCTCGGGGAACAATTCCAAAACAAGATCGTCAGTAATATGAATATCCGATGCCTCGCCTGACAGCGCCACCCAGCGGAATGGTCCTCGCCCCTCGCAAAACAGCGGACGAATGTAGGCGGGCACGAACCCTGGAAAGTTGTAAGCATTCTTCACGCCGCGCTGAAAGGCAAACGTACGGATGTTATTTCCGTAGTCAAACGTCACCGATCCCATCTTCTGCAGCTGCAGCATGCCTTCAACATGCGCGGCGATGGCATCGAGCGATTTCTCCTGATACCCCTTGGGATCGTTTTTTCGCAGCTCGACCGCCTCGGCGAGCGTCATGCCGTTCGGCACATATCCATTCAGCGGATCATGCGCTGATGTCTGATCGGTAAGAATGTCAGGCACCACGCCGCGCGCAGCCAACTCCGGAATAACGTCCGCGCAATTGCCCACCAGCCCGACCGACACGTTCTCTTTCTTGCGCACCGCATTCTTCAAAATGCGCAGCGCTTCGTCGAGCGTGTTGACCATGAAGTCGCAATAGCCGGTCTTCAGCCGCTTCTTGATGCGTTCGGGATCGACGTCAATCCCCAGAAACGCCGCGCCCGTCATGGTTGCGGCCAGCGGCTGAGCTCCACCCATGCCGCCCATGCCGCCTGATACGATCAGCTTCCCTGCAAGATCGCCGCCGAAATGTTTCTCGCCCGCCGCCGAAAATGTTTCGAACGTGCCTTGCACAATGCCCTGCGAGCCAATGTAGATCCACGAGCCCGCCGTCATCTGCCCATACATCATTAAACCGGCGCGCTCCAGTTCGTTGAACTTCTCCCAGTTCGACCAGTGACCCACCAGATTGGAATTCGCAAGGAGCACGCGTGGTGCATACTCGTGCGTCTTGAACACGCCGACGGGCTTGCCCGATTGCACCAGCAAAGTCTCGTCATTCTCGAGCTTCTTCAAGGTTGCGACGATAGCGTGGTAGGCCTCCCAACTGCGAGCCGCGCGCCCCGTTCCGCCGTAGACCACAAGATCCTGCGGACGCTCGGCTACCTCTTCGTCGAGGTTGTTCATCAGCATGCGCATGGCGGCTTCCTGCTGCCAGCCTTTGCAGGTGATTCGATTGCCGCGCGGCGCGCGAATAGAGATGGGAGCCTGAATTTCAGTTTCGACGGGCATGGATAGATGTTACTGGTTGAGTGCGGAAGTATTCAACGGGCAGTATTCAAGTTTAGAGCGCAGGGAGGAATGAAAAGAGAACGGACCGCACTACCACGTGTTGTATGCCGTGCCCTCGGTCGACATCGCAGTCGACGCCGAATGCACCTCGCAGATGCCGGGATCCTGCTGGTCGATAGACTCGAGAACCTCACACTGTGGAGCATCCCAGTTCGCTTCACCCGTCATCGGATCCTTGGGGACTTGGTGAATGTAGCCCGCAGACACCAGATCGTCCAGCGACTGCGGCGCCTTTTGCTTGTCGAGCGTGTACTGTTGAACCAGCCTGTTCAGTTGGTCCAAGTCGTTGCGCAGCACCGACTCGCGCGCTCGCACTATCGACTGGCTGTAAATTGGAATCGCGATCGACAGCAATATGCCCATGATGATGATCACAATCATCATCTCAAGCAACGTAAACCCAAAGCTGCGCCTGCTTTTCAGCCTTCTGACCATTTACCAGTCCTTATACTTCGTGCCGTCCAGAGCCTCGCCCTGCGATTTGGTGTAGACGTCGAAGACGCTCTGCCCGCCCCAGGAATCAGAATCGGGATCATCCTGCATCGAGCGCAAGCCCCACTCGGTCGTGCCCGTCATGGGATCGACGGGAATCCGGCGCAGAAATCGAACCTTCTTGCCGTTCACATCTTCGCCCTTCACCAGAGTTTCCAGATCCGGGGGATAGTTCTGACTGTCCACCTTGGTCCGGAATCCGCCCCGGTCCGCCGCCTCTTTGTAGCGATCGATGGCGTCGCGCATCTCCCATAAATCGTTCCGCAGCTCTTTCTCCCTCTCGCGCTGGACCACCACGCGCGTCATCGGCAACACCATGGTCGAGAGCACGAGCAGGATGGCGGTGGCGATGATCAACTCCAGAATGGTAAAACCCCGGCAGGATTTGGAACTCCGCCCGCGTTGGAGTCTGTGTAGCTTCATCTCGAAATCCTGATGGCGAAATCCCGGCATGCGGAAACCGTCCGACGAGCCTATTCCACGGTCACCGACGCCTGTGCTCCGTTCACCGTGATGGCCTGTTGCGCGGGGTCGCGCGCCCCGCCCCGGGTAATGGTCAGCGGAGTCTGCCCGCTGGCCTTCGCCTGGAATGTCAGACTGACCACGGCGCCCTGCCCGGAAACTCCACCCGCTCCCGGCGGCCGAGTGGCCGTGATCTGCAACGTTCCCGTAGTCTCATCCTCGCGGTGCACCAGAGCCACAGCTTGCCCATCCTGCGACAGGAACCCGCCGTTGGAAACATTCACCAACTGCAATTTGGCGGGATCGTAATTCATCTGCACCGGTACGGAATAAACATTCTGCGCCCCGGAAATCATCAGGTTCACCACAAACGTATTGCCTTTCACCGCTGTGATCTGCTCCGGATCGAACAGGAAGTTCGTCCCTCCTGCAGCCGGGCTCGCCGCCTGATTAGGAGTTGGATTCACAGGCTGATTGGCCGACGATGGGCTTCCCGGCGCCTGCGGTTGTACCGTGGGCGCAGCCGGCGCCGCCACGTGGCTGACGTGCCGCAGCGCAATCGTGTTCGCCGTCCCAATCTCGATTTGCCGCTGGTTCAACTCACTGATCGTGTTCCCGCGAATGATGTGCGGAGTGATGGCGAACACCGTCTCGTCCTGCTCCTTATCCTGCGTCACCTGCCCGAAGAGGTATCGCAAGATCGGAATCTGCGCCAACCCTGGAATTCCGGCCAGGGATTTAGTTTGAGAATCGTCAAAGATGCCGCCAATCAAGCTCGGTTCCCCATCCTTCAGCCGGATTTCGTGCTCGATTTTCTTCTGCCCGATAATGGGCTGGCTGATGCCGCCGATGCTCGACTGGCCCACCACCGAGGAGATTTCCATGGTGATCTTCAGCGTCACTTCGCGGTCGGCGTGCACGTGCGGAGTCACGTCAATGTTCACGCCCACATCCAGATATTGAAACTGGGTGTTGACCAGCGGATTAATACCCACGCCGCCAATACCGGGCTGAAACGATCCGGTGGCCACCGGCACGCGTTCGCCGATCTTGAGCGTCGCCTTCTGGTTATCCAGCGCGCGCACCTGCGGATTCTGCAACATCTTGGTGTCGCTGTCGCCCATCACCGCCGACAGGTTGGCGGAACCAATCGCCACCTGAAAATCGGTCGCGTTCAGGTTGCCCAGAGTATTCAACTCCAGGCCGCTCGGGGTGGTTGAGGTGGTGGTCGTGCCGGTGGTGGTCGTCGTAGGAGTCGAAGTGTTGATGTTGCTCTGCAAGGTGACGGTGGCGCTGCTCGGCGGGAGCAATCCCAAGGTACGCGATTTGTCTTTGCTGATCTGCAATACCGCGATGTCGACGATCACTTCCGGACGCGCCCTATCCAGGTCGTCCACCAGCTTTTCGGCCAGCGCAATTTGGTCGGGCGTGCCGCGCACCACCAGGGCATTCTGCGAGAGCAACTGCTGCACGCGCTGCACATCCAGCACGGCGCGAATCGCGTTCACCACATCCTGCAACTCGGTGGGTTGCGAAATATTCGAAAGATAAAAGGTCTTGAGGACGCTCTGCTCCAGCTCCTTGCGCTTGGCGGGATTGTCCTGCGCCACGAAGATCGTGTTGCTGGTCACCGGACGCCAGAAGGTTTTTGATTCCAGCGCTGTAATCTCCAGCGCGTCTTCCAGCGTCACTCCATTCAGTTCGACCTTGATGCGCCGCGAGGTGTAGTCGGGATCGAAAAGAACGTTGATCCCCGCCAGTTGCCCGATGGTTTGATAGATGACCTTGGAATCTTCGGTGAGCTTAACCGTGATGGGGACGTTTGAAATGGGAGCAAGTTCTACCGGACCCGCCGCATCCCTGATCTCCTTTTCCAGGTTGTTGGGCGGACCTGCGGCTTGCGGCGGAGGATGGCTGGCATCATTAATCATCTGCAGCGTGAGCTTCAACTCCTGCTGCGCTATAAAAAGTGAAGGATCGATCTGCGCCGCCCTTTGAAAATCGGCCAGCGCCTCCTGCAGTTTCCCCTGATCGCGGAGTTCCTGACCCTGATGGACGATCGTTGCCGCCGCCTTAAAACGCAACCGCTCGAATGCCGACTTATAACGCAAATCCTTTGGCTTCAGATCGTAAGCCTGCTTGAAGAAATTGTAAGCCGCTTCGAAGTTCTCCCGCGCCTCGGCGTCCTGGCCCTTGTCGAAGGCACTCTTGGCCTTATCGGCGATGGCCGGCAGTATGGCGAGTATAACCAGCAGCACAGCGGCCGCAGGCTTCAGACGTCTCATTCGCATTCCTCGTCTACAAAATCTTCGCCGGGCAAGCAGACAGACTGCCCCACCTGCCAGCGAACCGGGGGATTCACTTGAAACAGTTCGCGCGACCGCAAAACAGCGCTTTGGCTGCGATTATAGCATCGCATTTCCCGGCTCTCCACGTGCCTGCACCTGCCAAAGTTATACTCTTTGGTCTTAGTCCAAATGGCAAAAAGACCCAGCTTCAGGCTGCTTGAAGACTTTCCCCAGTTGTTCTGCCATCCTGAGCGAAGCTGGCGTTCGCGAAGCGAAGACCAACTCAGTCGAAAGCCTGCCCTGAGCGAAGCCGAAGAAACCCCTTGCCCGGCCGCAGCCCCAACAGCCCCGCAGGGAATTTCCAAGACAACGCTTCCGCCCGTGTGGCGTCTGGCTACCCCGAAGCCCGATAGCCGGAGCCCGAAGCCCACTGTTAAGATGATCCAACCATGCCCCGCCAATCCACGCACCAAACCAAGCCCAGCCCGGAAAAATCCCCCCGCCGCGAACCGACAGCCTCCGGCCAGCGAGACGCCGCCGTTAATAGGATCGCTTCACATAACTACTTCTTGCTGGAAAAATTTGAGTGTGGAATTGCCCTTACCGGAACCGAGGCCAAATCAGTCCGCGGCGGCCTCGCCAACCTCAAAGACTCCTACGGCCTGGTTAAAGACGGCGAACTCTGGCTGCTCAACGCCCACATCGGCCCCTACGAGCACGGCAACATCTACAACCACGCCCCGCTCCGCACCCGCAAGCTGTTAATGCACAAGGAAGAAATCCGCAAACTGATCGGCAAAACCCAGCAAAAAGGCCTGACCCTGATCCCCGTCCGCATGTACTTCAAGAACGGCAAAGTAAAGGTCGAATTAGCCCTGGCGAAAGGCAAACAGCTCTGGGACAAACGTGAAACCGAACGCCGCAGAACGGCAGACAAAGAAGCGCGGGAAGCCATACGAGGCCGGAAGAAGTAGGAGTAGCGCCGCCGTCCCGGCGGCTGGAAGCCTGCCCTCAGAGAACAAGAAAAAAGGCAGAATCGAACCAGCCACCTCGATTTCCTGGTAGAGATTCAGACGCTTGTCACATACGAGTGACGGCGATCTTGTGTCGAACCAGTCTCATGCAGCAAATTTTCTGCCTCGGGTGGCGGGGCGGCGCAGACCCCTTGCAGGGTCGAGCTCACAACGTCAAAGGTCTTAAGGTAAGGATTCCCGTCGAAAAGCCGTCCCAGAGTATTCAACACTTGCGGATAACCGATTGAGTTATAAGCCTCCGCACTCCCTTTGCGATCCCAGAAGCTGATGGTTGCGACTTCTCTGCCATCGGCAGCCGCCAGAATAATCAAATCGAGGAAGCCTTCCTGGGTCCTCAGCCACGGAAGAATTTCCCGCTCCATCAGATTGGTAAATTCCGTAAGTGAGTTCGGTTTCAAGCGCGCAGCAACCTTGCGGACAAACATAAGCGGCCCTTCCTTCGGTTTATGTTGGCAGCCGACTTCAGTGGTCGTTAGCAAGTCAGCGTCCAGATCTCTTTGCGGGTCGGGAGAACCGCTCCCCCAGCAGTTCTCCCGGCTCGGCTTTACCCCCTCAAGTATGAAACCGCCGGCGCGCACCAGCAGGACTGCGGTTCGATGCTAATTCCGCAGCGACCCGTGCGGCACCGGCCAGCCTTCATAACAGCGGCAATTTGCTGGAATTCTGAGCAAAAGGCAACAAAACTGTTCCCGGATTTGAGCTAACCAGCTAACGCACGGAAGAAAAAGCAGTTATCCGAATTTCTGATCTGCCGTGCTAGAATTTCCCGCATTCTGCAGCAGGGCGGTTCGTATGCAGCAGGGCAGACCAGCGGGCGGATTGTTCGCTTTGGATCCTTCGAGGCTGATTTCCAGGAAGGCAAGCTCTCCAAGGCCGGGGTCCGAATTCGTCTCCAGGAGCAGCCGCTACAGATTCTCGCGCTCTTGCTTGAGCGTCCCGGTCAAATCGTCACCCGGGAAGAAATCCGGCAAAAACTCTGGTCGCGCGACACATTCGTGGAGTTCGACGATGCGCTGAATACCGCGGTGCGCAAGCTGCGCGCCGCCTTGAACGATTCGGCCGACAATCCCAGGTTTCTCGAAACCGTTCCCCGCCGAGGCTATCGTTTTATTGCTCCGGTAGCCTCGACGCCCGAACTGCAAACCGCAGCTCCAATCGTGGCTCCAATCGTAGTTCCAAACAAAGACCGGGCCGGTCGGCGCCGGTATTTTTGGCCCATCATGGCTCTCATCGTGGCAGGTGCGGCGGTTGCAGAATACCGTCATCTTCACCACCCGGCTTTCCAAATCACCGCCAGGGACACCATTGTTCTCGGCGATTTCTCGAATTCCACGGGCGATGCAGTGTTCGATGACACGTTAAAGACCGCGCTCAACGTTTCCCTTCGGCAATCGCCTTTTTTGAATGTCCTCTCCGACAGTGAGGTCGCGAAAGCCCTGCAACTGATGACCCGTCCGCCGAGCACGAAGCTCACGCCTGAAGTCGCCCGCGAAGTTTGCCAGCGTGCCGGCAGCAAGGCTTATCTCGCCGGAGCCATTGGCACTCTGGGCAGCGAATACGTACTGGGATTGAAGGCGGTGAATTGCCAGAGTGGAGACACGCTGGCCGAAGATCAGAGAACAGCGGCTTCCAAAGAGAAGGTGCTCGACGCGCTAGGCGAGGCGGCATCCCGGCTGCGCGGCGAACTCGGTGAATCGCTGGCTACGGTGCAGAAGTTTGATATTCCGCTCGAACAGGCCACGACGTCTTCGCTCGAAGCGCTGAGAGCGCTCAGTCTGGGCAGAAGAGCGTCTGACGACAAAGGCCCCGCCGCAGCCCTGCCTTACGATCAACGCGCCGTTGCGCTTGATCCTGATTTCGCCATGGCCTACAGAGCGTTGGGCATCGACTACGCCACGCTCAGCGAGCTCGGGCGCGCCGGCGAGTATTTCAGCAAGGCATTTCAGTTGCGCGAGCATGCCAGCGAGCGCGAAAGGCTCACCATCAGTGCCGACTATTATTCCTATGCGACGGGCGAACTGGACAAAGCGGCCCAGACGTTTCAGCAGGAGATGGAGATCTACCCCCGCGAAGATGCAGCCTACGTCAATTTAGGTCTGGTATACGCCGCTCTGGGGCAATACGACAAAGCCACGGAGATCACCACGCAAGTCGCGCGCCGTGCACCGGAAGCGGTGAGTGAGTACGAGAATCTCGCCAACTACGCGCTTGCCTCGCAGCGCTACGACGAAACTCGGCAAGTCATCCACCAGGCGCAGTCGCGAAATGTAGACGATTTCATATTGCACAATGCCTCGTATGCCCTTGCTTTTGTCGGAGCTGACCCCGCAGCCATGGCTGAGCAGCAACGCTGGTTTGCCAGCAAGACGGAGTTTGAAAACGTCGGACTTGCGCTCGAATCAGACACCGAGGCGTATGCGGGTCATCTTCGCAAGGCCCGCGAACTGACCGATAGCGCAGTCAAGTCCGCGGTACGAGCGGATAACAAAGAGAATGCGGCGGTCTATTTGGCAATTGCCGCACAGCGCGAAGCTGCTTTCGGCAATGCCGCGCAAGCCCGGCATACCGTGGTCGGGACTTTGAAACTCGCTCCCGCAAGTCAGGGAGCCGAGAGCGAAGCGGCCCTCGCGCTGGCCATGGCCGGCGAGACAGCGCGAGCCGAGTCCCTGGCTCAAGACTTAAGCAAACGCTTCCCACTCGATACCCAAGTCCAAGCCCTCTGGCTGCCGGCGATCGACGCCCAATTGGCTCTCGACAAAAAGAAACCAGCCGATGCCCTCAATATTCTGCAAGCTGCTTCCGCCGTCGAGTTGGGACAAATTCCGTTCGTCAACAATATTTCCTGCCTCTATCCGGTGTACGTGCGCGGCGAGGCCTACCTGGCAGCCGGACAGCCCGAAGCTGCCGCCGCCGAGTTCGAGAAGATCCTCGCCCACAGCGGCATTGTCTGGAACTGCTGGACGGGAACGTTGGCGCACCTGGGAGTAGCGCGCGCCCACGCCTTGCGGTCGAGAACCTTTCAGGGACAGGGAGCGGATGCCGACAAGTCCCATGCCCGCGCGCTTACCTCCTACAAAGATTTCCTCACCCTCTGGAATTCCGCCGACCCCGACATCCCAATCCTGAAAGAAGCCAAGGCGGAGTACGCCAAGCTCCAATAGCCGGAAAGCCGCGCGGATGGCCCTTGTGCCGCGCTAATCCACGCCTCGGCTGCCAGTCTGGTACATGTCCTATTTCCTGCCGTGCAGCACCGCGTCCCGCACTTTGAAGAATCAACGACTTCTGCGGGGTAACCCGCCGAGGTGACGAACGGCACATTGCAGCGATCAACAGCCCATTCTAACGTCACGATCACAATGAACCTGAAACCTGCACATCCCCATTCGAAATCGCACCGTCCCGGCCTCGCTCCTAACCCAACCGCCACCCGCAGCCAGATCTCAAAACGCCGCAGCCACCGCATGGCTCTCCACGCTTCCGTCGGACTCTCCGGCGAAGATCGACAGAAAACTGCTTTCAGCATGCCGGCCAAGGCCACGAAATTGAATAAGCACGGCGCTGCCGTTCAACTCCGTCGCGAGCTTCTGGTGGGCTCGTTCGTCACCGTAAGCAATAAGCAAGGCGCCGCGCTCTCGGCTCGCGTAGTTGCGCAGGTGGCGGCCCTCGATGGCGTCTCCACCTATGCCATCGAGTTCGCCGAGCAGGGCGAGCGCGCCGAAACTTTCTGGGGAATCGTCTTCCCCCCGAACACCTCAAACGCCTGAGTCAGTCAGCAGCCTTGAACTTCGCGACGATCGCCGTGATGTCGTCGTATTGTTCGGGAAAACTGAATCGCCGAACCCCATCCACGATCGCGGACAACAAAGCCTGGCACGGCAGGTCCCGATGTTGCTGCAGCGATTCGATCAGGCAACGTTCGCCGAATTCCTCTCCGCGCTCGTTATAGGCTTCGGTGATGCCATCCGTGTAAAGTGCAAGCACGTCCCCCGGAGAAAGCCGGTGCTCCTGCATCGAGCAACTCCACTCTCTGAACAGCCCGAGCAGCGTGCAGGTGGAGTCGAGCCGATCCACCGTGCCGTCGCCTCGTACCAGCAGGCCTGACAAATGCCCGCAATTAACGTAGCGCAGCCGCCGCGTCGCCTCGTCGTAGTCGACAAACAATAGCGAGGCATAAGCACTGTCGCCGGTGTTGTCATAGAAGAGGCGGTTTACTGACTGTAGCAACGCCTCGGGCTCATCGAAGGCCAGCGCCGTCTGGCTCCGCAGGCTGGCCTGCAAATTCGCCATCAGCAGAGCTGCGGCAATCCCTTTGCCCGAAACATCGCCAATGATCAACCCCAGCCGCTGCGGCCCCAGATTCAGAAAATCGAAATAATCCCCGCCCACCTGCCGCGCCTGCAGGCAGATGCCCGCGTACTCCAGCGTTTTCAACTCCGGCTGAATCTGAGGAAACAACCGCGCCTGCACCTGCCGCGCGATTTCCATTTCCTGGGCAGTGCGGCGTTCCAATTCGAGTTTCTCGGCGTGCGCCTGCCGCCGCAACTCCAGGCTTTGTCTCACCTCGTCGAACCCTTCCAGGCCAAACTCGTTCCCGTCCGGATCCTCGAAACGCGCATAGGTGCCGCCCCACCCCGGCGTCTCCGGAGCAGTTGAGAAACGAACCCCGCGCTCGCTCCATTCTTTGTACTTGGCCTGGACATCTTCGGTCATGAACAGCACCCAGCGGTAACCGCCAATCAGTTTGTATTCCGGCGGAGGACAAATGCCAGACAAGAAACAAAACTTTATCGATCAAATGTGGCAAGACCTCAACAACGACGGAGTCGACCGTCGTGGGTTCCTGAAATGTATGGCATGGGTGAGCGCAGATTTCTAGCGGGCCTGCCCCGCATCGATCGCTCCTTGGAGAGTCTGTAGAATGCTCACATCGCTGGCTTTGCTTGAGGCCTGCACAAAAGCTCATGACTATCCTGGAGTTTAGCCTGCTTGTCTGTGCGGGCTCATTCGTGGCCGGCTTCTTGGGAGCGCTTACCGGGCTGGGCGGCGGAGTGGTGCTTGTTCCCATGCTGACTTTGCTTCTTGGAGTGGACATCCGATATGCAATTGGAGCGTCGTTAGTTTCGGTGATTGCCACTTCCTCGGGGGCGGCGGCAGCCTACGTTAAAGAGGGCTTTTCCAACATCAGGATCGGAATGTTTCTGGAAGTCGCTACCACTCTGGGGGCGCTGGCCGGCGCGACATTGGCCACGCACATCTCTACTTCGGCAATCTCAATTGTTTTTGGATTGGTGCTGATGGGTTCAGCGTACCTGTCTCGGAAGCCCCGTCCAAAAAATGAGCGAAATACCCCGCCCGACCCGCTGGCCACCAGATTGCGTTTGAATGGGAGCTTCCCCGATGTAGATGGGGTTCGAAACTATAACGTCCAGCGCGTGCCGCTGGGCTGGACTCTGATGTTTGGCGCGGGAACCCTGTCGGGATTGCTGGGCATCGGCTCGGGGGCGATGAAGGTTATCGCCATGGATCAAGCGATGAAGATTCCTTTCAAAGTATCAACCACGACCAGCAACTTCATGATTGGCGTCACGGCCGCGGCCAGCGCTGGGATTTATCTGGCGCGCGGATATATTGATCCTGGGCTTGCCATGCCCGTGATGTTGGGCGTTCTTGCCGGATCGTTGCTGGGTACACGGGTTCTCGTCAAGGCGGAAACAAAGTGGCTGCGCCGCGTCTTCAGCCTGGTGATCCTGCTGCTGGGAATCGAGATGCTTTACAAAGGGCTTTCGGGGAGGATTTGATATGGCCAGCGAGCGTAGTTGGACCGATAGACGGATGGACGTGGTTATTAGCAACCTTCTCCGCTCTGGTGTTCTGGTTTCTGCGCTGGTTGTACTGTTTGGTGGCGTTCTCTACCTTGCGCGGCACGGGCACTCCCACACCGATTACCGTGTGTTTCGTGGCGAACCGTCAGAGCTTCGCAGCGTCGGGGGCATCCTTCGTGATGCGGTGGCGTTAAGTGGGAGGGGCATTATCCAACTAGGACTGCTGTTGCTCATCGCGACTCCGGTTGCGCGGGTCGCCTTCTCAATCTTTGGATTCGCTGAGGAGCACGACCGCATGTATGTCGTCGTAGCGTCGATCGTGCTGCTAGTTTTGGCTTATAGCCTTATCGGGTCCGCCTGATCTACGTAACACCCGCTGACTGGGGTGAACTCGTTCAGAAAAATCGAACGTTTGCATGGCCATCGACCGGCGATGATAAACTTGTCATCCGAACTTTCGCATCGCGCTAGGATGACACCTCCGGTCGATCCCGATCCGATCAAAGCCGCCGAAGCAGCAGGCGGCCTTCCTGCCGTTCCCCAGCCAGTAGCCGCCCTGCTTACTCGCGCCGCGATCTTCCTGGTCGCAACTCTCAACGCGGGCCCGGAGAATCGTGCCACCCTGCGTTCCTTCTGCGGAGACCTCTCCGCACTGGTGCGCGCGGTGGAATTTCGCGACCTGGAAGGAAGCCTTTCCTGCGTCATGGGTTTTGGGTCCAACGGATGGGACCGTGTCTTTGGGGCGCCGCGACCGGCCGAGTTGCATCCATTCCGGGAGTTTCGCGCCGAAGCGCGGCATGCGGTTTCCACGCCCGGCGACTTGCTGTTCCACATCCGTGCCAAGCGCATGGATCTTTGTTTCGAGCTGGCGACGCAAATCATGGCGCGTTTGGGGAATGCCGTTTCGCCAGTGGACGAAGTGCAGGGCTTCCGTTACTTCGACGACCGCGATCTCATCGGCTTCGTCGATGGGACGGAGAACCCCAGGGGCGCGGCAGTGATTGAAGCCGTGCTCATCGGCGAAGAGGACGCTGCGTTCGCCGGGGGCAGCTACGTTATCGTGCAAAAATATCTCCACGATCTCGAAGGATGGAATTCGCTTTCCACCGAGGCGCAGGAACGCATCATCGGTCGCACCAAGCTGGCTGACATTGAACTGGACGATTCCGTTAAACCGACATCCGCGCACAACGCGCTGACGACGATCGTTGAGAATGGAAAAGAGATCAAGATCCTGCGCGACAATATGCCCTTCGGCCAGCCGTCACACGGTGAATTTGGCACGTACTTCATCGGCTACAGCCGCTCGCCGCGCACGATTGAGCAGATGCTCGAGAACATGTTCATCGGCAGGCCGCCCGGCAACTACGACCGGTTACTCGATTTCAGCCGCGCCGTCACCGGGGGCTTGTTCTTCGTTCCGTCGGCAACATTTCTGGATAACGTGACCGAAGACGAAACTGGTAAAGGCCAAACTAGTGAAGACCAGCCCGCGGCGGAACCCCCTGCGCCGCCGGCTGCGGCGGAAACCTCTTCATCTTCATCCATGCCATCTTCATCCAATCCATCGGTGCGCGAGGGGTCGCTCGGCATCGGTTCTCTCAAAGGAGACGTACGACATGAATAACCTCCATCGCGAACTTGCCCCCATTTCCGATTCCGCCTGGGGCCAGATCGAGGAAGAAACCTCGCGCACGTTCAAGCGCTACCTCGCCGGACGGCGTGTTGTGGACGTGCAGGGGCCGGCCGGCACTGCGCTCTCTGCTGTCGGCACCGGCCACCTGCGGACGATCACCGCTCAGGCGAAAGGCATTCTCGCGAGGCAGCGCGAGGTGAAGGCGATGGTCGAGCTGCGTGTTCCTTTCGAACTGGATCGCCACGCGATCGACGATGTCGAACGTGGCTCGAACGATTCCGACTGGCAACCGGCGAAGGACGCCGCGCGACAAATCGCCTTTGCCGAGGACGGCGCGATATTCGAGGGTTACACCGCCGCCGGCATTGAGGGCATCCGTGAAGGAACCAGCAATCCGATCAGGACGCTCCCCGCCGATGTGCGCGAGTACCCGGATGCAATTGCCCAAGGCTTAAGCCAATTGCGTCTCGTCGGTGTGAACGGCCCCTATTCTGTTTTGCTCGGCTCCGACGCCTACACCGCGCTCGCCGAGACGAGTGACCACGGATACCCGGTCCTGGAGCACGTCAAGCGGCTCGTCAAGGATGAAATCATCTGGGCTCCCGCGATTCCGGGGGCCTTCGTGCTGACCACTCGTGGCGGCGATTTCGATCTGCACATCGGCCAGGACGTCTCCATCGGTTATCTCAGCCATACCGATGCCGCTGTCCGCTTGTATCTGCAGGAGACGTTCACTTTCCTCCTGCTTACGACCGAGGCCGCCGTGGCTCTGGTTCCTCCCGCGAAGGCGAAGAAGTCTTGACCTAAGAACCCAGGCTCGTCTCCACGCCCGACTCGCGGGGACCGAATCAGAGGGGACGGAAGAATGGCCGTTGGCAAAGAGGAAACCACTGCGTTCTCGGAAATTGACAGCGAGCGATTTGGGATTCGCGTGGCGAGGGCGCAGGTAGAAGGAAAGAATCTTTCGCAGATTATCGATTTCTGTGTCGCGGAACAGATCAAGCTGCTAATCGCTCGTTGCGCGACCAAAGACCTTCGCACCGTCCAAGAAATGGAAAGCCGAGGGTTCTTACTAATGGACACCCTTGTCTATTACAGCTTCGACCTCACCAAGCGCACGATTCCTGACGATGCTCCGAGAGTGCACGTTAGGAAGTTTGTGCGGGACGACACGGCCCAGGTGGAGACGGTCGCTGCAGCGGCGTTCAAGGGGTACCACGGTCACTACCATGCCGATCCAAGGTTGGATCAACGCAAATGCGACGAAGGGTATGTTTCTTGGGCAGTGCGATCGTGCACGTCAAAGCAAGTTGCGACCGAAGTGTTGGTCGCGGAGATCGATAAAAAAATTGTCGGGTTTCTGACTCTCCGACTGAATGGCCCCGAGGAAATGGAGGGGTTGTTGATCGGGGTCGCTCCTGAAGGGCAGGGAATCGGGGTTGGCCGCTCTCTTATGGTGAATGGGCTGGACTTATGCAAAAAGCAGCAGGCGAAGCGAATGCTTATCTCTACGCAGGTGACAAACGTCGCGGCGCAGAAGGTGTGGTGCCGCGTTGGTTTTGAACCCTCCCACTCCTATTACACCTTGCACAAGTGGTTTTAGTTTCAAAGACAATGAACGCGGTTCCGGTGGCACACGCGAGTTTCAACGTCCGGGTGCCTAACGATTCCTTCGCGCAACAACGACCAGAGAAGTACCGAACGGCAAGTGGTGACCGCGAGCTACCCAGCGCGCTTCAAGCGTCATTACTGGTGTCAGTACACCGTTGATCACGGGGATGACACGAAACTCCTGCATCATCAGCTTCCTTGCCTCTTCCGGACTAACGGGTCCTCGAAGGCCTCCGATCTTCCTGAATGCCCAAACCAGGGGGATGATGCCCGCCATAAAGTGACTCGCAAACTCTATATCAAATCCTGCTTCGGCCAGGGTCTTGCGAATCTGCGCAGTTGAATAGCGACGGCAATGATGGGCCGCTTCGTCAAAATGACTCCACAAAAACTGATGCGCCGGTACCGTCAAGATCAGCCTTCCCGCAGGTGCCAGCATTTCACGCAGAGATAGAAGCGTTTCACGTTCTTCCGGTATATGCTCCAGGACGTCGAACATTCCCACGAGTTCGAAGGGCTTTCCAAAAGGAAGGCTGCGAGCGTCTGCCTGCACGAGTGGCCCGGCATAGCGCCGCCGAGCGTGCGGGAGGCCGTCAAAAAACCGTTCCATGCCAACCACCTGGCCGCCGTCGCACGCCCTGCGAAGAGTGTTCAGTACATTTCCGGTTCCACAACCAACCTCGAGGACGAGGTATCCAGGCTTCAACCCGGAACAGAGCTTCTTTGCCAACTCGTAAATTAAGACATTCCTCGCACGAAACCAGAAGTGGCGATCCTCCACGCCTGCCAAATCGTCAAAGAGTGAGGCATCGTAGCCGCCGGAGGTGGGTTCAATCGACGATGCCATCGACGAAAAAGTCCTTGACCAAGCCTACGACCTGCGCCTGATCGTCCTCAGTCAGGTCATTATAGAAAGGCAGTCTGAGCAGCCGGGAACTAAGGTCCTCGGTGACGGGGCACTCTCGTGCTCCAAATTTCATTCCCATCGCCGACAAGTGCAGGGGAACGTAATGAAAGACGCTCAGTATCCCGTGCTCCTTCAAGTGCGCGATCAAGGCCTGACGGCATTCGAGCGAGGGGAGTATCAAATAAAACATGTGATGAGACTGTTCGCAATCCGCGGGAATCACCGGCAGCCGTACCTTGTTTTCCTGGGCCAGACGTTGCAGATGCCGCCAGTAGAATTCCCAGATTCGACGCCGCTTGGTTTGGATTTCTTGTCGGCCCTCCAACTGCGCCAGCAAGAACGCGGCCAGCAGATCGGACGGCAGATAACTGGAACCGATATCCACCCAGGTGTATCTATCCACTTGACCGCGGAAGAACTGACTGCGGTTGGTCCCCTTTTCGCGGATGATGGTGGCGCGTTCGACCATCTCCGGGTCGTTCACCACGAGGGCGCCGCCCTCGCCGCAAATGATGTTCTTGGTCTCGTGAAAACTCTGGGTGCTCAAGCAGCCGAAGGTGCCGGTGAGCTTGCCTTTGTAGCGAGCAAACAAACTATGGGCATTGTCCTCAACGACTCGGACGCCGCGCTCGCGCGCAAGGCTACAGATCGCGTCTATTTCGCAGGCGACGCCGGCGTAGTGCACCGGAACGATGGCTTTTGTCCGCTTCGTGATGAGAGATGGCAGACGGCTTTCGTCGATATTCAGAGTGTCAGGACGGATGTCGGCGAACACGATGCGGGCGCCGCGCAATGCGAAGGCGTTTGCGGTGGAAACAAATGTGAACGAAGGAATGATGATTTCATCGCCTGGCCCGCAATCGAGCAGGATCGCCGCCATCTCCAGCGCATGTGTGCAGGAGGTTGTGAGGAGAACTTTCGGCGCCTGCAACTCCCGCTCCAGCAACTCGTGGCACCGTCGCGTAAACGGGCCATCCCCGGAGGCGTGGCCGTTCGCGATCGCCTCTGCGATGTACTTGTACTCGTTGCCCGCCAGGCATGGCCGGTTGAAGGGAATGCGAAAGTCCATCAGGTTGTTCCTTCGTTTTCCGGGGGGCCGATGACTTCCCGAACGGCATAAGTCGGCCGGTCCATCATGCGGAAATGCATGCGGGCAAGGTATTCGCCAACAATCCCCAGAGCAAACAACTGCGCTCCGGAAAAGATCGCGATGATGGAGGCGAGAAAGGGAAATCCTGGGACAGCATCTCCACTGAGAAAGTAGCGGGCCGCAACATAAAACAACACTCCGATACCAACCAACGTGAAGCAGAATCCTACGACGCTGGCGAACTGCAGGGGCACTGTGCTGAACCCGGTCATCATGTTCATCGCGTGGGTCGCAAGTTTTCGTAAGGTGTAGCCGGATGCGCCCTGCTTCCGGGGCTCGTGATGGACCTTAACGGCGCCAAACCGGTTGCTTCCCCATGTCAGCAACACGTCAACGGAGACGAATGAGCCTTCATACTGTCGGAATGCGTCCGCTACCTGTCTGCGAAATGCGCGGAATGCCGAGACCTGTCTGGCAATTTCCGCTCCCACGACATTTCTCAGGGCCATCTTGGTTGCGAGGGAAGCCAGGTCGCGGCCCAAACCGTGCTGCTCGTGCTGCGGCGTGCCATACACTACGTCGAAGCCATGGGAAAGCTCACTCAGTAACTTCGGAATCTCCTCGGGAGGATGCTGCAAGTCGTCGTCCATGGTGATGATCACTTCATATCTTGCAGCTCGCATCCCGCACAAGAGTGCGTTGTGCTGGCCGTAATTGCGCATGAGGTTTATGCCGCGTATCCACGAGAACTGGCGTTGGAGTTGGCCGATTACGGTCCAACTTCGGTCGGGGCTGCAGTCGTTTACCAGAATGAGTTCGTACTCCTGGGCGAGAGGCGGCAGCGTTTGCGAGAGCCGTTGCACAAGCTCGGGCAAGATGGCTTCGCTGCGGTAAACCGGCACCACGACTGAAATGCCGGGCCATCGGCTTGCGTCAGCAGGATTGGTTGTCATTTGAGCGGCTGGATTCATCCTTCTTTACCTGCGTGCTCTAGTGTTCATGGTTTCCACCTGACTTCAATAAGTTAACAGCGCTGCGAACGAGACGCAGCTTTCGCCGGAAAGATCGGCATCTCAGTGTGAGGCAGGAGTCTCAACTCCACGCTCGATATTCATTTCTGACCAGGTTCATAGAATAGGTTCAAGCGATGCTGCTTAAGATAATCCAGCTTCTGTTGCAGGCCGATCTGTTCCGGGTGCAGGTGCACCCGGAAGTTGGCGCTCTGGTCGCAGTAATGGATATTCTCGGTGTGCACGTAGCAGTTGGCCCAGTCGCGCTTGCCGTTGGAATACCAGCGAATGTCCTCCCATGGTTTGCGCACGGCGGCCGGCAGGAGCAATAAGACCCATAACGTGAGGACGAGTTTTCGTTTGCCGTGCCATTGCTGAGACAGCAGATAGAAGTAAATGCCGAGGAAGGCCGGGACTAGAAGAGTGACGTAGCGCGATCCGAATGCCGCCTGCAAGCCCAGGCAAAGGCGTCCGATTGAGGTAGACGCGGAAAACAATAGGCAGTAACTCAGGAGCACAGCGCCAACCAGGTGCGCATCGCAAGGTGGGTTCTTCACTAGATGAAGTAGATGCCAGCCAAGTATGGCCATCACAGCCAAGAGGATTGCCGCTCCCAGCACAGTTGTTCCTGCCGAGACATGGAGAGGCCTTGGAACCACGGACTGCGCGAACATTAACGCTGTGAACTTGGCATATTGCAAGAGATGACGATGAGGAATCTCGAAACAATCCACGTCGGGAGCAAACGTGAAATGGACAAAGAAAGACGCCAAAGAAACGGCGGCCACGAAGAGTCCGGTTAACGCTTGGGAGAACGGAACGGATGTCATGTGGCGCCGGCTCCAATAGCACTCGAGCAGGAAGACTCCGACTGTAACCGCGCCCATGAAGAGGCCCAAATCGGTATAAATCAGCAGGAAATTCAACGCTAATACAAACGAGTATCTCAGCAGCCGATTGCGCGCGAGCAGGGCGAGGCAGTACAGCATCATCATCGGCAGCGGAAGCGTGTAGGCAGGATTCGATGCGCCGACCAGCATCTCGTACTGCGCCAAGCTCAGGAACATCACAGGAATCGCGAGATCCGAATACGAAAGCGCGCCGTATAGTCTGCACTTCAGCCACAGCGCGAGCAGCATGGCAGCAAAGATAGTGCCCCCAATGATGAACGAATCTACCCGCGCGTCCCAGTGGGACAGGGGAAAGAGAAACTTGTCGGAAAAAAGGCCGATGCCTTCGCGGTGCGGCCCATGCTGCAGGAAAAAGAGTTCCGCAAGGCTCGGCTGGTGGCGGAAGAACGGCGTTAGGTATTCCCACTGATCGTAGAAAAAAACGTTGATCGAGTATTTCCAGATAACCAGGAAAAAACGCGCCCCGAGCGACGCCGTAACGGCAGAAATTGCCAGCACGGGCCCGGTGCGCAGCCGCCTGTCGCGGATGCCGCTGCCCCTCGCAACACTAGCAATCCCTGAAGTTGTCATGGTAAGAACATGTTACGCCGCGATTGGACCCGCGAAGGGCGGACGATGATTCACGACTACAAGATTGACATTGTGCGAGTCAACGACCGCCAACGCACGCTGAGTTCGCCCCGAGGGGTCCAATTCCCGCCCCATGTACAGCGCACTCAGTAGCAAAACCAGGGCCAGGACGACCCGCACCCGGGAGGATGGTTTCGCCGCATACAAGTGCTCTCCGCGCGCCGCCATGCCTGCAGAGACAGCCTGCGGAAGTTGTACCTCCAGAGATGTCATTGGCTTTGCGTCGATCGTCGCCGATAGATCTCGAATCTGTCAATGTTGCGGAACAAAGAATAGTTGGTCCTTCCGACCGAGCGCTTTCAGTGTAAGGCTTTTGTCAATTCGCCGTGAGTAGAGTGCCAGCTCGGGTACCGACGCACAGCCCGGCGTGTCTGAGCTCGATATCCTACAAACTAAGGATCGTGCTTGGGGCGTTCGGCAGCGTTCTGCCCTCCATAGAAGGGACGGCCCCAGTCCAACAGGATCGCCGTCGGAGGATAAGAGAACCTCAAGGGGATATCACACCCTTAACCAAGTTTAGGAAGAACGCCAGATTCCCAAAGCTATGGCCGACGATGCCCGGCCATGTGCTTTTTGTGCGTTGTGCAACAAAGGAAAGCGCGACACCTGTGATTGCCATGCGGACTGTGTCCCAGAGAGTTGGCTGCATAAATAAGTGGAAGACCGACCAGAGAATCCCGTGGATAACCCATGTGGCTCTGCCAAATGCGAGTTCTTGGCGCGGAAGCACATAACCCCGCCACCACAATTCTTCGCCGCCGATATTACAGACAAGGATCACGACGGCATAGTAAACGAGAATCCACCAGGCTCCGTGCAAAGGAATGCCCATGAAATCCTTTGGACCGAAACGATCGAAAAACTCATGGTAGAACCCAGAGGCATCGAAGAATCTGATGGACTGCAGGGTTGGCCGAAGGACACCTGCACTCCGCTTGACGATCGTACCTATCACAATCGCAGCGAATACCCAAGCTTGGCGATTGTTCTCTCTCCAAAGGGCAAGCCATGATGCTGCGACCGCAAACAGGTCTTCCCAATTACCTCCATACATGAAGCCCGAGAGTGCAGCTGCCCAGATCCAGGCTGTCGCATTTGGAGCCGAGAGTCGCAACCGTTGCGTGATTGCTTTCCATGAGATGGAGCGGACGTCAATAGCTGCGCCGACCAGCGCGGCAATCAACATGAGTGCCAGCGGCAGAATCAGTAGCAGATGGAAAATGCGCCACCAAAGAACTCATATGCCGCAACAGGCTTGGCCCAGCCCAGTGAAACAGGAAGAGGAAGGTCAAGGCGGGTATCCCGAATAGAAGTGATGACGCGAGCCAGCCTGCCGGGCTAATTGCTCGTGCGTGGTCAGCCTGCGACACGTGGGTGAGTGTATCTGACTGGATCGGATCTGTGCGACAGATTTATCCAGGTCTAGAGAAAACCACTGCCGCCGATCTCCAGAACCGAATGCACCTCGTGTGGCATCCATAGCCATCATGAGGACGCCTTCCGATGAAGCCGTGATGCGGTCAACAAGACCCGAAGTACCTTGTCGGGCAGAGGCGAGAATCTGGGTGCTTGTCGCGACCATTCTTGGCTCCAGCATGGCTTTCATCGATGGCACGGTCGTCAACGTCGCTCTGCCTGCAATCCAAGCCAACTTTCACGCAAGCGTGGTCGACGTGCAATGGGTGATCGAGTCTTATGGGCTATTTCTAGGCGCGCTGATTCTTGTCGGAGGTTCGCTCGGCGACTTGTTCGGGCGGCGTCTGATATTCGTAGCCGGGACAGCAATCTTCGCCGTGGCTTCGGTGGTTTGCGGAGCCTCTTTGAACATTCATCAATTAGTCATGGCGAGAAGTATTCAAGGTGTCGGTGCCGCGCTCCTGGTGCCCGGCAGTCTGGCGATTATCAGCGCAACTTTTGACGAGAAGAATCGTGGCCGCGCGATTGGTACCTGGTCGGGCTTTACGGCGATCACTACCGCCATAGGACCGGTTCTGGGCGGTTGGCTGGTCGAGCATGCTTCCTGGCGGTGGGTATTCTTCATCAACCTTCCGCTCGCGCTCACGGTAATAACCATTTCGCTTCGGCACATTCCAGAGAGCCGCATGGCTGGGGCAGGCCGCATAGATTGGTCAGGAGCGTTGCTTGCGACCGTTGGATTAGGCGGCCTGGTTGCCGGGTTTATGGAATCAGTCAACTTAGGTTGGCGAAATCCTCTGGTCTGCGCAAGTTTAATCCTGGGCGGCGCCTGTCTTATCGCTTTGGTAGTTGTCGAAGGTAAAGTCACGTCACCGATGCTCCCGCTGACGCTGTTCGAATCGCGCAGCTTTAGTGGTGCGAACCTGCTTACGCTCTTCCTATACGCTGCGACTGGCATTTTTCTTTTTCTTATTCCCAATGAACCTGATCCAAGTCCAAAACTATTCCGCGACAGCCGCCGGTGCTGCTCTCCTTCCGTTCATCTTGCTGATGTTCTTTCTCTCCCGGTGGTCCGGCGGACTTGTGGCCCGGTACGGTCCTAGAATTCCGCTGATCGCTGGTCCGCTCATTGTCTCCGCAGGCTTTGCTCTGTTCGCGGAGCCGTCCGTAGGAGAGAGCTACTGGAAGACATTCTTCCCGGCGATCGTTGTCCTGGGCTTTGGGACAGCAGTAACGGTGGCTCCTCTCACGACGGTCGTTATGAATTCGGTTGATCTCGACCGAGTCGGCTCCGCTTCTGGAATCAACAACGCGGTGGCGCGCGTAGCCGGGGTCCTTGCGATCGCCATATTCGGGATCGTGATGGTGAAGGCCTTTGGTTCCGAACTGAACCGCAGCCTGGCTCACCTTTCGCTGTCGCCTGCCATTTTGCAGGAGCTTCAATCGGATGAGATCAAACTCGCAGGCTTGCAGGTCCCCCCTGGTCTCGACCCCAGTACTGGTGCCGCGATCAAAGAATCCGTCAAACAGGCATTTGTATTTGGATTTCGAATTGTCATCTTGGCTTGCGCAGGGCTGTCTCTGGCAAGCGCGGCAACAGCCTGGCTGACGATTCGGGACGATCATGACCGTCCCAAAGTAGCCGCCATAGGATCGCATGGCCTGGATGGATCTACCTGACTTCAACCACCACCAGCCCGTAGGAAGGCAAGGTCAGAGTCAATTCCCCGCCTTTCAGGTTGCGCTCCGCGGCTGGGGGAATCTCTGCAGCGCGCTTGAGTTGTTGAATCTGCGCTTGCGAAGGGTAGCGCGGCGATCCCATCTTTTCGTAAATTGAGTGAACGTCTCCGTGATCGGGGTCGACCGTCGAGACGAGCGCGCGCTTATAGTGTCCACCCTGGAAGTGCAGAGTAACCGTCTTGGCAGGGCCAGCGTGCTCCGGCGGCGCGTAGTTCCAGACGGCGAGCACGAGACTGCCGTCTTTCTTTCTTGTGAGGAGCGCCGAATCTGAATTCACATTGATTCGCTGATCCCCTAGCTGGTGCAGGATTTTGAAAACATTGAAGGCCGGCTTCGGAATTCCATCCTCGGCCAATAGACCGAAGCCTCCGTAGAACGGCGTTTTCACCACGCCCTGCTCTTCGAAAACGTCGGAGAAAGTCCAATAGCTCATCATGTCTACGACACCATCACATTGACGAACGGTGTCCGCCAGCCAGGGGCCCATGTATGAGGCGTCTGTGACCGCAAGTTCATTGAAATAGCTGGCATTGAACTCGCTCCAGATCAGCGGCAGGGTGGGCATGGCGGAGGCCGCGATCTGGTCGTGAACTTTTTTCACGGCGCGGCACACCATCTTGTCGCGAGGAATGTTTTCCTCCGTTCCAAATACATCTTTTGCCCGGTCGTTGCCATAGACGTGGGTGGAAACGAAATCAACGGGAACGTGGTTGGCCGCGCAATGCTGAATGAAAGCATCTGCCCAGGCTGCCTGGGCTGTCGCGGGTCCGCCAATTCGCAAACGAGGATTCACTGCCTTGACGGCGCGCGCGGTGTGGTCGTAGAGGTCCCAGTAGGTCGCCTGCTTGGGGTCGCCTCCCCAGAAATCGATATTGGGTTCGTTCCAAACTTCGAAGTACCACTGGCTGACTTCATCGATGCCATAACGATCTACCAGATGCTTGGTGAACTGGGTGATCAGGTTGTCCCACTTGGTCCAATCCTTAGGTGGGGCCACATCTGGTTTGTACCAGAAGGCTTGCAGGATCGGTTTGTCGGCCAGCTTGTTGGGCATGAAACTCAATTCGACGAATGGCCTCACGCCGTTGGCCAACAGACCGTCGTAAATCTGATCGACGTAGGAAAAATTAAAGACTGGCTGCCCTTGCTGGTCCTCGTCGTAGACGCCGATCTCGTCATCAAAGATGGCGTGGAAGCGGACGTACTGGAAGCCGGTGATCTGTTTCACCGCCAGTAGGTCCTGGCGATAATGTTCTCGCAGGCTCAAAATGGCGCGGCCGGAGCCGAACATCTGTTCCCAGAAGTGCGGAAAAGCGTGCGCGGGAGCGGAGCCATCAATCACGATTGTCTCGGCGGTCTGCGCCAGCGCGGCGCCCGGCAAAATGACCAGGAGCAGGGAAGCGATAATCTTTCTTAGCATGATTGTCCTTAGCGAGGACGAAGTTTTACGCGAAACACGAATGCCATTTGAGACGCCCTTACTGAAAACTGTATCCAGGCTTGAGGTCGCAACGGTACACCTTGGTTTGATCAGGATTTACTCTGGCGTTACAGCTCGCCCAACTCAAGAACAACTCGGGGCCGAGTGGAAAGATAATCATCTGTCCATCCAGCTCCGCTTCAATGCTGATGCCTTCGGCGGTCGAGGGCAGAGTAAAGTTCAGACCTTCTCCAAAGATCACCGGGTAAGATTCGTGAACAATTTGGCTGACCATAGGGTGCACCACTTCCGCCTCCAGTAGGAAAGTCGCGGTGTCGGACCAGTCGCGGGCAGAGACTGTGTAAGTCCGTTCACCCTGCGAGAGATGGTCTGACTCGATTTTGGTGAACGGACATGGCCCGGCGATACAGGACGCTCTGGCGCTTCGGAACTCGTTCCCCGTCCCTGCATCGAGGGATGCGGAGCCCAGCGCGGCGCGCCATTTGCCGTCGGGTGAGCAGGGACGCTGCCCCCTGCACGGTACGTTGCCCTTGTTTTCAATCTGAAATGTTTTCACCGCGCTTCCTACGTTGAACTCAGTCATCACACGGCCGGAGTATCTGACGTGAACGTTCGCGACTCTCACCGCGGGTCGAGTGGCGGAAGGCGCGACCGCGGGGAGGGGCGACATGTGGACGATATAGAGCTTGTCTCCGACAAAATCATTCACGTCGAGAGGAAGGTAGTGCGGCTGGCGGAAGTGAAGGACGAGTGGGTGACCCCTCCGCACGAATCCGCGCAGCGGAAGGATGAACAAGCCGGTTGAGTCAGATTTCGCCGAGATGGTCGCCAAATCAGCGGTCACTTCGACATCGGCAATGGGCTGCTCTTTTCTGCTGTCTGCGTCCTGCACTGTGACTGCTCCGCGCAACGATATCGACCCTCGGCGATACCAGGGAAGAAGGAGCAACGCGCCGACAATCATAAGGATGATGGTCGAGCCGATCCAGAGATTTGCGGTAGGTGTGCGGTTTATGTCCACAATCTTTTGAACATTCTACGACGAAGCTCTGAAGCGCGGGAATTTGCCGTTCCTCGTGCGTAATCGTTCTGTTAATCCCTGCGCGAGGCGACTTCGTTTAAGATTGATCGAAGTACGCGAATGCCTGATGTGCGGTCCAAGCTGTTTTCCCGCCGGGAGTTGATGCGCCAGATGCTGGGCGCGGGGGGATGCCTGTCTTTGACCAGACTCATGCCGGTCCTGCTCTCGAGCCAGCAATCGATGAGCCAGCAATCGGCGCAGCGGCCAGCGTCTCTCTCCGGCTTGGCGCCGCTGTCGCCCGAAGACGACTGGTTTCTGAACGAGCTGGAAATCGCCAACCTCAGCTATTTCTGGGACCAGGCCAGCCCCAAGACGGGGATGGTGAAAGACCGGTGCCACGTCGGCGGGAATGATCAAGCGGTCGTAGCCAGCATCGCCGCTACCGGTTTCGGTCTGACGGCTCTTTGCATTGGAGAGCAGCGCGGCTTGGTTCCGAGCAGCGATGCCCTGGAACGCGTGTTTGTCGCCCTTCGGTTCCTGTGGAAGAAGCTTCCGAACCATCGCGGCTTCTTCTACCACTTTGCCAACATTAATGATGGGGAAAGAGTTTGGGATTCTGAAGTTTCCTCCGTCGACACTGCCATCTTGCTGTGTGGAGTCCTTACCTGCCGCGAGCATTTTCGCCATCCTGAGGTGGTGGAACTTGCCGACTTGATCTTCGGCCGGGTGGATTGGACCTGGCTTTCGGAAGATACCTCACTGCTGCCCCACGGCTGGACGCCGGAAGTCGGTTTCCTGCCCTCCCGCTGGGACTACTACAGCGAACTGATGATGATGTACCTGCTGGGCCTGGGGTCGTCGACCCATCCGCTGAAGGATGAAACCTGGACGGCATGGAAGCGCCTCGTATTTGAATACGATGGCTTGCGCTACATCGGTTCTTTTGCCCCTCTATTCGTGCATCAATATTCCCAGGCGTGGTTCGATTTTCGTGGAAGGCGCGACAAGTTCGCCGACTACTTTCAGAATTCGGTGATTGCCACCGATGTCCACCGGCGGTTTTGTTTGGAGCTGGGCAAACAGTACCCCGATTACAGCAACGACCTGTGGGGAATCACAGCTTCGGACTCGAACCACGGTTACGTGATCTGGGGCGGGCCGCCGGCCACGGGGCCGATTGACGGCACCGTCGTACCGAGCGCAGCCGGCGGATCATTACCCTTCCAGCCGCAGGCCACTTTACGCGTCCTGAAAAACATTCGGAACCGCTACCCTGCAGCCTGGAGCAAGTATGGGTTTGTGAACGCATTCAATCCTCTCACCAACTGGTACGACTCCGATGCGATCGGAATCGATACCGGGATTACGATGTTAATGGCGGAGAACCTCCGGACTGGTTTCGTCTGGAACACCTTCATGAAAACCCCCGAAGCACAGCGTGGGATGCAGCGGGCCGGGCTGAACAAATACTACCGAGCCGGACTCGTGGTTCCTTAACAGCTCGTTATAGCAATACTCACCAACCCTGCGATCCGTTCTGCTCATCCAATACCTACTCCAGGCCGCCATTGTTCCGATCTTGTTGCCCGGAAGGCATTGGGCTACACTCAATGAATCGGGCGTAGCCCGGTCTGGCGCGGGTCGCGTCGCGTGGTCTCAGCTTAGTGTTCCCGGGGCTAACGCCCCTTAGGACTCACCCATGGCCGGAAAACAGGATTCCTGGAACGGATGGCGGGAGCGCATTTCCGCTCTGCGGAATGTGCCTGCGGTTCTGCGCATCGTTTGGGATTCAGGCCGCGCGGTTGTGGTCTTAGGTATCGTTTTTCGTCTGATCGCTTCTCTTCTGCCCCTCGGCCTCCTGTGGATTACCAAGCTGATCATAGACATCCTTGTGCGTGCCCACACGACCCATCAATCCGTCGGCACGCGGCTGTGGTGGCTGGTCGCGGGCGAATTCTCGCTGGCAGTGTTCGGCAGCGTTTTGAGTCGAGGCACCGATTTTCTCGACGCTTTGCTGGCCGACAAATATACGCGGCACGTCAGCGTGCTCGTGATGAAACACGCTGCACAGCTCGACCTCACGGCCTACGAAAATCCGGTTTTCTACGATCGTCTGGAGCGCGCCCGTGTCCAGGCCACGGACCGGTTGGGCATGATTCAGTCGATTGGGCGGCTGATTCAGCAGGTTATTACTACCATCTCTCTTTCTATCTCGATCATGCTGTTTTCGCCCTGGCTTCTGCTCATGCTCGTCGCCGGCGTCGTGCCAGCGTTTCTGGGAGAGAGTCATTTTGCTTTTCTGGGATATGCCAAGAACTTCCGCCAGACCCCTGTTCGCCGTCAACTGGACTACTTGCGGGTATTGGGCGGCAGCAAAGAAGCGGCCAAGGAGTTGAAGCTTTTCGGGCTTGCGCCGTTTCTCACCGAACGGTTTTCTCGACTTTCCGACCAGATCTATGAGGAAGATGTCGACCTGGCGCGAAGGCGGCTTGTGGCAGGTTCGTTTTTGTCGACGATCAGTACCGCCGGCTACTATTTGGCCTATGTATTCGTGATCTGGCGGACCGTGACTGGAGTGCTTAGTATCGGGACTTTCACCTTCCTCGCAGGCGCGATTCAGCAGGCCAGTTCGAATATCCAGCAAATGTTTTCTACTGTCTCGTCGATTGCTGATCAAGCTTTGTTCTTGACCGACCTGATCGCTTTTTTCGAGATGCGTCCGATGATCGCTTCGAAGCCGAACGCCCTGCCCGCGCCGCGGCCGATTATTCACGGGTTCGAATTCCACAACGTTTCATTCCGCTACCCCGGAAGTTCTCGCCTGGTTCTGGACGGATTGAACTTTCATTTCCGGGCGGGCGAGCGGGTTGCGCTGATTGGGGAAAATGGCGAGGGAAAAACCACTATCGTCAAACTGCTCACCCGGCTCTACGATCCGGTCGAGGGGCAGGTGTTGCTGGATGGCGTCGATCTTCGCGAGTACAACCTCGAAGATCTCTACCGGGAGGTCGGCGTTATTTTTCAGGACTTCATGCGGTACGAGATGACGGCGCGCGAGAATATTGCGGTGGGCCGCATCGAGCGACTCGATGATCTTCCACTTCTCCGGAAGTCTGCTCAGAAAAGTATGGCCGACGAGGTGATTGGCAGGCTTCCACGTGAGTATGAACAGATGCTGGGGCGGCGCTTCGATGGTGGGGTCGACCTCTCAGGCGGAGAATGGCAGAAGATCGCGCTCGCTCGCGCCTACCTGCGTGACGCTCAGATACTCATCCTTGATGAACCAACGGCAGCGCTCGACGCGCGCAGCGAATACGAGATTTTTCAGCGTTTCGCCGAGCTGACGGCCGGAAAGATGGCCCTGTTCATTTCGCACCGGTTCTCCACGGTGCGCATGGCGGACCGAATCGTGGTGCTCGAAAATGGCCGCATTGCTGAAGATGGAGATCACGAAAAGTTGACTCGTCTCGGTGGCCGCTATGCGGAAATGTTTGAACTGCAGGCAGCCAGCTATCGTTAGGCAAAGGACACGGATTAAGGATGGTTTGGAACCCACAAGCCGATGATATCGCGGTAGAGGAAGTCCAGCGCCCACCGGCCGGAGACCTCTCCGATCCCGCTTCCGATTTTGCGGCACTGCGTGGCGCCGCAACCGAACTCGCTTCCCGGCTAGGCTGGCTGCCGGGCGTTCGCACTTCGAGAACATTTTCCTCCCGCTGCCGCAAGTTGAAGAGAGCATTTCAACCTTTATTCGCAAGCGTCGAGGCGGCAGGGAGGCTCAACCCGGAATCCGAAGATCTGCGCTGGTTCCTCGACAATGACCAACTGATCTATGGGGAGCTGAGAAACGTTGCCGAGGAACTCGAGTCGATGAAGCAGTTGCCCCATGCACGCGGGCGTAAGGACGAGGTCGTGCCCCGGGTGCTCGCGCTCGCGCAGACGTTTCTCGATCTCACCGGCAATCATTTCCGCGAGATAGCATTCACCACATTTTTCCAGGCATTTCAGGAAAGTACAGTCTTGGAGCTGCGCGAGTTGTCGGCGGCAGTCCCCGCTATGAAACTAGTCTTGCTGGAGCGAATTGCTGCACGTTGCCGGTGCCTGCTCCGCGATCCCGCGGAGGCGTCCAACGGCCTGGGCATATGCGTGCGGAGCTTGCGAGACATTACACAGACTTCCTGGAGAGAAGTTCTCGAACCGCTGATCCTTTTCGACACGATCCTTCGGCGCGACCCCGCGGGCGTCTATGCGGCGATGGACTTTGAAAGTCGACGTCTCTACCGGGAGAAGTTGTCGAAAATCGCCCGCCGATCTGACTTGGGGGAGATGGATGTTGCCCGCCAGGCGCTAGAGTTGGCGCAACAGGCTCAGGTGAGAACCTACCGCGATGCTCGCTCCAAGCTCCGGCAATCTCATATTGGCTATTACCTTATCGGCGAAGGCCGGCCTCTGCTTTGTCAGAAAGTAGGCTTCAAGCCCGACTTCCTGCAAAGCCTGCGTGCCCGACTGCGTCGCCATCCTGACGAATTCTTCCTTGCCGGAATCGCGGTCCTCACTTTCGTCATTATTACGGGAATCCTGCTGTGGCTGACTCCGCCCGACAGCCCGCCTCAATTGCTGCTGCTTTCCATGCTGATGCTGCTGGTTCCTTGTTCGCAGGCTGCCGTGCAACTCATGCACTACCTGGTCGCGGCTCTCCTGCCGGCGGAAATTCTACCGAAGCTCGATTGTTCCGAGGGGATTCCTGACGATTGTGTGACCCTGGTGGCGATCCCGACCCTTCTGCTGAGCGAGAAGCAAGTGCGTGGCCTGGTTGAAGATCTGGAGGTTCGCTTTCTGGGCAACCACGATCGCAACATTCACTTCGCGCTCATCACCGACTTGCCTGACTCTGACGAACCGGCTCCGGAAGCCAATCCGCTGATCGACCTGTGCGCCAACCTGATTCGCGAACTGGACCGGAGATACAGCGGAAAGCAGATGGGATCCTTCTTTCTGCTGCATCGCCATCGGGCTTACAACCGCCGTGAAAAGGGATGGATGGGTTGGGAACGCAAACGTGGCAAGTTGCTCGATTTGAACAACCTTTTGCGCGGGGAGTACGACAGCTTCCCGGTTAAGGTTGGAGACCTCTCCATCCTGCCAAAGGTGCGGTTTGTGCTCACGCTCGATTCTGATACTGAGCTGCCGCGCGGAGCGGCTCACCGTATGGTCGGGACGATGACCCATCCGCTGAACCAGGCAATCATCGATCCCGAGAAGAACATTGTCGTTGCGGGATACGGCATACTGCAGCCGCGGGTCGCGGTTAGCGTGCAAAGCACGGCGCGTTCGCGGCTCGCCGCAGCCTATGCGGGCGAGACCGGCCTCGATATCTACACTCGCGCGCTTTCTGATGCTTACCAGGACCTTTACGGAGAAGGTAGTTATACCGGCAAGGGGATTTATGAAGTCGACACGGTGCATCAGGTGCTCGACCGGCGTTTCCCAAGAAATGCGCTGCTCAGTCACGACCTCATCGAAGGCGCGTACGCCCGCGCGGGGCTGGCCAGCGACATTGAAGTGATTGAGGATTATCCCTCGCATTACAGCGCTTCCAGTCGCCGCAAACATCGGTGGCTGCGAGGAGACTGGCAGATTGCGGATTGGCTGACGTCGCGCGTGCCCGATGAATCAGGCGCCCGCGTGGCGAATCCAATTTCACTGGTTTCCCGCTGGAAGATCCTCGACAACTTGCGGCGCAGTCTGGTCGAGCCGGCCACATTTCTGCTTCTGCTGTTTGACTGGTTCGTTCCTGGGGAAAGCGCACTGCGCTGGACTCTGGCAACTGTTTTGATTTTGATTATCCCGTCGTGGTTTGAATTTGCATTCGCGCTGGTGCGTGCGGCCGTCGAGCGCAAAATGTCGGTTGCGCGTGAGGCGGTGGCTGCGTTCTACGCGGCCAACTTCTCCGTATTGCTAACGCTGGTATTCCTCGCTCATCAGACCCTGCTCTCGCTCGATGCCGTCGCGCGGGCGCTGGTGCGCCGTAACGTGACTCGGGAACGGCTGTTGGAATGGGAGACGGCTGCGGAGGCCGAGTTGGGCACTCGCCAGACTGTGCTCGATCGCTATCTCGACTGGATGCCCTTCTTAGCCGCCACTCTGGGCCTGCTGGTCTGGCTGGTGCGGCCGCACTCTCTGATCGCCGCCATACCTGTTCTTGTTCTCTGGGCGGGCAGCAAACCGGTTGCCCTCTGGCTGAATGAGTCGCCGGTTGTGCCTAAGGACGCACTTTCGCGGCAGGATACATTGTTTCTGCGACGTGCGGCTCTCTACACCTGGAGGTATTTCGCCGAGTTCTGTACCGAGGAGCACAACTGGCTGATCCCGGACAACATTCAAGAGGAGCCGCCCGCAGTTGCAGCACGGATTTCTCCGACCAATCTCGGGCTCTTGCTCAATGCGCGGCAGGTTGCGGTTGAGCTTGGATACCTGACAGTTCCCGATCTGACCGTCTTGACGCAGCGAACTCTGACCACAGTATCTCGTCTAGTAAAGCACCGCGGCCACTTGCTGAACTGGTACGACACGCGGACGCTCGCGCCGCTGACACCGCTAATTGTTTCTTCTGTCGACAGCGGCAATCTGCTGGCTTCTCTTTGGACGTTGCAACAGGGCTGCCTGGAGCGGATTCGTCAGCCACTCATCCATCGGCGTCTGGCGGAGGGTCTGTTAGACCATCTCCGGGTTCTGGCCGAGGCGGGGGTGCTTCCCCGGAAGCAACTGGCCCAATATGAAGCCAGGTTTCGAGAGAAAAGCTGGCTGCCTTCCATGCTGGAGCTGCGAGAAGAGGATCTTGAGGCTTATTTTACTTGCGGCCAGCCCGCTACTCCCCAAGACACTCGCTGGTTTTGCCAACAGGCGCAGCTACTGTTGCAGAACATCCGGCAGATGACCGCGGACTACGAACCGTGGTGGCTGCCCGAATTCGCGCCACTGCGAGAAAGGCTGGGACTAAGCACTAAATTCATGGGCCGCGTCCCGTTACAGAAACTCCCCGACTTGATTCGGGGGCTGGAAGCCGGGGTCGATCGCTTGTTGTCTTCGATACCTGAGGTGGACAGGCCTCTTTGCGAGCGCTTCAAGACGCTGCTCATCGAGGCTAGGTCGAACGCTGTTTCCCTCATCGAGAGCTTGCGCCAGCTCAGCGCCGAGGCCGGAGCACTGGCCGATGCCATGGATTTCAGCTTCTTGCTCGATCCCCATCGTAAGTTGATGTCAGTCGGTTTTGATGCGCAGTCGCAGAAGTTGCTGAATTCCTGCTATGACCTGCTGGCCACCGAATCCCGCACTGCAGTGTTTATCGCAATCGCCAAGGACGATATTCCTCAGGATTGCTGGTTCCTGCTCGGCCGTGGCCATATTCTTGATCATGGTCGACCCGTGCTGCTCTCGTGGACAGGAACGATGTTCGAGTATCTGATGCCCTCCCTCTGGATGCGTTCCTATCCCAACACGCTGCTCGACAGATCGCAGGTGGCGGCAGTGCGTTCGCAGCAAGCTTACGCGGCCCGCAAGGGAGTTCCATGGGGCATCTCGGAATCGGCCTATTTCAAACTCGACGGGCACGGGAACTACCAATACCAGGCTTTCGGCTTGCCCCAGCTTTCGCTGATGAGACGGGACTCGAATCCGCTGGTGATTTCACCTTACTCGACCTTTCTGGCCTTGAGCGTTGATCGGCGGGGATCGTTGCGCAATCTGCGCCGCATGGACGCGCTGGGTTGGTTCGGCAGGTGGGGATTTTACGAGTCAGCCGACTATACGGCCGCCGGTGGCCGGTTCCGCTCGCCGCGCTTCGAAATCGTGCGCTGTTGGATGGCGCACCATCAGGGAATGAGCTTGCTCGCCATGGCCAACCTGTTGTGCGACAACGTCGTTCAGCGATGGTTCCACGCCGATCGCCGCGTACAGGCTACGGAGCTCTTACTGCAAGAGAAGCCTGCCGTGTATGTTCCCCCGGCTGAATTGCCGTCCCGAAAAGCGGTAGCATAGCGGGACTTGTGAGGCATCCCGCGCCGCTTTCTCCAGTCTGCATGCCGTGGTTCTGATTCAGCTACGAACGCCATGCTAGAGTTTGCGCGGTGGAACGTTCTGATTCAGCCGGAAGAAGTTATTGGGATCATAGTGCGACTTGACCGCTACGATGCGATCCCATCGTTCGTGATAAGCCTCAGGCACGCGATCCTGTTCGTCGCCACTCATGAAGTTTATATAAACGCCGGGTTTCATCGCGGGCCGAAGCTTGTTGAAGATGCCGCGAATCCAGGCAACATTGCCGGTATCCGCGGACGGCTCCGACCAGTTCGCTAGCAGATTCAGGATGAAAGGAGAGCTGCGATCACCAAATGCGGTCTCGTCAGCGCCGACGCGCGCCGCAGCGCCGCCAAGATAGGCCAGTTCAATCTGCATTTCCGATGACGGGATCGTGGCCACCGCCTCGAGCAGGCGGTCAATACTGCTGTCGTCGAGATCACTGAAATAACCCGATTTTGTATAGTAGCGGCGGCCATGCGGAAAATCGGAATCCGCCATGGTTTGCAGATCGAGGAACGGAACAATCTTGTTGCTCACGGAATCCGGACTGCACAGGGAAAGCGCGCGCTGCAGATAAGGATGCCCAGCTTCGGGATCCCCCGTCCAAATCAAGGAACTGCTGGCCGCGGAGCGCAATGGGCACCTTACCTACATGGGTTGCAAGACGCAGATCGATATTCCACTTCAAGTCGATTGGCGCCTCGGCCATAAAGTCTCTCCAGCACTCAAGAAGCCCGCGAATCTCCGGCTCCGGGGTTAAGCCTTCAGCAAGCACAACAGACGTAAGCGGATGGAGCTTCAGTTCGAATTCTGTGACCACCCCGAAGTTCCCGCCGCCTCCGCGCAAGGCCCAAAATAAATCTGGGTTCTCCTTTGAGTTGGCACGCACGACGGAACTATCGGCTGTCACCAGAGTGAACCCCTCGACGTTATCGCATGACAATCCAAATCGCCGCGTGAGCCATCCGGTTCCTCCACCCAGGATTAATCCGGAGGCTCCGGTGTGAGAGACGACGCCGGAGGGAAGGACGAGCCCCACTTTCTGCGTTGCGCTATCAATCGATCCCAACAGGCAACCTCCGGCGATTCTGGCTTGCCGTGCCTCGGGATCTACTGTGACCTGGCGCATTCTCGACAGGTCAATCACCAGACCGCCATCGCATGTGCTGAAACCTGCGAGGCTATGCCCTCCGCAGCGGATCGCAGTGAGAATCCCGGCCTCAGAGGCGGCTCGGACCGCGCTTTGTACATCACTCACATCCGCGCAGCGCGCGATAACTCCTGGCGTGCGAGCAACCATTCCATTCCAAATTGCACGCGCATCGTGGTAGCCGCTATCACCGGGACGGAGCAAATCCCCTTTGAATCGCCCGTGCAGCGACGAGTAGATCTCTTGGCTGGCTTCGACCATTACGCGCTTTCTTTACAGAGTGTGCTTGCAAATCACGCCGTGGCGCCGCCCTAAATGGTTTTGCGCCGTCGACTGCGCAGGTACAAGATTGAAATAAGACCCAGGAAAACAGAAAACGCTGGAACCGACCATTGCAACCCCTCCACGAAGAAAGTTGTGACTGAGATCGCAAGAAGTAACAAGATACCGAGCACGGTGAACAACGGATGAGCCCACAGGCGCATGGGCAAACTCAATAGCCGCTCGCGGGCGATGGCTTTGCGAAAACGGAGATGCGTGTTGAGAACTACCAGCCACACAAAAAGCATTCCGGCTACTGCCGTCCCATAGAGCATAAGGAAAGCATTTCTGGGAGCAAAGATAGCAAGCAGAATGGCTGCGACAATCCCTGCGGTTGAAGCCAGCAGCGCACGATGGGGCACCCCGTTGCGGCTCACTTTACCCATCCATTCCGGAGCGTAACCTCCTCGTCCTAGAGAAAAAAGCATTCGAGTGGAGAGATAAAGGTTAGTATTCACGCTCGACAGTGCGGCCGTCAGCACGACAAAGTTCATGATCGCAGCGGCGAAAGGTATATGTGCCGCAGCGAATGCTGTGACAAAGGGGCTGGCAGAAATAGTGGAAGAAGCACTCGACTGGTTCCATGGAACCATCGTCACCATAATCGCAATCGCCAGCACGTAAAACAAAATGAGCCGCCATACGATGCTTCGCATTGCATGAGGAATCGTAATCTCCGGACGCTCGGCTTCTCCCGCTGTGACCGCGATAATTTCGACTCCCATGTAACTCGTGACTGTGATGGTGAGCGAAAGCCAGACTCCTTTCCATCCCGCAGGCAGGAATCCTCCGTGCTTGGTCAAATTCGCCAACCCAATTGCGCTGCGCGAGCCAATGCCAAGAATTAAAGATATTCCGACGATGATGAAGGCAACGATGGCCGCCACTTTGATCATCGCGAACCAATATTCAAACTCACCCAGGCGGTTGACCCGCATGGAATTCAGCGCCACCAGCGCGGCTGAAACCAATACCACCCAAATCCATTGCGGGACATTCGGAAACCAAAAAGAAATATAGATGCCGGCGGCGGTGACCTCAGCACCGATGGCGATAATCTGTGCAACTCCGTAGGTAGCTCGCACCGAAAAACCTGCCCAGGGATTGAGATACTTCTCTGCATAAACTCCGAAGGCACCGGCGACAGGATGAACCACTGCCATTTCCGCCAGCGCGTAGGACATGATGAGAGCGATGCCAGCCCCCAGAAGATAGGAAAGAATCACGGCCGGCCCAGCGAGCCGAATTGTGACGCTGCTTCCCAGGAACAAACCGACACCGATGGCGCCGCCGATGGCCATCATGGTGAGCTGTCTTTGGCTCAACCGGCGCTGCAGACCTTCCACTTCCGGCATGGGAAGCGCATCACCAGCAAGCGTGGTCCCGGCCGCTAAAGGATGCTGATCAGTCATATCTGCCGACGCTGGCAGGCTCGAGAGCAATAAATTTCATCTGCGTGTCGGTCAGCATGACTTCGTCATGTCAGCGAGAACTCTGCCGAATCTGCGTACCTCTTCGACCGTATTGTAGTGGACCAATGACGCCCGGACCGCCCCAGTCTCTAAGGAGAGCCCTAGCCGCTTCATCAGCCTCGGGGTATACATGTGGCCGTCGCGCGCGCCGATATTTTGTTTCGCAAGCTCTTCGGTGACGCTTGCGGGGAGAACGTTCGGCAAATTGAAGCACAGCGTAGGTACTCGTTGGCTCATGTGCTCTTTCTCCGTCACCCCGTAGACGAGGGCACCACAATCGTTGAGCACTTGGAGCATTTCGAGCGAAAGCGATTCTTCATAGGCCCGGATGGCCGCGAACGCATGCCGCAGAGCGGACCGCATCGATTCTGATTTCGCTGCCGCATCCTCTCCGGCGATGCTTCGGCCCAGCGTTTCCAGGTAACGTACCGCAGCATCCATCCCAGCTACATTTTCGTAAACAAAGGTTCCGGCCTCGATTTTGCCGGGCGGTTCGTTAGGAATGAAATCCTCACGGAAGGTTGGGAGTTTTTCCAGAAGCTCGCGCCGTCCCCAAAGAAAGCCCATATGGGGCCCAAAGATCTTGTAGCCGGAACAAACCAGGTAATCGCAATCGAAGGCCTGTACATCGATCAACCCGTGAGGACCGTAATGCACGGCATCGAGGAATATTTCCGCCCCGGACGCATGGGCCACTCTGGCCGCCGCCGCAACATCCACAATCGAGCCGAGGGCATTCGAAGCCAGCGTGCACGCCACCAGACGCGTGGTCGAAGACACAAGCGGGATTAAGTCGTCCACATACAGATTTCCATCGTCCCTCACCTTCCACCAGGAGAACTTCGCTCCGCTCCGCTCCAAAGCCAGCCAGGTGGCAACGTTAGCCTCGTGGTCGATGTCGGTTACGACAATCTCGTTTCGCTTGTCGAGCGTCTGTCCGATCGCCAGACTCACTAAACGAATGAACGAAGTGGCGTTCATGCCAAACGCGATTTCGCTCGCGTCACGAGCGTTCACAAGATCAGCGATGCTGTGCCGGGCACGCAAAACCATCTCATCCACTTCACGGCTTTTCGCGTAGCGTCCCCCGCGCTGCACATTGCACTCGAGGAAATGATGATTCACCGCGTCCAGCACGACCTGTGGAACCTGTGCTCCCGCTGCATTATCAAAAAAGATAAAGCCTGGAGGCCGCGTCAGCGCGGGAAACGCAGCACGAACGCGTTCAATCGGAAAGCCCACGCTCGCGGGAACTTCAGGGTTGAGAACACTTTGGGATCCAGCCTGCAAATCTTGCTCCTGGTTACTTCTGAGAAGTTACGTGTGAAAAGCCTCTGCAGTCTTGCAAAACGGCCAGCGCCAAACCTATACTCCGCTGCAACAACTCGTCAACCTGAAAGCGAATCTATGCCGGTATCCGCGACCAATTCAAAGCTGATCTATGACGCGTTGAAGGAGTGCGACATCCGTCTGATGTCGGCTCTGCCGGAAACCTGGCTGGTGCATCTCATTCGATCGGCCGACGAAGATCCAGAGATGATTTTACTGCGGCTGGCAAAGGAGGAAGAAGGTGTCGGCATCTCGGCCGGGGCGCACTTTGCCGGCGTCAAGTCGGCCATGCTGATGCAGAACCACGGCTTCCTGGCGTCCATCAATGGTATCGTCTCTTGCGCACATCTGTACAAGATCCCTCTCTTGATGCTTATCAGTTACCGCGGTTCTTTGGGGGAGCGCGACCCATGGCAAACGCAAGGCGGCAACGTTACGGAGCCCCTTTTGCAAGCGCTGCGTATCCCTTACTTTTTTCTCGACGCTTTAGATACCGTCAGGAAACGGGTTCGGCAGGCACAAACTCTCGCCGAAAGCAGTTTGCAGCCGGTCGCCCTCCTCCTGACGCGTGACTTGATGTGGGAGGAGTGATGCTTCGGGTCGATTGCCTTCGGTCGGTTTATTCAGAACTGGAAAACTGTCTGGTCGTCACCATCATGGGAGCAGTTGCGGCTGAACTGCAGTCGCTGGGTCACCGTCCTAATTTCTTTTACTTGCAACACGCGATGGGGCTGGCTTCTTCGACGGGGTTGGGCCTCGCTCTCTGTCTGCCGGAGCAAACTGTGATCGTGTTCGATGGCGACGGTTCACTTCTGATGAACCTGGGCAGTCTAAGCACGATGGCGCGCTATCGGCCCAGGAAGCTGATTCACGTTGTGTTCGACAACGAAAGTCTGCTCTCGGTCGGAGGTTTTCCAACCGCGACCGGCACAGGCACGGATTTGGAGGGCATCGCCCGAGCGTCCGGAATTCCCCGAGTGAGCACGGTTCGTAGTGTAGAAAGTTTTAAGGCCGCCGTCAGCGACGCCATGCAGGGCAGGGAACTCACTACCATTATCGCCAAGGTCGAAGCCAAAGGTCCCGCCGCCTACGTTACTGATCTGACGCTGTTGGAGAACCGGTTTCAATTCCATCGGCATATTCAGTCGCTGAAGGCGCGATGAGATGCGATGTTGGAGGGGGTAAGCGTTCAAACCGCCACCCGAGTGGAGGTAGCATGCCGAACCCAAAGCCTGTGAGGAGCCCTGATGTCTCTCGTCTTGTCTAAACTGCTTGAAGAATTAACCGCTGGCCGATTGCGAGTCGTGGATCTGACCCAGCCTTTAACCCCGCAGACCCCCTTGCTGCCTCTGCCGCCGCAATTCAACAACACCCCTGCATTCAAAATCTGGGAGCTGTCGCGCTACGATGAACGTGGCCCCGCCTGGTACTGGAATGGCTTCGAGACCGGCGAGCACACGGGCACCCATTTCGATGCTCCCGTGCACTGGATCTCAGGGAAAGACCTTCCAGACAATACCGTAGATCGCATCCCACCAAGAAAATTTATCGGGCCTGCGTGCGTGATCGACATCACCACGGGGGTGACGAGAAACCCAAACTATCTGTTGACGCCAGAGCGTATCGAGCAGTGGGAAGATAAGCACGGCGTAATTCCAGCGGGCGCATGGGTTCTCTTACGTACGGACTGGTCCAAGCGCACCGACCCCAAGGACTACATCAACCTAAAGGAGAACGGACCGCACACTCCTGGATTGGCCAAGGAAAGTTCTGCCCTGCTCGCCGAGAAGCGGGACGTGCTGGGTGTCGGCGTGGAAACGGTGGGGACCGATGCCGGTCAGGCGGCCACGTTCGATCCACCATTCCCGAACCACTATCTGATGCACGGCAGCGGCAAGTTTGGATTGGCCAGCCTGTCGAACCTTGATCAACTTCCGCCCACGGGTGCCATCGTCATCGCCGCGCCACTGAAAATCGTCGGCGGCTCCGGCAGTCCTTTGCGAGTCATTGCCATCACGCCGTGAAGCAAGTTCTAAGATTTGTGAAGATGGCATTCGAGGTGATTCGCGATGAGCCGTAAGGCGTGCGTGATCGGGGCCGGTCCGAATGGACTCGCAGCGGCCATTGTTCTGGCCCAGGCTGGACTGCAAGTGGAGGTACTGGAAGCGGGTTCGACGCCGGGCGGAGCTGCACGCACGTTGGAGTTAACTTTGCCGGGCTTTCGGCATGATTTCGGATCAGCTGTTTTTCCGCTGGGCGCGGGGTCTCCGTTCTTTTCGTCCCTGCCGCTGATCGACTACGGCCTGGAGTGGATTCACTCGCCGGCTGTTTTGGCGCACCCTCTCGATGACGGCACGGCCGTGATGTTGGAACGTGACCTGGATGAAAGCAAGAATTCCCTCGGGATCGACGGGCCGGCTTGGGACAAGCTCATGCGTCCATTCGTCGAGCGCTGGAGTGAATTTGCTCCCGAGATCCTGCGACCCATTTCCTTCACCCCTCGACATCCGTGGCTGATGGCGCGCTTTGGAATGGTCGGGTTACAGTCTGCCCAGGCGGTCGCTCGCCGGTTTCACAACCCACGAACCCGGGCATTATTCGCGGGCTTGGCCGCCCATTCTTTTCTCAGCCTGGACGAACCCTTGAGCGCGGCGTTCGCAATTCTTATGGCGGTGCCGGCACATGCCGTTGGGTGGCCGATTCCTCGCGGCGGCGCGCAGTCACTCACGACCGCACTGTGCGGAGTTTTCGCGAGTTTGGGAGGCAGCGTGAGAACTTCGTCGCCGGTCGAGAGTTTGGCAACATTGGCGAAAGTATTTCCGAAATACGACCTGCTGCTCTGTGACTTGACTCCGCGACAGCTCATTAAGGTTGGCGGACAGAGATTATCTGACGGTTACCGGCGACGATTGGGAAAATACCGGTATGGAGCCGCCGTCTTCAAGGTGGATTATGCGCTGAACGCACCGATTCCCTGGAAAGCTCGCGACTGCTTGCGATCTGCGACGGTGCACCTAGGGGGAAGCTTTGAGGAGATTGCTGCTTCGGAAAAGGCGGTGCGAATCGGACAGATCTCCGACCATCCCTTCGTTCTGCTGGCCCAGCCCACTCTTTTCGATAATTCACGAGCTCCGGCAGGCAAACACACGGCTTGGGCTTATTGTCATGTGCCGAATGGGTCAAAAGTAAACATGCTTGAGAAGCTGGAAGGTCAGATCGAGCGTTTCGCTCCCGGGTTTCGCGACTGCATTTTGGCACGGCGCATATTTTCTCCTGCAGACCTTGAGAGCGTGGACGCTAACCTAATAGGGGGCGATATTGGAGGCGGCGTCATGGACCTACGTCAGATTCTGTTTCGACCGACTTGGCGTCATTACGCTACGTCGGCGCGCGACATTTACATTTGCTCTTCATCAACTCCGCCCGGCGGAGGAGTGCACGGGATGTGTGGCTATCACGCCGCGAAAATGGCATTGTCCAGGTTAAGTCGCAGTTAGTCCCCGGTGTAAGGTGCCGCTCGATTACTGCAAAGATTCATTCGTGCGGGCCAACTGTAGGCCATTCGACGACATGGATATTCCCGTCGGGTTCGCGCTCGATCGTCGGAGCGTAGAGTCCCAAAAATTGACGTCGCCACCACAAACCTTGAGTTCGTTTTTCAGACAATGTTGTGAACCAGTATTGCCAAATCACAGCCCGCACCTCGCGCGGTGGCTCATGCAGAAAAGGATTCTTCGCAAAAAGATTCAGGACGTCACTGTCATTCGAAAGCAGCCGCACTTCAGTCTGAGGCACGATGGGATAGTCCCGCCATGAGCCTAATGAAGCGAACCACAGGTTCCAGTCGAACCGCGGCTGATAGGGCGCGTAAATCCCAGGTGGCGTACTCAGGTCTTGAGGCTTGTAACGGAACGGATACGCTACCCAGGTTTTTCCATCGTCGGAACCCTGGAACTCGATCTCGTACCGGCCCCTGGTCATGATACCAAACAGGCCGTATCGATTGGCGATACGAAAAGGCTCTAGAGCCTCCACCGGCGCGGTTGGCAGTGGCAGGGCAGAAAACATCCAGACCAACTCCGCTGTCGTGACATAGAAAATCCAGCTCAGTATGATGGCGGTCGAAAGGAGCTTCAGTATTCTGAACGGCAGACGGAGAGCGAGTCTCCAGCTTCGCAGTCGGCCTTGCTCGGACTCTCCCGGTTCTGCCGACACCTCTCGCGGCCTGCCGGCTTCACTGGCTGCAGGATCCGTCTGATTGCTTTCGGCACCGGTTCGGGAGTTAGCGACGAACGACGCCTTCGATCGCTGCGGAAGAAGTCGCAGCAGAAAGCGGTCGTCCAGCAAGAGGAATCCCAACGTCAGGACGAGATAGTTTAGAAACGTGTAATTGGCGCTCAGAATAACGCCGAGTTGCCAGGGAGTCACGATAAAGAAGCACGCGATTCGCCAGCGTCTCGGCAGAAACAACATCCAAACCAAAACCAGTTCGAGCGCCAGCGTCGCGAAAACGGTGGAAGCATGGAACCAGTGCGGCAGATGCTGCATGTACCAGCCGATCCAGGTGGGCAGCGGACCGTTCTGATAGTACTCGTCCATCGCCGTAAAGTTGCGCCACTCGGGATCCCCGCCGACGATCTTCGCTACGCCGGACTCGAAGTAAATGCGGAACCACTCCCATTGCAGCAGGAACAAACTGGCACGCGATGCTCGAGATGCCGACCCAAAGCCGGGGCGTAATCCGGATGGAGCAAAGAAGAGCGCGATAAATCCCGCTTCGAGCAGCATGCCGTCCGATTGATAGCTGGAAAAGTCCTGCGCAGCGCTGACAAACGAAAGGAAACACACGAAACAGATCAGCAACATTCCTCGCGGCCACGCATTGATGGCCAACAGCAGCGAGGCCAGCATACCCACCCAGCATAAGGCGATCAGCATATGCGGGCCGCTTGCAAGCCAGAGCAGCGTGGGCGCAAACCACAATCCGCGACCATATCCAAAAGAATGCGCCACGGCTTGCAGATATTGGTTTGCCGGGAGGACTCCGTCCGGTCCGATGAGGCCTCGGATCTGAAAGACGAGCGAGAAAAACGCGGAAAAATAAATACAACCGAGCGCCCGCAGAAAGAGCCAGCGTGAGATCAGGCGATCAGGCGCGCCGCGTCTAGAGTCGAACAGCCAGCGGAGAGCGGACGGAACCCAGTCCATGAGCGACCACAATTATACCGACTACGATTCCATCATTCCTGCTTCGCCGGCGGAGTAACCAGCGCGGCAAGGCTGCTTTCCGCGAGAGAGCGATTCAACCCGGGAAGATCCTCTTTTATGACTTTCTGGTAGTCCGCATCCGCTCCTGCCATTTCTGTTTCGAACGTCTCCAGTAACTCTAGTTCGGTATCGGTCGGGGCGAAGTCGGCGCCACCGGCTACATCGGCGCCTCCGGTCCCGACCTGCGCGTTCAGCCAGATCAGATTGAGATAAACTTTGTAGGATTCGACGAAATATTTGTCATCGCTGTTAAGCAGGGCCGGCGACACGAGCTTGTATTCCACGGCTGAGAGCTTCTTGTCCAGTTCTTCTGTAGCTTTCAAGAGTTCGGCTTTGCGTTTTGCCCGAGCTTCGTCCAACACCGGTGGCGGAGCAGGCGCAGGTTCACCTTCGTCGTCATCCTCCTCGTCGACCGCGGGCTTTTCCTCATCTTTCTTCTTGGGCGGTCGGAGCATCGTCTCGACGACCTCGATTTGCTTGCGAAGCCATTCAATCTGGTTGACCGTATCGGAAACACGGTCAATATCGGCGTTGATGCGGCGCAGAGTTTTCACGGAAAGTTCAATGTCTGCGTCGGATCCGGGTGCACGAGGGTCGCGCAGGATGGTCAGAGGCTGGGTGTAGGACTGGTCTCCGACCTTCACGCGTACGGTGTACTTCCCTGGGGTGACGACGGGGCCGACCTCGGCGGGAGCAGTTCCCCAATGCGTGATAGGCCGCGAATCGGAATCGCGGAAGCGGGGTTCGTCCCAGATGTGTGGATTGTCTGGAGCAACCGTTCGCAGTGCAATCAATCGAGGAGACTCATAGCGCAGGTCCCATGACACTCGATTGATGCCGGCGCGACCTTTGGTTTCGAGCTTTCTGATCACCTTCCCATCTGAGTCCAGGATCTCAAGTTGTATCGGATCCTTCGCTGCGGTCTTGAGTGAAAAGTTGAGCATGGCCTGGCCGCCACGGGTAAAGCGGTAGGTTCGGCGCGGCTCAAACAGGATGATCGCGGCATCCGAGTGACTCTTTGCCAACTGTTCCAGCGGCGTAATGTCGTCGAAAATGTAGAGCCCTCGTCCGTAGGTGGAAATCACCAGATCATGAAAATCTTTTTGCACTACGGCCCAGGTCACCGGTGCGTGCGGCAATCCCGTCCCGAGCGCAGTCCAGTGGCCTCCGTCGTCGAGAGAGTAGTAAAGACCACTGCCGGTTCCGGCGAACAGCAAACCTTCGCAATTCGGATCTTCGGCGATGGTGCGGGCATAAGATAAAGCGTTTTTCGGGAGATTGCCACTGATCTGCTTCCAGGTTTTGCCAAAGTCCGTGGTCTTGTAGATAAAAGGATCACGATTATCCACGAGATGGAAGTCAACGCTGATGTATGCCGCCCCAGGATTGAAAGTCGAAGGGGCAATGCTGGTGATCGTGCCCCAGGGAGGCAGCCCGGGGATATTCTTGGTGACGTTGATCCAGTTCGCGCCATCATTCGTACGCCAAACTTGGCCGTCGTTGGTTCCTGCCCAGATGAGTCCCTGCTGAATCTTGGAAGGTGCGATGGCGAAGACAACTTCTCCGTAGAATTGTCCAAGGTTATCGCCGACGATTCCGCCCGAAGGCACGATGCGAGACGGGTCCTGGGTGGAAAGGTCCGGGCTGATAACCGACCAACTCTGGCCGCCGTTCACGGTTTTGAAGATCACCTGGCAGCCGTAGTAGACGGTGTTGTGGTCGAAGGGATCGATGGCGAGCGGCGCCGTCCAATGGCAGCGATACTTGATGTCGTTCGGCGGCGAATCCAGTGTATGCATCCATGGACTGACCGAGCGCGCGTGCTTGGTCCGAGCATCCCAGCGAGTGACCTTATTTCCATAACAAGTGGCCCACACCACGTTTGGATCAGCTAAGTCGGGGACAGTGAATCCGGATTCGCAACCGCCCATCTCGCGATCCCAGCCGGTTTCTCTCGAGTCCACGGGAAGACTGGGGCCACGCATGTTTCCGTCATCCTGCATGTTGCTGTAGAAGTAGTAAGGGATCTGATTGTCGACGTCGACGTGGTACATCTGGCCGATGGGCATCGTCGCGCGATGAAAACCGCGGCCGTGCACGGTGGTGATGCTCAGGCCGCCGTCGTCGGTGATTACAAAGCGATCGGCATTCGTGGGGTCGAACCAAATGTCGTGCGTGTCTCCGCCCCAGGGAACGTCTTTGAAGTTCTCCCCTCCATCAAGCGACTGGTGGAAGGAACTGTTGGCCACCAGAACTTCATTGTCGCTGGCGGGCGACACGGCAAGGCGAATGTAGTAACCTGCGCGTCCAATCAAGGCTCGCTGATAATTGATCGCCTTCCAGTGCTCGCCGCCATCGTCGGATCTCCAGACTGAACCCTGGTCCTTGGTCTGAATGAGGGCGAAGACGCGATTCGAATTGGTCGGAGCAACCGCGACATCGATTTTCCCCAGCGGCGCGTGAGGTAAACCATGTTCTTCGATACGAGTCCACTTCGTTCCGCCGTCGTGGGAAACGTAGATTCCGCTGCCCGGACCGCCGCTGAATTCGCCCCATGTATGCATCTCCACTTGCCACATACCGGCAAATAAAGTGCGTGGATTGTGCGCGTCCATCGACAGGCCGGAGCAGCCAACATTTTCTCCAGCGAAGAGCACACGCTCCCAATGCTGCCCTCCGTCGGTGGTGCGGAAGACGCCGCGCTCGGGTTGCGGTCCAGTAGTGCGGCCCAGAACGCAGGCGAAAACGATGTCGGGATTCGACGGGTGAATGACGATGCGGCCGATGCGGCCGCTCTCCGGCAGCCCCATGTTGGTCCAGGTTTTGCCCGCATCCGTAGATTTATAAATTCCATTGCCCATCACGTCGATGTCGCGAATTGCCCACGCCTCGCCCGTCCCAGCCCAGACCGTGCTTGGATCAGAAGGAGCTACAGCCAGAGAGCCGATTGCGGCCACCGGTTCTTTATCAAAGATCGGCATCCAGTGATTGCCGCCGTCGGTCGATTTCCAGACTCCTCCCGAGGCGGCTCCCGCGTAGTAAGTGCTGGCGTCGCCCGGAATGCCAGCTACGGCCGCGATGCGATTCCCCACCCTGGGGCCTACGAAGCGGAAGCGGAACTGGCTCTCGTCGTCGGAGTCCGATTGTTGCGCACGCACTGATATGCTGCCCAGCACGGCAATCGCAGCGAAACACAGCGTCATTTTTCTGATGAGCATTCCTGGAATCCTCCGGTCAGAACATCGTGCATCTTACATGTCGGTGGGCGGGTGGGCCAAGTCGAGTTACGCACGAATTTCGCTGGTGGGGAGCAGGCGCAGAGCGAAACAGCGTTTAGGGTTGCTCGTTGTCAGGTCGCGCTCAGGCGGAGACCTTTGCGTCGAGGGTTCTCATGACATCCAGGATCATGTGAAGCACGGCCTCATCGCCGATCGCGGTATTGATCATGGCGTGGTAAATGGCGCGATCCGGCCACTCGACGTGGAAATATTTCTGGATGAAATCCACACGCTCGCGATCAATCGTGTCTACGAGCTGCTCGGCTTCCTTTTCGCTCTTGCCGCGAGCCAGCAGGCGTCGAACTTTATTCTCCCTAGGGGCAAAAAGAAAAATCCGCAACGCATCTTTGCGGTTCTTGAGGAAGTGCTGCGATCCTCTCCCTACGATGACAGAGTTGCCGGTCTTTGCCACGTTTTGAACGACCTGTTCAGTAAACTTCAAAATGCATTCGCTGTCTACCAGCTTGAGCTTGTGCGCATTAATGCTGCCTTCATAACTGCCGCGCAAGAATGATTTGAAGAGCCGGTAGTAGAGGGGATCGGTTCGCTCCTCGCGGCCCTCGACGACCGTCTTGGGGCAGTCGGCAAGCCGCGCAATCTCCTCCGTCAGCAACTCATCCCAAAGCTTCCAGCCCAACTGCTTGGCAAGGAGTTGGGCGATTTCGCCGCCGCCGCATCCGTATTCGCGTTCGATGGTAACGATTTTTATCATGTCTCTCTCGGATCCTTATGCTGTTAAATCAGACTTAATTATTTCACTCCGCTACTCTCACCCCACCGCCCCCAGGATCATTTTTCTTCAAGACAAAAGCCAGACAGAACATAATCGCCGCTCCTACGCAAAGAACCATAAACGTGTCAATGTACGCCAGGCTCGCGGCCTGCGCTTGCAGTGATTGGTAAATCCTGGCATAGGCCGTGAGCTGGGCCTCATGCTTACCCACACCGGAGGCAGCCAGCTGTTGAGCCAGGCCGTTCGCCGAATTCACGAAGTTGGGGTTGTCGACCCTGGCATTTTGCACCAGCCTGGCCTGATGGAATTGCGAACGCCGCGCAATCAACGTGGTGACCATGGATGTTCCCACGCTGCTTCCCATGTTGCGCATGAAATTGATAATGCCTGCGACTGCATTATTCTTCTCCGGCGCAATTCCGATATACGCCACCAGCGTAATCGGGACAAACAGGAACCCCAAACCAATTACCTGGGCGATGCGCAACCAGGTGGCCGCGCTGAAACTGATCAGCAAATCGATTCGCTTCGTGGAATAAAACATGGAGACAGACAGCGCCAGCCAGCCGAAGGCAATCAGGTAGCGTGCCTGGATCTTGGTTGTCAACTGCCCCATGACGGGCATCTCAAACAGCAAAACCAGCCCTCCTGCCGAAAGAGCAAGCCCCGCCAGTTCCGAGGTGTAGCCCACGAGCGTCTGCAGGAATTGCGGCATCAGCACCAGGCTGCTGAACAGCATGACTCCAAACATAAACATCATCAGGCTCGAACTGGCGAAGTTGAAGTTCTTAAACATGCGGACGTCGATGATGGGCGCTTTTTGATACCACTCCCAGATCGCCAGCGAGATCAGACATACGGTCGCAGTGACGATCAAAGTCGTAATGAAGCGCGATCCGAACCAATCATCTTCCTGGCCCTTGTCAAGCAGGACCTGTAG
>JBAUYE010000144.1:0-9172 GCA_049584615.1 Candidatus Sulfotelmatobacter sp.
GCCTGTTGCTTGCTCAAGATTTCATGAATGATCGCCTTTTGTTCTTCGGGCGCGAGAATTCCGGGCAATTTTGTGGAAGCCCAGAGTAGGAAAACACGATTGATGGTTGATTGCCCTGTACGTTCGCGCTTCAGGTATTCGCGCAAGCTGGCGAGATTGCCCTGAATTTCAGGCGCCGCGGCGTAATTCCCAGGGGCTATCCCAATCGCCATCGCCGCCAAGGTTGCACCGTAGTAATTGGAATCGTTTGCTTCCCAAGGCTCCTGGTCAAACTGAAGCCAAAGCCATGAGCCCTTATTCTCTCCCGTGGTTTGTTGCACCGCCCACATGTTGTTGAAGGCGGCGCGGGTATCGTCAGTCAGTTGTCCGTTCTGGGCATCGTGGCTGGCAAGAATCAGGGCGTTGAGAACCGATTCCGTTCCCCGGGACTCGGCGGTTTTGTGGTCGTATCCCTGATCGCTGTAGTAGGGCCCAATCTCCTTCCAAAGACGGACGCGCTTGGTGACATTCTCGATCAGTTTGCGCTCATTGATTGACGGAGCTTGTTCTGCGAGCGCGGCACGAAGCGCAGGCCGCGAGAGAGCGTAGGGCAAAGCCGTATGACATGATACGCAGAAGGTGCCGTGGTCCCGGGCAGATCCCGTCCATCCCATCCACCAGCCTTCGCGGTAGTCAAGGTAAGCGGCAGCAGCTTTCGGATCCCACGAGTCGGAGACTTTCGCGGCAGGGTGCGAGCAGGCCACCATGCCCGCGGCCGCCAGGCACGTCAATAAGGCGCCAATTCCTCGCATGCCGGCTTTCATTGGGATCGCGCCTCCATACGGTTCGAGCGATCTGACTACTGACCGAAGAAAATGGAGGGAGGCGAGAGCCGGCCGGGTAACGTACCGACCCTCGAAAACTGTCTCCATTATACAAGAATCCGTAAAACCTCCCGGCCTGCGACTCCCCGGTTGCGACCCTGAAATCCGCAGGAGTTTTGAGATTGTGTTCCGATGGAAACAAGTACTTAGGACTGAGCAAGGCGCGCCGCTACTTCGGAGACACAGACCCAACTCGCAGACCTTGGAAAGAGAAGGAAACGACCCGCTGCAGCGCCTGCCTGACCACAAGCACAAACCAGGCTGATCTTCCGATAGACGGCTGGCCGGCCGTTTTCCACATGGCTGAAAGCAATCGCAGCCGTTCCCAGTGGGTCACTCGAATCCTTACTCCCTTGGAAGCGATGATGTTGTACGCCTTTCCCTCCAGATAAACCGACCGAACATCTTTCCAGAAGCACGCCATCAAAGATAGCGGGATGTCATGTTCGACGATTGCCTCGGGAGCGAACAGAGGGAGCTTCCCGTTCTGCATCAGATTGGCCAACAAAAGTGTGTCCTCAGCTCTGAGCGCGATTGGATCGAACACTCCCGTGTCGATATCTGCCCGGGTGCGTCGCATGGCGAATCCAGCCGTATTCAAGTATTGAATGCGGCCGTCGGGCTGGAGCATGTAATCCTGAAAGGTAATGAGCCGCAGTTCTTCAGCTCTGCCGACCAGATTGGAGCAATTCCCCACGATCCTGAGTTGAAAGCAATCGTGCTGGGGCGAGCGCCCGATCACTGAACTAAGGGCGGCCAGGCAGTTTGTCTGAAGTCTGCAGTCGGCATCTATGAACAGCAACACTGCGCCCTTGGAAGCCCGAATTCCCTGATTTCTAGCCGAGGGAATCCCTGAGTGAGATTGTCGGATCACGGTTAATGGGTAACTATGGGACGAGTTGCGAATGAATTCTGGAACAGCATCTGCGCTGCCGTCGTCCACAACGATAATTTCAAAAGGCGGCGCATTCGTTTGCCGCGTCAGGGATTGCAGACATGAATCCAGCGGTATCCAATCGTTGTAAACCGGGATGACAATGCTGAATAGTGGGGACGCGGTAGAGTCCTGTTCACTTTGAGTCATGGACCGTTCGATTTCTCAGAAGGCGCACCTTGAGCAATTCAGGATTTCACACTCAACCCTGAAATCAAAGTTCGCTAGTGGGTACTCCGGTGACGGCGAGAGACCTTAGTCGCCGGCGGCATCGAGTCCGCCATCACAATGGCAGTGATCGCGGTTGTATAACTAGAGATGCAACCCTATGCTCGATAGGCTCGGCGTCAGGTCAAATCATCAAGTCCTTGCAGTGGTTCTTGGCATCGCCGGCACACTACAGCTCGGATGCACAAGCTGCCAGAGTGCTTCCAGACCAACCCCAACCCAGCGGCTGGAAGAAGCGCTCCGGCAGGACGCGCTCCGGAAGGCCGAGACGCCCGCCATCCCCGCTCCCCCTCCGGGTGCCCCTCTGGCCTGCCCCATCTTCGGCTCCTTTGGGGCGCCGACGGCACCCCCGGGAGGGCACAGGGTGATCCTCTCGTGGAGAGCCAGCGCCCCTGCCGACCCGAAGCACGCCGCGGCTTTCGGCTATTGCATCTATCGCGGCGTGAAACAAAAAGACCCGTTGCCCGTCCTGCTCAATGCCACGCCGTTTCCAGGTACCAGCTGCGTGGATGACTTGGTGCGCAACGACGAGAAATACTATTACGTGGTACGAGCGATCAGTGCCAAAGGGGTCACCAGCGTCGTCTCTAATGAAGCACCCGCCAAAATTCCCAACCGGAGCAATCCCTCTGCTTCCAAAGCTTTGGCGCCTCTGTGCCGCGTACCCGACGGTTTGAAATAGCCCCAACCGTCTCAGACCCGGGGGCAAAGCCGGGCATAGAGTGGATCCCGATATTTTGCGGTCTTCGGACGGTGCAGATCGGGCCGTACTAGGCGTGGGCCCAGTATTCGACCTCCAGACTTGACAGCCGGTGTACAATTCCCGTGCCTCCAAAATGCACCTGTTTTGGTGCATTTTAGACGGCCACGTCGGCAAACCAGGAGGGTAAAACCATGGATCGATCTACACGGCTGCACTTAGTCGGGAAGATTACGTATTACATCGGCTGGATTTCGTTGTTATTCGGTGGGCTGGTGCAGCTGAACATTGCCAAATCCCTGTTCACGGCGATGAGCCTGAGCAAGCGGAATCTCTTCGAAATCAGTGTGGCCGCCTTCATCATTTGCGTGGCGACGGAGGTTCGGGCCCTCGCCCCCAGTGAAAAAGAGCTCCCCAGTGTGGTAAAGAGGCAGGCAGCCGCATAGCCAGTTCTCCGGACTGCGGGATCGTCGGCGCTATGAGCCGTCGCGGGTGACACTTCAGCGACTGGCCTGCCTAGAGATGTCCTTCTGGCATCTAGGCGTATCTGCCCAAAACTTGGCAAACTGTCCAGCCTATGCGACCCCCCCGGTCGAAAGTCCGGCCCTCGTTTGCAACCGCCGTACCGGTAATGGCGTTGGCGATTCTGGTGTTGATGCCTCTGCGGGTGCGAGCAGCCGCGCCTGAAATGAGTTTTTCGTCAACCCACTTGCGTTTCGCCGACGTCGTCGTCGGTAAGACCGAAACTCTTGTCGTGGTTGCAACCAACCAGGGCCAATCGAGGGTAACGGTTTCAGAAGTGAGTCGACCGGCAGCAAATTCAAAGTCTCGACCTTGAACCTGCCGCAGGTTCTGGCCGCGGGAGAGAGTCTCGCGGTCAGCGTGACTTTCGCCCCAGTTGCGAAAGGTGAGGTCGGCGGGTCGATTATTTTGTTCAGTAACGCATCCAACCGGGTCCTCTACTTGGCATTGTCAGGTGCTGGCGTGACCAGCGAGGCGGTGACCGCGAGTCCCCGAGACCTCTCGTTCGGTAATGTCGAGGTGGGAGCGATTTCAAAGTTGACGACCGTGTTAACCAACACCAGCCCGAAGAAGGTGACCGTTACCGGCTTGCAAACCGTAGGTACGGGATTTTCGGTCAGTGGGGCTACATTCCCTTTGACCCTGCCAGCGGGAACGGAGCTGAAGTTAGACGTCACTTTCGAACCGCAAGCAATGGGCCCGGTCGGCGGCAGTTCCCTCGTCTTCGGTCCGAACCTGGACATAACGTTTACCGGCACCGGCATCGGAGTGAGCAAGCCGGAACTTGCAATTACCCCCGCCACGCTGAACTTTGGCGAAGTGGCCGTAGGAACCACAGCCCAGCGGACAGTGGACCTGAGCGCCAGCGGCGGCAGCGTGACCATTTCCTCGGTCTCGAGCAGCGGTTCGCAGTTTGCGGTTCTCGACACACCTTTACCGTTGACGGTCCCGGTCGGCAAGGGCGTATCACTGAACGTCGCCTTCACGCCGCAGGCCAGCGGGAATCCCTCCGCTACGCTTTCGTTTGCCAGCGACGCTGCAGATTCCCCGACGCGCTCGGCTTTGGTCGGTACGGGTACCGCCGCTTTTGTGAGTCTCTCCTGGATCGCGAGCACGTCGCCCGAGATCACGGGGTACAACATTTACCGGAAAACCTCGTCGACCGGTTCCTACACCAGAATTAATTCGAAACTGGATTCCGACACGAACTATACCGATGCAACCGTGGTCCACGGAACGACCTATTACTACGCCACGACCGCAGTGAACTCCAATGGGAAGGAAAGTGGGTACTCGAGCAGAGTGGAGGTGGTGGTCCCGTAGACTGCCGGAAAGCCATGTTTTTTATGAACCTCGCCGGTGCACGATCAGCAGGTTAGAATTACATCGTGCCGAGTGCCCCGGACCGCGAATCCACTTTCGAATCGTTGTCCCTGACGGTTTTTTCCGTTTTCGGCGCAATCTCACTGGCGATCTGGTGGTCCCCGCTAACGTCCTCGTTAGCTCTCGCGCTCCACGACGAACAATACACGCATATTCTGCTGATCCTTCCCATCAGTGCGGCCCTGATCTTCATGGATTGGAAGCCGCCTGAGCCTCATAGCGGACTTAGCGTGGTCCTTGGCACAGTCTTGCTGGCGGCAGCGGCTTCTTTGGCTTTCTTCATGAGATGGAGAGCAGTGGCCCTCTCCCCCGATGAGCGCCTTTCCGCGAGCATGCTGGCACTTGTCGCATGGTGGATCGCTGCTTTTATTCTTTGCTTCGGTTTGCATGCTTCCCGGCGCGCGCTCTTTCCTCTTTGTTTCTTGTTCTGGATGGTTCCTTTCCCCGAGTTCGTGTTGAATCCAGTCGTGAACCTGCTGCAGCAAGGCTCCGCTGCAGCCGCTCATCTGCTTTTCGCAGCGGCCGGTGTTCCAGTGGAGCAGCATGGCGTGTTCGTGCACATCCCGGGGTTGACGGTTGAGGTTGCCCGCGAGTGCAGCAGCATCCGTTCCAGCTCCATGTTGATTGTCACCACCATGGTTCTGGCGCAGCTGCTCTTGCGCTCGCCCTGGCGAAAGGCCTTAATTATTCTGTTGTCAATCCCGCTCTCGGTCGCAAAGAACGGGCTTCGCATATTTACCATCGCAATGCTCACAACCCGTGTCGATCCCAGCTTCTTGACCGGCAGATTGCACCGCGAAGGTGGAATCATCTTCTTCCTAATCGCTTTGGCGGCGACATTTGTGCTGCTTTGGATTCTGCGCAGAGGTGAAGACGCGAACCACAGCCTCAGGGCGACGAGAGCTGTTTCAACGGAGATCTAGCCTATCGATGCGCGAGGTCGTAGGTTACAGCAGCCCCTGAGGCGCTCATGTTCAACATCGAGACCGCGCGCTCCAGTTTGTGATGTCCCGTCTTGTGGAAGATGTAGCTGAGCCCGACCACACCAGCGGTTTCACCGGCGAAATTCATTGCAAGCCGCGGCGTGCTGCCCGTGAATACGCGGGTCACAGGGTTCAGTTCCTGTCCGCCACCGTGCAGGTTGTCCTTTGTGACGACGAAATCTGCAGCGCTGAAGGCGGCATTTGCGGCAAACAGAAAGCAGTTCTCACGGTCCCAAAATCGATGGCTGGGAGCTTCGGGCAACGTCGTCGGCTGGAACGTCGTCACGATCGGGGATGCTGCCATCGGGGCGGGTTGTATCGCGTCCGGGCGAAGCAGCGCGGCCGAGACTTCTTGTGCCAAGGCAGGCCGACACAAACCAACCGCGGCCAGCAGAATGACCACCCTGTAGTTGAGAATCGCGCGAAGCCAGTTTATCCGCATGACTTTAGTAGGGGCCCAGCATTGGCCATCCGTACTTGTACTATCGCAAATGCCGGGCCCACGCGGTATGGCCCCTAGGTGCCACTAAGGCCTTTAAAATGATTACTTTGTGTATGACGGAGGGTTACCGTGGTGACCTCCTTGTGTGCAAAGCATTGCATGTTCGGGAGTCTTTCGAGTCTTCAACGGTGGCAGCAGGTGTTCTCATTGCCACTCAGAACGGAGGCGTTGAGCGAGCGCTCTCCATTCCGCTGGCTCACCAACGTCGCGGGGTAACTGAAAGTCTTGGTCGCGTTATTGGAGCATCTGATGGGCGCCATAAGAAATATGAATTGGACTCAGTAGATGCGTGCCTTTATCGTCTGCGGGTTAGGGAGAAGACTGTCCGATTGAACGCACCGGCGCTCGTCGGGTCGGCTCGCTTTCCCGGATCAGCCCTCGCTTCCAGGCATATGCCAGTTATATGAAAGTCCAACGGCATCGGCAGTTGCAGACGCCGTTCCAGCGCAGGTACGATCGCCGGAGAATTGCCCACCCTTCAGAAACAGGAGCAACCAGACATGAGAAAGCGAGCGGGCAGGCACTCCCTGCGCCTTTCGATACTATGGGCGAGATTATGGGCGAGAGCGTCGGCCACTGCCGCCGTTCTTTTAGCCGCCGGATTATTTGCCGGGCTGGCCATGCCTTGCTTCGCCGACGACAGCGCCAAGCCAGACCCTTCCGGCATAGCCACCGGGGATAAGACTTCTGCAGTCGACGCCGCCGGGAATCCCTTCGTGGTTGCGGAGCCCACCGACAAATCTGCTCCCGACTACGCCGCCAATAAGAAGGCGTTCGACGACTATCAGGCTCAGTCGGCGAAAGAACCTCTTGCCGTGAAGCTCGCTGACAGCGTGGGTCACGTCCGCGTGGCAACGAACTTTGCCTGGACCTTGAATACCGGTTACCTCGTCCTCTTTATGCAGGCCGGTTTTGCATTGCTCACGTGCGGCCTCGTTCGAAAGAAGAATGCCGCCCACTTGATGATGCTGAATTTCGCCGCCTACGTGTTCGCCTTCCTGGCCTATTACGCGGTCGGATATGCGTTCCAGTTTGGAGCCGTTGCCATCAATGCCGCTCCCACCAATCTTGGTGGCATCCCGACGCTCAACCATTTCCTGGTAGGAAGCGGTCAGTGGGGATTCGTCGGCGGCAAGGGATTTTTTCTTACCGGTCCGGCCTATGACGCTGGCAGCAACTGCCTGACGCTTTTCGAAGTCGTGTTCATGGAAACTGCGGGCTACATAATCGTAGGCGCCGTCTGCGAGCGAATCACTTTCTGGGCATTCCTTCTTTGTGAACTTTTCATCGGCGCGATCCTGTACCCGATTGCCGGCTGCTGGACTTGGGGTGGAGGATGGCTCTCGCAAGTGGGATCGACTTTGAATCTGGGCCACGGGTATGTCGACTTCGCCGGTTCGACCGTAGTTCACGCCGTCGGTGGCTTCTGCGCTATGGCTCTCGCCATCATTCTCGGTCCGCGCCTCGGAAAATACGGCCCCGGCGGAAAGATTCGTGTCTTCCCCGCGCACAACATCGTCTACGTAGTGACCGGGACGTTCCTCCTGCTCTTTGGATGGATGGGATTCAACCCTGGCTCTACCTTGGGAGCAACCGACCTTCGCATCTCCGTAGTCGCGGTGAACACTAATCTGGCTGCCGTCGCAGGCTCCGCCGCTGCGATGCTCTTATGGTATGTCTGGTTCGGCAAGCCTGACATAACCATGGCGTGCAACGGAATGCTGGCAGGCCTGGTCGCGATCACCGCGCCGTGCGCCTTTGTGTCTCCAACTTCTTCGGTAGTAATCGGCGTGCTGGCGGGATGCCTGGTTTGTGCCGGTGTTCTCTTTAACGACCGGGTTTTGAAGATCGACGATCCCTGCGGCGCGATTTCGGTACACGGCTACTGCGGCTGGTTAGGCGCGGTCAGCGTCGGCATTTTTGCCGACGGCGCCTACGGCGCGGGGTGGAACGGCGTCGGCGGTGCGTCCTACCTTGGGCGCGCGGGCCAAGGCGTAACCGGCCTGCTGCACGGCGATACGCGGCAATTCCTCTGCCAGCTCATGGGAGCAACTCTCTACGCAGCCTGGGCGTTCGGTGCAACCTACGCTGTCTTCTGGGTCGTCAACAAGGCGAAAAGCATGCGAGTAGCACCGGAAGTGGAAGAGGAAGGTCTCGACGTTCCCGAGTTCGGCATGCCTGGCTATCCCGAAGATGCGGTCGTGACTCCGTACTGACGGCAACGGAGTTCAAGTTAAGAATGGCGGAGAGGAAGGGATTCGAACCCCTGATACCCTTTCGGGTATGCCGGTTTTCAAGACCGGAGCCATCAACCACTCGGCCACCTCTCCGATAATACAGTTTTACTACAGTTCCGCAGGCTTGGGTCACTCCTGCGTAATTCAGCCCGTCAACCCGCCGAACACACGCTTACAAAATCAAGCAGGCCTCATCGAAGGACAGGCGCGGGTTGCGTGGGAAAAGCTTAGTCTCGTCCCCGTAGCCTAGATTGCAGAGAAAATTCGCTTTCCACTTTCCATCGGGGAAAAACTCGGCGTTGACTTTGGCGGCGTCGAATCCGGACATCGGACCGCAATCGAGGCCCAGAGCGCGGGCAGCCAGTATGAAGTACGCACCTTCAAGTGAGCTGTTTCGGAACGCAGTTGCTTCAATGAGTGCGGGGTTCCCATGGAACATCGAACGCATATCCCTTTGCGGAAAGAGCTTTGGAAGTTTCTCGTGGAACTCCGTATCCCAGGCAATGATGACGGTGACGGGAGCAGCCATGGTTTTCTCGAGATTACCGGGCGAAAGAGCGGGACGGAGTCGCTCCTTGGCGTTGGCCGTAGTGAGGAAAACATAGCGCGCGGGCATAGTATTGGCGCTCGTCGGACCGAGAGCGGAAAGTTCATATGCTTGACGCAGCAACTCGGAGGAAACTGGTTGCGGAAGCCATACATTGTGGGTCCTTGCCTCGCGGAAAATCTGGTTGATGCAGTCGTTGGAGACGGCGGTTCTTGCTGGCATGTCGAGGTCTCTCCTGATGAAGCGAGTTTTAATTGCTGAATTGGATTGTGG
>JBAUYE010000145.1:0-3271 GCA_049584615.1 Candidatus Sulfotelmatobacter sp.
AAACTCCGGTACAAGCATCACGTAGTGTGGATTCCCCATCGAAACTGGAATCCCGCGCACCTCGCCTGAGCTGAGCTTCAGCGCCAGCTCCGCTCCTACGACTGCTTTGCCCATGTCGACCTCGAATTCATAATCGAGTTCGCTGCGTCCGATCAGCGTACAGGTCTTCAAGCCAGCTCCGGTCTGGATCGTTATCTTCTCTTTGCCTTGCTCGGCGCAAACATACGCCGCCACACATCTGGTGCCGTTGCCGGAAACCTCCGCCGGAGAGCCGTCGGCGTTAATCAGGCGAACCTCCAAATCCACGCCGGTGTGCGGATACATCCACTCCACTCCGTCCGCGCCTACTCCTTCGTGACGATCGCACATGCGCCGCGTGAGGGCTGCCAGGTCGGCGGGAGCGAGAGCGTTATCAATGTTCCTAGAATCGATCAACAGGAAATCGTTCCCAAACGCGCTGGCCTTCACAAACGGAATTATCACTCGATTCAGATGGGCGGATTTTATCACTGCAATAGGCTCTCCCCGCGAGTTCCAGCGTTAACCTGCCAGGTTACCGCGGCTGCTCTTCTCTGCGAGTCCGCACTCGTCCCTGAAATATCGCCGCCGGCGGCTGCCCTGTAGTGTGGATTTCGACCAGCGCTGTCAAACGGCGGTTCTCGGCCGCGGTCCAGACCGGGTCGCCATCGAACCCGACCAGGTAGTCCGCGTACTGCGCCGGATCTGCCAGCGCACGCTCCCACAAACCTTCTGGATCAACCGGCTGCTTCCAAACGCGATGATTGCCTTCGTTGATGACCCGGCGCAACGGAACTCCGGCTTGCTCGAGCGCGCCTGCGTGCTCGCCCAGGTACATCAGCAACGTAGAATTCGGCGGCAGCGACTTGATCCAGCCAGCAAGTTGCCGATCCAGGGCGACACGTCCGCGCATGTTGATCGCGGCTTCACGATAACAAATCGGATCGGCGCGCCAGATCATGCCATAACTTGCAACCACCAGCACTAGAATGGCCAGGAATGTTGCGGCATTTGTCCAACGGTTCCACGAAACGGCAAAGCGTGGAAGCTTCGCCGCCGATTGGATAAGGCAAGCAATTCCCAGCGGCACAAACACGGCAAAGGCCGGCAGAAGCTGCAGTCCGTAGCGCAGGTTGTAATGCGAAAATGGCCACCACGTCGGCACAAAAATTGGCACGCTGCCGTACGCAATAGACAAGGCGTAGAACGGCAGCGGCACCCATAACAACAACGCGACCCGACCACGTCCGCCGAACGCGGCCGCCAGACTTCCCAGCAGCGCCAGCGCCAGCCACAGGCGGCCTTGCCAGGTTGCTTCGGCCACGTCGAGTTCCGCCGCTTTCAGGAAATACGAACCGGCGGCCAACAGATTCCCTTTGGCCGGATTCACCGTCGCCGTTTTTTGTTCGATCGCTTTTGCGGAGTAAGGACCGTTCGCGAATTCCAGAGGATTCTGGTAGACGATGGCGTTGTACGCGATCCAGAGCGCCGGTGCGGATGCTGCCAGCAAAACAAATTTCACAAGAGCCGGGCTCGACGAATGAGGCGAGGATCGAGATGATTGATCCTCGGGCAGTTTGCGCGGCCGGAAAACGACGAACACAGCTCCCACGACCAGAACTGCAGCCAGAAACCATCCGTCATAGCGGGTCAAACACGCTGCCGCTAGGCAGAGGCCGCACTTTGTGAGCGCCTTTTGCTTCCCACGTGAGAATTCGGCGAAGTACACCACGGCCCAGATGAAGAATGCCAGATACAACGACTCTCCCATCGCGGTCGACTGCATGTAGATGAGATTTGGATTCGCACCGTAAACGAACGCTGCGACCCAAGGCCCTATGATCGCCACTAAATCCACTTGTCCATTGCCCCTCAATACTCCGCGCATCAGGCGAAATATTCCCAGCACGCCAAACACATAACCCGCCATCGAGGGAATCGAGCCACCGGAGCCGTTTTGCCACATCTTCATCGAGACGATGAAAGGCACGATCAGCAGGTGGGGCAGCGGTAGCCACACTGTTCCCAGTTGCAGGAGCCCGGGAGTTTTCGAATCGAATACTCGGCGCGCGATGTTGATGTGCGCCACGGCATCGCCGTAGAGCAGAACATCTCCATGGCGATAGTAAAAGAGGAAAGAAAATACCGAGACGAAGATCGCCAGCCAGACCAGCCGTACGGTCTCAATTGCAGGATGGGGTTTCGTCGGCAGAGGTTGGGGCTTCATTCGAGGTGGGTGAGTTCACGAAAAATCTGGAAGCGTGCGTCGATCTCTTCGCGGGTGAGCGACTGCAGCCGCTCCGTGCCAAAACTTTCCACGGCGAATGATCCCATCACTCCACCGTAGAACAGCGCCCGCTTCAGCACTTCGCGATTCAATTCTTCCTGCGAGGCGACGTATCCCATAAACCCGCCGGCAAAAGAATCGCCGGCTCCTGTGGGATCCTTCACTTCATCGAGGGGCAAGGTGGGCGCCCGAAAGGGATGACGCCCGATGCCGAACGCGCCTTCGCGAAAGAAAATGGTCGCACCGTATTCACCGTGCTTGATCACCAGCGCCTGCGGCCCCATGGCCAACACCTTCTGCGCGGCGCGCGGCAGGTTCGTCTCATTTGCCAACATCTTGGTTTCGGTGTCGTTGATCAGCAACACATTTACCAGCTTCAGGGTTTCGGCCAGCTCCTGGCGCGCGCCCTTGATCCAGTAATTCATGGTGTCGCATCCGGTTAGTCGCACGCCGTTCATCTTCCGCCGCACGTTGGCCTGCAAGGTCGGCTGGATGTTGGCCAGAAACAGAAACTCCGTGTCTTCGTACTCTTTTGGAATCCTTGGCTGAAACTTCTCGAACACATTCAGATCGGTGAAGGTGGTCTTGGCCTCGTTAAGGTTCTCGGCATAAGTTCCTCCCCAGCGGAAGGTCTTGCCCGCGGCGCGCTCGATGCCGCGCGTGTCCACGCCGCGCTTTTTCAGGACGTTTTCGTGTTCCGGGCCAAAGTCATCACCCACCACCGCGACCATCCGTACCTGAGTGAAATAGCTGGCGGCCAACGCGAAGTAAGTTGCCGCGCCGCCGAGAATACCCTTCACGCTGCCCGAAGGGGATGCGATGTCGTCAAACGCAACCGAACCTACAACGACAATGCTCATCGTAACCTCAGTGATCAGTGGCCAGTGGTCAGTGGCCGCTGCCTTTCAAATACTTTCCAATGATCAGCTTCAGCTTTTTCCGCGTCGCTGCCGGAATTGTTTTAGG
>JBAUYE010000146.1:0-5832 GCA_049584615.1 Candidatus Sulfotelmatobacter sp.
AGCCGCGTCCACAGCCTTGTCGATCACATCACTGTGCATGCCCTTTGCCTTCAGATCGGTGACCACGCGCATCCGGCCAAACTTCTGGTTGTCGCGCCGCAGAGAAGAAAAATACGCAGCATACTGCGAATCGTTCAAATACCCGCGATCCTTCAATCGCCGGATGATCAACTCCATCAGCGTCTGCCCGTACTCCGTGTCGGCCTCGACGCGCATCCGCAGCAGACGCTTCAACTCCGCCACCGTCCGCATCCGCCGCGCCAGCGCTCCCACGGCATATTCGTACAGCTCATCTTCGGAATAGAACTTCTTCTTGGGACGCGCAAACGCCATCCGCTAACGATAAACCTTTTGGTGATGGGAGGGAAACAAACGGGCTTCGCCTCTCGGGCTTCAGGATTTGGATGAGATTCTGACAAAGGATAAGCCGGCATCCGGCAGGCTGAAAGCCGAAGCCCGAAGCCCGAAAGCCGCAGCCGCTTTCCTACCGTCCGCCGAATCCAGCAGACTGCATCGACTGCCGCGAAATGTCGGCCGTCGACGCAATGCCCTGCATGCGCAGCTTGAAGTCGTCGGCGTTGGAAGCATTCTCCAAAGCGGTTTCGTAGTTGACCAGCCCGGCCTGGAACAGATCCCACAATGACTGATCGAAAGTCTGCATGCCGTATTGCGATGTACCGGCCGCAATGGCATCACGTACCGAGCGAGTCTTTTCCGGCACCAGCACGCATTCCCGGATGAACGCCGTATTGATCATCACCTCGACCGCCGGCACGCGCCCGTCGGTATCACAGCGCCGCACTAATCTTTGGCTTACAATCGCCCGCAGAACTGCTGCCAGTTGCAACCGAATCTGCTTCTGCTCTGGTGGCGGGAAAATCGAAATCACGCGGTTAATGGTTTCCACCGCGTCCAGCGTGTGCAGCGTCGAGAACACCATGTGCCCGGTTTCCGCCGCGTGCAGCGCCGTCTGGATCGTTTCCAGATCGCGCATTTCGCCCACCAGAATCACATCCGGATCCTGACGCAAAGAAGCCCGCAACGCCGCGCTGAACGAAGGTGTGTCCACTCCAATCTCGCGCTGATTGACGTAGCCCTTCTTGTCGCGATGCAGAAATTCGATGGGGTCTTCAATCGTAATAATGTGTTCGGCTCGCGTCGAGTTCACGCGATCCACCATAGCCGCCAGCGTAGTCGACTTACCCGAGCCGGTCACGCCCGTTACCAGCACCAGCCCGCGCGGCATCTCGCAAATCTGCTCGACCACCTTCGGCAGGAACAACTCATCCAGCGCGCGAATCTTGGTGGGAATGACGCGCAGCACCAGTCCCACGTTGCCGCGCTGCTGAAAGATGTTCACACGGAACCGCCCCAGCCCGGCCACTCCGTAGGCCATGTCGATTTCCGTGGTCTCTTTGAACTTCTGTTTCTGCCGCGCCGACATCATGCTGAACGCCATGTTCAGCATGTCTTCCGCGCTCACCCTCGGTTGCTCGGTCAAAGGCGCCAGTTCGCCGTCAATGCGCAGGTGCGGATAGTTCCCCACCTTCAAATGCAAATCGGAGGCCCGCCGTTCCGTAGCAATCCGCAGCAGATCGTCAATATTCATTGGAGAGGTTTCCTGGGAGGCCGTCAGCCTCCAAGCTCTCCCTATCATCGCCCGAATCGTCACCTTCCCCAAGATGACCTAGGTAATGACCGCACTCCGGCAACCGGACAGCACCTTACGTTCCAGGAGATAAGATTGTGAGAAGAATACGACTTCAAAGGCCGCAGAAAAGCGCAATCGGCGGCTCCGCCGTAACCCGGCCCACCACACGCTCAGAACACGAAGCGCAGGGCAAACTGCATAAAGCGGGGTTGGGTTAGCGTCGAAAGGTATTTGCCGAACTCTGCCGGGTCGGAGGAGAGCGACGGTTGTGCCGCGCGCACGTCGTAGCGCACTGAATTGGTTAGGTTGAAAGTTTGCCAACTGAACTCCACGCGCTTCCCCTCGCCAAGAGCGAAATCCTTGCTCACCCCAGTGTCGATATCGAACATTCCGTCACCGATCACATTGTTGCGGACTCCTGATTCTCCCGGCCACTCAGGGCGGAAAGCCGCCTCTGCCGCTGTCGGATTTTGGAACATATCCGGGCCAATGTCCACGCCGTTGACAATGGCATTCTTGGTGGTCGCCGCCACCGGGGCTGGCCCGTTCGGCTCGGCATCGCCCTCGATGTTCCAGTCCGTTGCCCAGGTGGATCCGTTGTCGATCGTGATCGGGAAACCGCTGGTCCAGCGGAAAACGCCGGAGGCGTGCCACCCGCCAATTAAAGTGTTGAGCAGCGGTGAAGCGCCTGCCCCGATCGTCTGGCCTTTGCCGAAGGGCAGACGATACACTACGTTTCCGTTGACCTGATGGTAAGCGTTGAAATCGGAGAGCCCCCGCAAAGCCAGCGGATCCCAGGCATTGATGACAATACCGCCGCCGTTCAGGTCGTCGCCCGTTCCACCAGTTCCTTCATAAGGACCGATGCGCTCGGCAGCCGATGCCTCATCGAACGATTTCGATAACGTGTAGTTAAACTGCCCCTGCAGGTTCGCGCCCCAGCGGACGTTGTAGGTGACCTGCAACGCGTTATAGGCAGATGTTCCAATATTGCGCCAGGCATAGAGCGAACTGAACTGGTCGTGGAAGAAATCATACGGACCGTTCTTACTGTTCGGGAGCGCGGGGCTCAATCCAGTAATAGAGTCAGGGACATCCATGAGGAACAGATTGAAAGTTTCGTTGTGCGGGAAGCAATTCCAGAGTTCGTAGATGTTTTGTGTGGCTGTCGGATTGGCGGGCAGGTTGCCGGTTGCGCAATTGAGGCCGTTGGCTGCAACCGAGCTTGCGGTAGTGGCCCCCGCCCAGCCTGGAAAAGTATTCTCGAAGAATGGTACGGGTTGAATCTGGTTGACAGGCACAGGCGTGCTCGCGTTTGCGGCCTTGGAGAGGATGGTCGCTGACGGGAAATACGTCGTCTTGGATACAGGATCTGTTGGATTGGCGGGCTGGGCCAGATCGACCTGCAAAGGCAGACGCCGGGCGATGGTTCCCACATACGCGACCTGAAGCGATGATCGGGGCGTGAGTTGGCGCGAGAGGGAGAAATTGAAGCGGTGCGCGTAAGGTGTCTTCAAACTCTGGTCCAGCCCCCAGTTGATGGCAAAGGCGGTATTGCTTGGCGTACTTGGGAAACCGCCGGGCGGCGTAGGTCCGAACAAACAGCCGGGATTGCTCAGAGACGCGCACGGAGCAGGCAAGCAGGATTGCCCGGACGAACGCGGAGTAAGGCAGGTATAGCGCGGGGCATTCGCCACCGTCACCACACCCGCGGGATTTCCCAGATCGGTGGAAAGGCCCAAAGAGCCGTGCTGGTCAAAGGTGTTCACGATCGGAATGCCGAAGTGGTCGTACATGATGCTGTAGCCGCCCCGAATTGAAAACTCGTCTTTCTTTCCCAGAATCTTTGAGACCCATCCATCGCCGGTGTCCGGCGCCCAAGCCACGGCGACGCGCGGCGAAAAATCCTTGTGGTCCCAGTTCCACAGCCCGGGACCATGATTCACGGGTCCGCCAAGCTCGAAAGAAATTTCCCCGGCATTGTTGGCTGGTAAGCCCTGCGCGGCTAACTTGGCGGTGTTGTTGAACCAGTCGGCAAGATTTTGGTTGGTGCAGCCGCCGCCTGCAGCCGCCACGCACGGCGCGACCTGCAATCCGTTGGTTTCGTAAGGAGGAGCTTCCAGTACCCAGCGCAGGCCATAGCTGACAGTTAAACGAGGCGTCATCCGCCAGGTATCCTGGCCATAGAATTCATAGTCGTTGACCGCAAAACGGCGGCTGATCGGCGTCCCCTGGGCCAGCGAAGCCCCGCTGCGGTTGTAGTTATAAATGCCGTCGCCCTCGGCGAAGATTCCCACCAGGATTCCGGCAGCCTCATCGTAATTCGGACCGAAGTTCTCATTCACAGCCGGATAGCCGTTGTTGCCCGGATCAAGAGGACTAGTGGTATTAGCGATTCCGCCCGTGTTCAGATACACCGGGTTGGTCTGAACGTCGGAGAACGATTCCGCATAGCTCGTGCTGTTGTTCCGAATCAGAAATAGATCGCCGCCGAACTCAAACGTGTGGTTCTTGCGGGTCCAGTTCAAACTGTCGGTCAACTGGTTGCTGGGCACAAAGTAAGTGATGGAGCGAGTAAAAGGAACAAGGTTATCGAGCCCAGTCAACTCAACTGCTGGATACGGAGAGACACCCGCGGTCTTCGTTCCCTGGCGGATGAAACCCCAGTGAAAGTTGTTGACGAGCCTGGGAGAGATAATCGAAGTGAGTCCAACGGTGGAACCCTTGCTGTCGTCCAGGATTGTGCTAGCCGCGGGCTGGTCGGGAAACTGTCGCGCTTGGGGCTCGTTGTAGTTTTGCGTCTCCCCGCGCCAGAACACGGTCTCCGTCCCGCTGGAGTTGATGTGCCAATCCGCCTTGAGGATGTAATAGTCTTTCTTCCAGTCAGCGTTCGAGGAAAACTCATAACCAAGCGTGTTCAACCCATCGCCGGCATTCTCATTGGCCGCCGGATATTGTGAGAGGAGGCTCTCGATTCCAGCGCTGGGGCCGATTCCGAGTGGGTCCATGCCTTTAATTTGTTGCGGCGTGAGCGCAAAGTAGCCGGACTGCACCGGATAGCTTGCCCCGCTTGCGCCAATGACGCTGCCCCCCGGACACTGTGTTGGGTCCGTGCATAAATATTGGAGAATACCATCCTGAAGTTCTGCGCTGGGCACGAGGCGCAATGTGGGGCTGCCCTGGGCTTGCCGAAACCCTTCATAGTTGGCGAAGAAGAAGAGTCGGTTCTTCTGGATCGGCCCGCCGACGGTGACGCCGAATACGTTGTACGAAAGCTCGGGCGCCTTGTTGGGTTCGTCACTGCTTATCTGCGAATATCTAATGAACGGGTCATTGGCGCTGAAGACGGTATTGCGGTTGTACTCGTAGGCCGAGCCGTGAAAGGTATTGGTGCCGCTCTTGGTTACCAGCGCGACCTCGGCGCCGCTCGAATAGCCGGAGTCGGCATTGGAGTTGGCGGTGGTGACCCGGAATTCCTCGACCGAGTCAGGCGGCACATTCAACACACTGCTGAAAGCGTAACCATTGTTTTGGTCGTTGACCCCAATGCCATCCAGCGTGACGTTCGATTGGTCGCTGCGCACGCCATTCACCGCGCCGCTGCGCGTGTCGGTGTTTTGGAGTTGCTGACTCTGATCGCCCAGGTACGACACACCGGCCTGAAGGCTCAGCAAGTCAACCACATTGCGGGCGGCGATGGGCAATTCCGCGATTTGGTCTTGCTCGACAACGTTGCCCAGCGACGCGTCAGTGCGATTAATGAGCGGCGTTTCGGCTTCGACCGTGACCGACTGCGCCACGCCCGCAACCTGCAACCGAATCGGTAGCGTGGAGGGGGTGCTGACCACGAGCGTGACCTTCGCCACCAGATAAGGTGCAAAGCCCGTTGCGTTTACCTCCAGCCGGTAGCTGCCCGGCGGCACATCCAGGAACTGGTAGAGCCCGGTCCCGTTGCTTGTCGTTGTACGCTGCAAGCCGGTCGTCGGGTCGGTCAAAGTAATCTTTGCGCCGGCAACGCTTGCGCCAGACGGATCAGTAACGCTGCCATTCAGCGAACTGGTTGATTGCGCCGTCGCGAACGAGGTCAGGAATGCCAATCCTACGAAGAGAAAAATCGCGCGCCTTGCTCTCTGCCCGCATCGATTATCAAACCAGCGCGATCGCTCACGCTGCACTCCGCC
>JBAUYE010000147.1:0-6584 GCA_049584615.1 Candidatus Sulfotelmatobacter sp.
CTCCTGAGTTTCATCCTGAGGGCGATGTGTTTGTTCATACCCTGCTGCTGCTGGAGAACCTGCCGCGTCCTTGCCCGCCTACGCTGGCGTGGGGCGCGCTGCTGCACGACGTGGGCAAGCCTGCGACGTTTCGCGTGGCGCCCGACCGGATCCGCTTCGATGATCATGTGGATGTGGGCGTCAAGATTGCCGAGGAGATCTGCGCTCGCTTGCGGTTCTCGAACCACGACAAAGCCCAGGTGCTCGCGCTGGTCGACAATCACATGCGCTTTGGGCACGTCACGCGCATGAAGGAGTCGACGCTGAAGAAATTCTTTCGCCTGCCCGGCTTCGACGAACACCTCGCATTGCATCGCGCCGACAGCCTGGCCAGTCACGGCAATCTGAGTACGTATGAATTGATCCGGACGAAGCTGGCCGAGATTCCGCCTGAGAAGATTCGCCCCGCGGCGTTGGTGACCGGCGACGACTTGATTGTTGCCGGGTATGAGCCCGGGCCGAGGTTTCGTGAGATTTTGGAGGCTGTGGAAGATGCGCAACTCGATGGGCGGTTGCTTTCACGCGACATGGCGCTTGAGTTCGTCAAGCACCAATTTCCCCTATGAGCGCACTGTTTGCCTAACTCCTTGCGGGCGGCTTGAAGTGCTAGAATCAAAATCTCCGACGGCTGCTTCCGTCGCGAGAAAATTGTTTTTACCAGGAGCTACATTGGAGCAGGCCGGAGCGGGGCTGGAAAAAATTGTGGAGGGCTCACTGCGGCGCGTGCCGCCGTGCGAAGCGCCTGCGCTGGCATGGCCGCTCGTTTGCGGATCCGTCGTCGCCGAGCGTACGCGAGCCCTGGGGTTTGCGGACGCAGTGTTGCGCGTCGAAGTTCCCGATGCAGGGTGGAAACGTGAGATGCAGGCCCTGGCGCCACGGTATCTCGCCGCGTTGAATCGTTACGCTGGCCAAAAGGTGGAGAGGATCGAGTTTGTGATCCGGCAAGGCTGAGTGGATCCATTCTTTCAGGCAGCATTCTCCAGCAAAATTAATTAATGAGTCGCGGAAAATGAAAGTTACAGAAAAGGATGTTGCCTATGTTGCCAATCTGGCCAACCTGGAACTTTCCGCGCCGGAGCGCGCCGGCATGGTGCGGGATCTAAATTCGATTCTCGATTACATCGAGAGGCTCAACGGACTGGATACGTCGAACGTCGAACCGATGGCGCAAGTATCGGATCGCTACGGTGTTGACGAGTCCAAGCAGGGCAGCGAGAGGTTTGCTTACGCGAGTCGCGAAGATGTGGTCGAGGGACTGCGGAAGTCTTTGCCACAGGATGTGGCGCTGGCGAATGCTCCGGACGCGGATGGAACGTTCTTCCGCGTGCCGAAGGTGATTGAGAGATAAAGATCTGTCGCTGAGACCGCCTTCTCATCCGTTATGCAACTGACCCAACTCACCATCGATGCGGCTCGCTCCGCTGTTCAAGAGCGCAAGACGACTGCGCTTGCGCTGGCTGAGGCGCACTACGCGCGCATCCAGAACGATGATGAACAAATCGGCGCATATCTCACTCTCAGCAAAGAGCGCGCGCTGGAGCAGGCAGATCGCATTGACCGCATGGCTGCCGAAGGCAAGCCGTTGCCTCCGCTAGGCGGCGTGCCGGTTGGGATCAAGGATGTGATGTCGACTCGCGGGGTGCGCACGACCGCGGGATCGAAGATTCTGGGCCACTACATTCCTCCTTATGATTGCACCGCGGTGGCGCGCATGGAAGCGGCGGGCGCGATGGTTCTGGGCAAGACGAACTGTGACGAGTTTGCCATGGGTTCGTCGAATGAGAATTCGGCGTTTCGCCCGGTGCACAATCCGCGCGATTTGAGCCGCGTCCCCGGAGGATCTTCAGGCGGTTCGGCGGCTGCGGTCGCGGCAGATATGGCGGTAGTCGCGCTGGGTTCCGACACCGGAGGCTCGATCCGGCAGCCGGCTTCGTTCTGTGGCGTCGTCGGATTGATGCCAACTTACGGTCGCGTGTCGCGGTATGGGCTGATCGCGTTTGCATCCTCACTCGATCACATTGGACCACTGGCGAAGACGGTGGAGGATGCCGCGATTGTGTTGCGCACGATTGCCGGACGCGATCCCATGGATGCAACCTCGGCCGATCTGCCAGTGCCGGACTACGTGGCTGAAATCGAGAAGCCCGTGCGCGGGTTGAAGTTGGGCGTAGCCAAAGAGTATTTCGGCGAGGGACTCGACGGTGAAGTGCGCCATGCGGTTGAGTCGGCCATCGACAAACTGAAAAGCCTGGGCTGCGAGATTGTGCCGGTTTCGTTGCCCCACACGCCGTATGCCATTCCGACTTATTATTTGATCGCGACCGCGGAGGCGTCGTCGAACCTGGCGCGCTACGACGGTGTGCGCTACAGCTATCGCGCCGCGGGAGTGAAAACACTTTCAGAGATGTACCGGCGCAGCCGCGATGAGGGCTTTGGAGTCGAGGTGAAGCGCCGCATTATGCTCGGTACCTACGCGCTGAGCGCGGGTTATTACGACGCGTATTACCTGAAAGCGCAGAAAGTGCGCACGTTGCTGACGCGCGATTTCGAAGAAGCCTTCCGCAAAGTAGATGCCATCGTCACGCCAACCAGTCCGACAGCGGCATTTCGACTGGGAGAGAAGTCGAATGATCCTCTGGCCATGTATCTGGCTGACATCTACACGGTGACGGCAGACCTGGCGGGGATTCCGGGCATCTCGATTCCATGCGGCGAGACGAAAGAGAAGCTGCCGATCGGACTACAGATTCTTGGAAAACACTTTGATGAGGCGACGATCCTGCGCGTGGCTAATGCCTACGAACAGGCCGCCTAGATGGGCTCGTAGTAACTTTCCCCGGCGCAGGCGCGACAAAGAACCTTCTCTTTATCATCTCTATCTTTGGTCCGGACTTCTCTGCGGAAGTTGATGCCTTCCCCGCACGCTTCACACACCGCGCGCTCGCCTTTGTATCCGGGGAACTCTTCGGGCGGCAAATCCACCTTTACCCATTGCGTCGTGAACAAGTCGTCATCTGTGATTTCGCGGTAGGCCAGCATCTGCTGCTGATTCTTGTCGGAGATTTCAGGATGCATCTGGCGAGCGAGAGTCTTAGAAGATTCCCTGGCTGCTATGCGGATTGCTTTGCCCGTGCTGACGTCGACAAAAGTCGCCGCAACTTTTCCCCAGTCGCGGAATTTCAGTGCGCGCTTGCCGAGCCGGCAGCCAGTGACTACGGCCACGGCATCGGTGGCGCAGCGGTCGATTTCGACGAAAGTGACCAAACGCTTCCTGTCTTTCCCGCGCGGATCTTCGATGCCGAGTTTCTCGAGGCCCAGCATGGCCAGCCGTACGCCCAGGACTTGTCCGGCGCAGAGGTGCCCGTGCGCTTGTTCGGCGTCGCGAAGATACTCATCTAGGGATCTCATAAGAGCTGCCAGCCGTCAGCTTTCAGCTTAACACCCGCAAAACTATTTCCTGCGCCAGCGCACGCCGTCCTTTGTATTCTCGATGACGATGCCGGCAGCGGTTAGCTCCGCGCGCACAGCATCGGACACCTTGAAATTACGGGCCCGGCGGGCCTGCTCCATCTCCGCGATTTTCTTTTCGATGTCGGCATCGGAGAATTCACCGGACTGCACAATTTCCCTCAGTTCGGGACTGATGTCTTTCTCGCGGCCTTCAGTCGGAGCCCAATCGAACACCTGCTTCATCTTCGGGCCATCGTCATCTTTGAGGACAGCGAAAATCTCATCAAACTTCTCCAAAGCGGCGAGCAGCGGCGCAGCATCGCCTTTCTTCATTCCACCCGCGTCTAACGCGGAATTGGCGGTGCGCACCATTTCGAAGATGGCCGCCTGCGCCTGTGCAGTGTTAAGATCGTCGTCGAGCGCGGCTCGCATGCGGTTGATAGTCTCCGTCGCGAGCGCCTGCATTTCCGGGTTGGAGCCGGAAGGAAAACTCCCTACAGTCAAACGCTGGCGGAAATTGCGCAGGCGCTCCACAGAAACCGCAGCCTGCTTCAGCCCGTCAAAAGTAAAATTCAACTGGTTCCGATAGGGAACCGACGCGAGCAAATACCGGATCGACGATGGTTTGTGACCTTTCAGCACCAGGTCGCGCAGGGTGTAGAAGTTCCCCAGGCTCTTCGACATCTTCTCGCCTTCGACCAGCAGAAAGCGCACGTGGAACCAGAAACGGGCAAACGTCTTTCCGGTGAGCGACTCTGATTGTGCTATTTCGTTCTCGTGATGGGGGAAGACCAGGTCTTCTCCACCGGCGTGCAGGTCGAAGCTCTCGCCCAGTTCCTCCATCGACATGACCGAGCACTCCAGGTGCCAGCCGGGGCGTCCCGGCCCAATTGAGCTCTCCCAGGAGGCCTCGCCCGGCTTGGGCGCCTTCCATAGCGCAAAGTCGCGCGCGCTGTCTTTGTCATATTCGTCTACATCGACGCGGGCTCCGTCGAGCATTCCACTGAAATCTTTCTTGGAAAGTTTTCCGTAGCGCGGAAACTTTGCGATGCGGAAGTAATACGATCCGTCATCGGTGCGATAGGCGATCCCTCGCTCCACCAACCTGGCTACGAAGTCCGCCATTTCCGGGATGTGTTCGGTGGCGCGCACCAGCGTTGGCTGCTCGATGCCGATCATGGCAGCGTCTTCAAGGAACGCTTTCTCATACTTCGCGGTGTATTGCTGGACGCTCACTCCGTCGCGCGCTGCGTTGTGGATGATCTTGTCGTCGAGGTCCGTAATATTCATCACGTAGCGCACTTTGTAGCCGGACTGGCGCAAGAATCGCTGCAGCAGGTCAACCGCAATGAAGGTTCGGAAGTTGCCAATGTGGCCGTAATCGTAAACGGTTGGGCCGCAAGCATACATCCGAACTTCTTTGTCGCGGAGCGAATGGAATTCCTCGACCTGCGAGGACATGGTGTTGTAAAGGCGGAAGGCCATAGGCGACGGTCGCGTTCAGACACGAATCTCCAATTCTAGGGGCACGCCAGAAAGAGGGTCAACTGGCGGAGATATCGGCGGGAGTGTGCGCCGGGAGCGCGTGAGTGTGCGACCGCAGCCGCTGTTGCACCAGAAGAACGTAATGCAGCGCGGAGATAATCGTAAAAGCGAACGTGGCGCGCAAAAAAACCGTGCGCGTTATCCACACCCAGCGCGCCGGCCTGATTGCGAACAACAGGACAAAGAACACGGCAGCGATCTGCGAAAAGGTGTTCGCCTTCCCGAAGATACTGGGTCGGAAGTTGCGCAGCCCCGCGATGGCAAACAGAACAGCACTGGCGGCCAGAATGGAAGTATCGCGGCTGAACACCAGCACGGTAAACTTCCACGGAATCAGTGGACGGCCGCTCTGGTGCAGGATAGATAGCACCAGGAACATTGTGCTCAACAGCAGCTTGTCGGCGATGGGATCGAGATATTGGCCAAGCAGAGTCTGCTGGTGCAGCTTGCGGGCCAGCAACCCATCCAGGCCATCGCTGAATCCGGCAATTATGAAAAGAACCAAAGCCCAGAAATAGCGGCTGTCGACGAGTTCGATCACGATGAACGGAACAAACACCATACGCAACAGCGTGAGCTGATTCGGAGCGGTGAAGATTTGCGACAGCTTCATGCTGGATCCCCAGTCGGACGAGCTGTGGAACGCGAAGAGGGTCTGCGCTGATCCGCGCCGCTGGTTTGGGTACCGCCTAGCAACTGGGCGGGATCGAGTCCGGTCTTGGACGAGAAACGCTGCGAAAGCGAAGGCAAACTTCCGTCGGGAAGGTCGAGTTCGATGCGTTCGATCCGGTGCATCGGGAAGAACACAACCGCTGGGCTGAAGGATTCGCCGTCTTTCACCATGACGACGAAATCTTCAAACGACGCCAGCTCGATCCCTGTCATGCTGAGCCCTTCCGGAGCCAGCGCGAGAACCATGCCCCAGAATTTGTCGCAGGGATTGCCCAGAGTTACGACCACCATCGATCCGGGCGAAAAAGGAGTGCGGGCGGCTCGGGCGGGCGGCTCTGCAGGCGAACCGACATTAACCTGCCTGGAGTCTTTCGGCATAAACCGATTGTCGCCGTCGCGGGCTGCACTTTGCAACTAGCAATCGCAGCTCGTCGCGCGCTCCTGGCGAACAGCCAGCGCCGAACATTGCGGGAACGGGCCTGCGACATTAGAATAAATGGAGCGTAGGCGCGTAGCTCAGTTGGTTAGAGCGCTACCTTGACACGGTAGAGGTCAGGAGTTCGAGTCTCCTCGTGCCTACCATTTTTCTTGACTGCTTCCCGACTTGATCATGTCCAACCCAGGCGTTCCGGAACCCCAACTCACGGCTGAATCGGCCGCCGAAACTGACGAGTCGTTCGGCGACCTCCTTTCGCAATACGACAAGAGCCATTCGCGCAAGACCGCAGACGGCGGGAAACAACTCCTCGGAACCGTGATTGTTGTTACCGGGGACTCGGTATTTCTCGACATCGGATTCAAGAGCGAAGGCATTCTGCCGCTCGCGGTTTTGCAGGGCGCTGGGGAAACGGTGAAACCGGGTGACAAGCTGCCGGTCT
>JBAUYE010000148.1:0-3260 GCA_049584615.1 Candidatus Sulfotelmatobacter sp.
TCACAATACCGTCGTTGCCGAGGTTACGGGATGCTATTCGCCGATTCAGGGGGTGCGGGCGCATCAGGTTATCGCTAGACGGGCGCTGCGCGTGGGCGACAAGATCGATGCCGTTGTCAATGCTGACGTGCGTGAATCGACTATGCGGAATCATACGGCTACGCATTTGCTTCATGCCGGACTGCGCGAAGTTTTGGGGAAGCATGTGAAGCAGGCGGGGTCGCTGGTGGCGCCGAATCATTTGCGGTTTGATTTTTCGCACTTCACTGCCGTTGAAGATGAAGAGTTGCAGGATATTGAGGACATCATTAACAAGGAAGTTTTGCGCAATCAGATTGTTGAGACTATCACCGACGTTCCGATCGAAGAGGCGATCAATACTTATCACGCCATGGCTTTGTTTGGCGAGAAGTATGGCGAGAAGGTGCGCGTGGTGCGGATTGGCGATTTCTCTACCGAGCTTTGCGGGGGCACGCATACTGGGGCTACCGGCGAGATTGGGTTGATCAAGATTCTGAAGGAAGGCAGCGTGTCGTCGGGCGTGCGGCGGATCGAGGCAGTTACTGGGGAGGGGTCGCTGCGACATTTCCGGAAAGACCACGAGCTCGAAAAGGTGGTATCGACTTTTGTGGTTCCCACTCTTGCGCCAAAACCGCGTAAGAATGGGGCACCCTCTGCCGATGAGGGATCGACACACGCCGAGGTGGCTTCGCCTGCGGAGGCTTTGAGGGCTGAGCTTGACAAGAAAGATTCGGAGATCAAGCGTCTCGCACGAGAGCTCGATCAGGCGCGGATGAAGTCGGCGTCGTCGAGTACTGCGAACATCGGCGATCAGATCAGAGATGTTAAGGGCGTGAGGGTTCTCGCTCATCGCGTTGACAATCTGGAACGCGCGCAACTGCGCACGCTGGTCGATCAGCTGCGCGACAAGATTGGCTCGGGGGTGGTGGTGCTGGGTTCGGCTTCGAATGGGAGCGTGTCGCTGATTGTGGGCGTCACCAAAGATTTGACCGGGCGGGTGCAGGCGGGTAAAGTGATCGGTCCGGTGGCGCAGAAGGTGGGCGGCAAGGGCGGGGGACGTCCTGACCTGGCTGAGGCTGGTGGGAAGGATGCCGGCGCGCTCGATGCCGCGCTGGACGGGGCTTACGCGGTGGTGGAGTCGCTTCTGGCATGAGCTCGAACAGCGGGTCCCTCGAAGAACGCCTGCGCTTCATCAAGCACAACGGCCATGCCATCTACTCGATTGACTTGACGCATTCCACTGCGAAGGAGTTGCTGGTGCTGCTGGACCTGATTCGTGCTGACATCGCGCGGCACGCACCCGGATCGGTTCTCACTTTCGTGGATGTCACCGGCGCGCAGGTCGACAAGCAGGTCGCCACGCGGATCAAGGAGGTTCTGGTGCTCGATCGTCCGTATGTGAAACGGTCGGCGTGGGTGGGGACGGAGAGTCTGCCGCACGTATTTTACGAGCACTTCAAAAGCTTTTCGCAGCGGGAACTGCCCTCGTTCAAGACGCGAGAGGAAGCGTTGGAGTGGCTGGTGAGCGGGGAGTAACGAGGTGCCCATCGCCGCTCCTTCTTTTCCTTGACATAGCTATCTAAGATAGCTATCATGAAACAATGCGGGTCAGCGTAGCCGATGCCAAGAACAAGCTGCCGGAATTGATTAAGGCCGTTGAAGACGGCGAGCCGGTGACCATCTGTCGCAGGGGTGTGCCGGTCGTGGACATCGTGCGCACGAAAAAGCCTACCGGCAAGAAGCCGACCATGGGAACCTTGCGAGGAAAAATCCAGGTGCTCGATCCGAACTGGTGGAAGCCGATGACGGACGAGGAAGCGGAAGACTTCCTCGCAGGGCGCTGAGGTGCGCCTCCTTCTCGACACTGTAGCTTTTATTTTCGCGGTCCAGGCGCCAGAGCACCTCAGCACTCGCGTAGAGGTGGCTTTGCAGAAGCCAGAAAATGTCGAGCTAAGTGCAATCTCTCTAGTTGAGATTGCCATCAAAAGCACGCTCGGCAAACTGAGGCTTTCCGCGGAAGACGCTCGCAAGGGGGTTGAGGATCTGGGCATCCGCATTCTGCCTTACACCGCGGAACATGCGTTTCATTTGTTCGAACTTCCACTCCATCACAGCGATCCCTTCGACCGACAGATCATCGCTCAGGCATTGGCCGAGAACATTGCTGTAGCGACTCCCGATGAGAAATTCAGCCTGTATACGGGGCTGAAGATTATCTGGTAGTCAGCTTCTCCACCTCAGCGTGATTGGGCCTGGCATGGGGTGCTTCATCTTCGTGCCGGTGCGTTTCGCTTCCAGATGCGCGGCCTTCAGCTGGAAATACCACTTTGCGGGACGGTCGGCGTCATCGATCAGCATGAGATGCGGATTGTGCTTCAGGCCCTCAGCTTGCAACTCCATGGTGCGGCGGTCCTGCTCGACGAATTTTGCAAAGACAAACTTGAGCAGACTGGGGCCGAAGGGCATCCAGCGGAAAATGTTCCAGGCGGCGACAACGTCGATGCGGCATTGACTCCGGGTGATGGGCGTCACCGTGGTGAGCGATGAAAACCAGTACTTCCCTGCCCGGATGATTTCGCGGCGCAGGTTGGGGAGGACAAAGTCGATCGTTGTGGTGATGGAATCGGCGGCGGCGTAGAGCCGTAGAAGCTTGTAGGGCGCGGAGTTTGAGCTGGGGGTGTGCGCGCTCATGCGGAAACCGTTGGGGATCGGCTCGAAATTCTTTTTCTTCTCGTGGATGCTGTGGCGGCTGCGCCACCACCAGGCTTGGTGCACGAATGGGCCGTGGGCGGGGTCCATGAGGCCGATGATGCCATGGTCTATGCTGACCGGCATCTCGGCGGTGAGGTAGGCGAGCTTGTACTTTTCGCTGAATTTTTCAATCAGGGGGGCAGGTTCAGGAGCTTCTTCTCTCGCGCTGAATCCCGCGCCGGGCGGGCCTGGATCCGGAATGTACACCCAGATGAAACCGTCCTGCTCTTCGCAGGGATAGCTGCCGGCGTAGATGCGGTCGACTTTTAAATTCTGGTCGGTGGTAAGCGAGGGGATTAGCTCGCACTGGCCGTCGTGCGCGTCGAACTGCCAGCCATGGTAGGAGCATTCGACATTTTCTCCGTCGAACCTGCCACAGCTTAGGGGCATGCCGCGGTGGGGACAGGCGTCGCGCAACGCGAACGGCTTCTCCTCACGGTCGCGTCCAATGACGAGCGGAATCTCAAGCAACGTGGCTTTGCGGAGTT
>JBAUYE010000149.1:0-3647 GCA_049584615.1 Candidatus Sulfotelmatobacter sp.
GGCTATCGGAATGGAGCTACAGCTATAACCAGCTCTCGTTCCGAATCTCATGTTCCCTGTTTCCAGGAGAGAGTTGGCACCTGTCAGCCGGGATATATGATCCAGGTTCGGTTGCCGTGGCGTCTCAGGGCTCGTCCCTCAGCCACTCTGCATGAAATTCAGGCCTGCCCCGAAGGGCAAACTTGTCTCCATAATGCTACAACGCGGGATGTGGTTCGTCAACCGGCAATTTCAGATCTCCAATAGGCCGGGAGAATGGCCTGCTAGTGGCGGTCGCGGAGCATCATTTCGCGTGCCAGTTCGGCGGAGGTTGCCTTCAGCCTCTGCATCAGCACCAGTGCCAGCGAGCGGTAAAAGCGGGAAGCAAGCCTGGGGAAGGCTTCCAGAATCTCGCGCAGCGCGTGCGCCTTGATTTCGTCGACTTCGACCTCTTCATCCTTCGCCACGACGGCCGCCGTGGCCTTACCCTGTTCCAGAAATGCCATATCGCCGCAGATGTCCTCGGGCCCCACCGCGGCCACAATTGCCCGGGCGCCGGTTCCGGCCAATTCGACTGATGCTTCCCCGCGGCGAATGATGAAAATGCTGCCGCCCCAATCACCCTGCCGGATGATCTCTTCCCCCAGCTTGAAAGTGCGCCGCACCGCCCTGGCCTGAATTAGAACCCAATCATCCGCGGTCAGATAGCGAAGGCGATTGCCAGACATGCCAACTCCATCGGCAAATCGAGCCACTGTACTGTAGTTACTTCGGGCGGAGCCGCGCGGTGTACAATTCTTGCCGTTCAAACAATTCACCCGACATTTCTAAACGAGGGACCGATTATGAGAACGTCTTTCCTTGCGCTGGCCGCTGCTTGCGCTCTAGCAGTTGCCGCTTGGGGCCAGCAGGCCAACTCACAGCAGACCACCACTTCTAAATCTCAGAGTCAAAAGAAGCAGCCGGCGACACAGGCATCGACCGAGCCTGCGGAGAGCGCTAAGCCCGACGCTGCCGAGCAGAAGCCTGCGGCGCCGCCAACCTTCTCCGACAAGGAAAAAGACAAAGAAGAGCATTACGACATGACCGAAGCGCCTCCGGTGGCCACGCATCACCAGATCACGGTGGATGGAAAGCTGTTGAAATATACGGCGAGCGCCGGGCGTCTTCCGATCAAGCGCGGCGACGGCAGAATCGAAGCCGAGATGTTCTACGTGGCTTATACCCTCGACGGCCAGGACGCCGCCAAGCGCCCGCTCACATTCGCCTTCAACGGCGGCCCGGGATCGGCTTCGATCTGGTTGCACATGGGAGCGCTCGGTCCCAAACGGGTCGTGCTCCAGCCCGACGGATTCATGCCGCCCGCGCCCTACCGCATGGAAGACAACCCCTACACCTTGCTAGACAAAAGCGATCTGGTGCTGATCGACGCCATCGGCACCGGCTTCAGCCGCGCCGCCGATTCTGAGGAGTTCAAGAAATTCTGGGGCGTCAAGGGAGACATCGAGGCCTTCAGCGAGTTCATCCGCCTCTACATCACGCGCAATGAGCGATGGTCATCGCCGCTGTTCATTCTAGGCGAAAGCTATGGCACGACGCGGGCCGCCGGAATCGCCGGATACCTCGCCGACCGCGGCATCTCGTTCAACGGCATCACCCTGCTCTCGAGTGTGCTGAATTTCGAAACCCTCGAAGAAACCAAAACTAACGACCAGCCCTATATTTTTCTGATTCCGTCCTTCACCATGATCGCTGCCTATCACCACAAGCTCGCGCCCGACCTCATGCAGGACCTGAACCGCACCCGCCAGGAATCGGAACAGTGGGCATTCGGCGATTACGCTCAGGCTTTGGCAAAAGGAGACGCACTCACTCCGCAAGAGCGCGAGAAGATCATCGAGCAACTGGCCCGTTATACCGGCCTCAGCAAAGAGGTCGTCGACGAAGCCAATTTACGAATCAACGTCAGCAAGTTCACTCACTATTTGCTGATCGACCAGAAACTCCGCGTCGGGCGGCTCGACGGCCGCTACACCGGTCCCGATCCCAACGGCCTGCTCGACACGCCGTTTTACGATCCCACGGGCTCGGCTACCCAACCGCCCTTCACTTCTGTGTTTAACAACTACGTGCGCACCGAACTCGGATACAAAACCGACACGCCCTACTACGTGCGCGCACAGGACATCGGCTTCGACAAGTGGGATTGGGGGTCGGCGATTCAGGGCTTTCCGGACACGGGCTCGGCCATGCGGCAAGCCATTGTGAAGAATCCATACCTGAAAATTCTAGTGATGGAAGGCTATTACGATCTGGCCACACCGTATTTCGCGGCGAATTATGCGATTCAGCACCTCGACCTGCCGCAGAAGTATCGTGACAACATCTCGTTCACCACTTACGAGGCGGGCCACATGGTCTATTTGCCGATGGAAGGGCTGAAAAAAATGAAGGCCGATCAGGCTAGTTTCATGGAGAAGGCAGGAGCTCCATAGACGAGGAAGCAATCGAACTAAGACGCGGCCGTCTGTGAATTTACACGAGCGGTGTGGGCTTGTATACACGCCGGGTTAGGACCAACAGGCTGAGCTCAGGCATGTTGTTCGTGGGCCCAAACGTGCAAGCTTCTCGCGGGAAGAGGTGAGGCAGTTATGGCAGTGCAACCTGCACATCTCCTTGTGAACATCGGAAGGTTCGCGTCCTGTTTTGTGGCTTGCCTTCTCGTTAGTTTCTCTGCCCTCGCTCAGACCGGCACGCCGCAGAATCCTGGAGCGTCGTCGGACCACCAGGAGATAGTCGTGGGATGTCTAGGAGGCTCCCAAGGAGAATTCCAACTCTCCGACGAGGAAGGCAATGTCTATGTACTGACCGGCCGCACCTCGGGGCTGGAGAAATATGGGGGCGAGGAAATAAGCGTTCAAGGGACAAAGGACGACGATACTAAGCCGCTGCCTTCCTTTAGCGTCGCCAGCTTCAAAGAAATCTTTCGGGCACCAAGCCCGAAACTGAGCCCTGCCTTCAGCGATCCGTCGAAGTGGGACCTGCATACAAATTCGGAATTCGGAATCAAGTTTGCCCTTCCCCCATTTCACAGCTCGACTGAAGTGTCCACGTCCGGCGACCAGGCCAATTTCGTTGCAGACCAAGGATCCGTCAGTCTCGCCGGGCTGGACCTCCCCAGGGAAATCTACGCCGACACGAACTTCGATGGAGGTTCGTTCGCAATTTTTGCAAATCCGCGAATAACGAACCCTCAGAGTTGCGCGCAGTTTGGAAGCTTCGACCCGCGATTTGTTTCTTCTCGGACGATCGGCGGAATTAGCTACACGGAGCTGACGGAAGGTGACGCCGCAATGGAAGCGTCCTACGACGAGCACTACTTTCACACCTTTCAGAACAACGTTTGCTACGAGCTTTATTTTCGATTGGGCACAGCCAACACCAGCAGCCAGCCTCTGAGCTGCACCGTCTCCACAGTAGGAGAAGAAGATACCCTGAAGGTGGTCGATGCGCTCCTGGACCGTGTTTCCTTTTTTCGTCCCACAACGGCGGCTGCAGCGGTCAAATCAGACTCCGCTCCCAGGGTAATTTCCTTCACTGCATCTTCCAACACCGCCGATGGCTCTCTTAATCGCGGTGTGATCACTTTTTCCTGGTCCACTCAGGAC
>JBAUYE010000150.1:0-3748 GCA_049584615.1 Candidatus Sulfotelmatobacter sp.
GGCGTCTCCGGGTTTCGTCTGGATGCGGTTGACCTTTTGTTCGAGGATCCCAATCTGCACGACAATCCAATTCTGCCGGGAAAGAACGAACTGGGCGACTCGAAGACGGACGAAAAATACAACGACAAACTGCCGGAGAATCATGACGTTCTTCGCCGCCTGCGGAGCGTTGCAGACGAAAGCAACACCGTTCTGGTGGGAGAGACCTACACGGAGAGTGCCGCCGAGCTGAAGGAATACTACGGGGCTCACAACGATGAAATCCAGTTGCCCATGGATTTCATGTTCTGCACTCTCGACAAGCTTTCCGCCCCTGGATTCCGCAAACAAATAGCACTCGCCGAATCCACCGGCGGCTGGCCGACCTATGTCATCGGCAATCACGATATGCCCCGATCCTTCGTGCGCTACGGTGACGGCAAGCACAATGACCAGATCGCCAAGCTGATGGCGGGACTCTATCTGACGCTGCGAGGCACGCCGATCATGTATTACGGCGAAGAGATCGGCATGGAGGACAACGATCCCACACGCAAGGAAGATGTGAAGGATCCGATGGGAATCACGGGGTGGCCGGGATACAAAGGCCGCGACGGGGAGCGCACTCCCATGCAGTGGGACGACGCGACTAACGCGGGATTTACTCAGGGAACACCCTGGCTGCCGGTTCCGTCGAGTGCCAAGACGCACAATGTTGCGAGCGAATTGAACGACCCGAACTCCATCCTGCAGTTCTACAGGCAGTTGCTCGTATTACATCATCAGAATCCCGCCCTTCTGGACGGAGATTACGTCGCGCTGAACCAGGACGATCCCAACGTGCTTGCCTACCTGCGGCGATACAAGAATGACGCGGTGCTGGTCGTTCTCAATATGTCAGGCACGGCGCAGCAAGTCAGTTTTAATATTTCCGCTGAAGGCTTTTCATCCGCGAAGGCCAAGACTCTTCTCACGACCTCGGCGCCTGCGCCCAGTGGTTGGTTGGATCAGGTCGCGTTGGAGCCGTTCTCGGTTTACATCGCACAAATTTCCCGATGAAGCGGATTCACATGAGAGGAATAAACCTGCGAGAAGTTTCTTGGCTACAGATAATCCTTATTGCCATCATGCTGGCCGGCGCCTCTCTCTCGGCCCAGTCGGATAGCGCTAAGAGCACGATGCTCTCCGGTCTTGTCTCACCTCATGATTATGTTCAGAAGAGGGCTTCCAGCTATGACCGCACTGGCGGCAACGATGACTTTTATAAAATTGCTCCCGGCGGCACCATCACATTACTCGATGACGCTGGCCCCGGAATCATTACCCACATCTGGATCACCATCGCGTCGCCGGAGCAGTACCACTTAAAAAAGCTGGTCCTACGCATGTATTGGGACGGCGAAGCCTCGCCCAGCGTGGAGGCTCCAATCGGCGACTTCTTCGGCCTCGGCCTTGGCGACTATTTCCAGTTTGAATCTATCCCGCTGTCTGTGGCCCCAGATAAGGCCTTGAATTCGTTCTTCCCCATGCCTTTTCGGAAGCGAGCCAGAATCACGGTCACCAATGAAGGAAGGGAAGGGGTCGATGCGTTTTATTTCAACATCGACTATCAGGCTCTGCACAAAGATCTCGCCGCCGACACCATGTATTTTCACGCCCAGTACCGGCAGGCAACGCCAGCCAAAGGGTGGACCAACCAGTGGGAATCAAACGACGCGCCCGCAGTAGTCGCAAAGAAAAATCTTGATGGAGAAAACAATTACGTGTGGATGGAAGCCGCTGGCCAGGGACACTTCGTCGGCGTAACCATGTCAGTGCTTCAGAATCAGGACGGCTGGTGGGGCGAAGGTGACGATATGTTTTTCATCGACGGAGAAAAGCGTGCCTCCATTAACGGCACCGGGTCGGAAGACTACTTTCTCGGAGCTTGGGACTTTGGCGATCATCCGTTCTCCTACGCGCTATTCGGAGCGCCCGTGAAAGGCGCCGAAGTTGCGGGTAGCCGCTCTTCCGTGTATCGGTTTCATTTGGATTCGCCGATTCCTTTCACCAAGTCTCTCAGAGCGACGATCGAGCGCGGCCATGCCAATCATCGCTCCGACAACTTTTTTTCTGTCGCGTATTGGTACCAGAAGGAACCGCATGCCGCTTTTCCGGCTCTACCCCCGGTCGAGCAGCGCCTTCCCCGAATTTATCCAGTGGGAGGTCCGGGGAACGCCGCCAAGTGAGCAGTCCATGAAGAAACTGGGGTGACCGCACCGCCATCATTCTAGAAGTTGATCTTCACGGCCAATTGAACCTGCCGCGGCCCGATTGGCGCCATGCTGGAAAGCACCCCGAAACTGGGATCGCCGACATTGAGAGTGCTGCTTCCGTAAGGTCCGGGCGTGCCCATGCTTAACAGAGGATGATTGAATGCGTTTTGAGCTTCGAGGCGTAGCTCCATGTTGATTCCTTCGTGCATGTTCGACAGTAGGAACTGCTTCGCGACCGACAGATCAGTCGTAAACGTGAGCGGCGAGCGAACGTAAGAGATTGTGCGTGGCATATTCCCAAGCGTGAATATAGGAGGCATTTGGAACACCTGAGGATTCGAGAAAAAGTTGTCGACCCAATCGTGACCGATTTTTTCTGCAGGCCGAGGATGAATCCATGGACTGCGAAGAGAACTCGGTGGTTTAATATGCGCCGCTCAGGGGGACTGGGTTCGGTGGAGACTCATAGGTAGGCCCATGGCGGCCATGCCTTCGAGTTCCCCGCACGAAGTGTGCTGCCGGAGGCGCATACCCCTTCTCTTACTTCGCTTGATCCCTAAACTGCTGGGCGTTCCCCACAAAAAACTCTTCGTAATTCCTCTTGCCCGAGACTCCTGATTCTTCCCCGTTGATCTTGCTCCAAATGAGCTCGGTAGGTCCGGAGTCTGGGAGTGCGCGCACTCCCTGTGCGGAATAGTAATAGTAATGATCCTTCGCCCATCCATATTGCTCAGCGGAAGACGTTCGGAGTAGGCCGTCCGAAGGAATTTTGAGAACATACTGACCGCCTTCCATGGGCAACGGCGGAGCGCCCTGCACCTCAAACTCGATTCGTACCCAACCCGTGTATGCCTCGGGAATCAGAAAGCGCGATGAGCGGGGCGTAGAATTTTGGGCATTGGTGCGCAGCCACCATCCGAAGCCAGTCAACAGTGCAATTGTAAGAGCGCCGACGAAGATTCGTGTGGACCCGCTGGCAGCATCTGGAAAAATCCACCTCCGCTTGTGGTTCACAGGTTGCCTGAAGCTGACGATCGCGGAATACACCGTGGCGAAAACCAAAAGAGCGATGGCTATGTATGGCAATATCATCGGGGTTTGTGGCAAGGATTCGAGTCCGCACCAAGGTTGCGCGGTGAGATGAGCCCTCCTTCGCCCTCGATTAAGAGCGCGGTCAAGGCACGCAACTTCCGGAGTTCGGGCAACGAAAACGGATCCCGACCGGAGAACACAGAACTCCGTTTATCGAGCTTCGTCCGTACGGATTTCGCAATCGCCGGGCCATAGAAGCCCCAAATCATCAGGCAAGCGAGCAGCGCGATCTTCGCCGCTGCATTCGGCTTGGAAAGGCTGACATAAGCGGCAATCAACAGACACAACGATCCCAATAAGGAGACGAGTTCTAATGGATTGAGCCGGGCCCCGTAGATAGCCACAGCTAAGGTGTAAACATGGAACCCAGTGACGATGCCTGTGACGAAGTAGAGGCAAAAGGGAAGCATATCGACAATCAT
>JBAUYE010000151.1:0-10742 GCA_049584615.1 Candidatus Sulfotelmatobacter sp.
TGATGAACGAGACTCTGGGCAAGGTCCACTTCTGGATGAGCTTCGTCGGCGCCTATTGCATCTTCATGCCATTCCACTACCTGGGAATCGCCGGCAACGTGCGCCGTTACCAGGCTTTCACCGACGATTACCTCATCCCGCTGATTCCCGTTCATAAGTTCATCACCGTAGCGGCGCTGTTCACCGGGGCTGCCCAGCTGGTTTTCCTTTACAACCTGATCCACAGCCGGTTCTGGGGTGAGCACGCGCCGAACGACAACCCGTGGGAAGGCACGTCGCTCGAATGGAGCACAGCTACGCCGCCGCCCCACAACAACTTTGGCGACAAGATGCCCGTGGTTTATCACGATCCTTATCAGTACAGCGTCGAGGGTGCTAGCGCCGACTACATCATGCAGACCTCGCCGGAAAACGTTCATAGCGCAGACGAAGAAAAATAATCTTCGAACAGGGTAGCCGGTTCCCGCAGGAGAGTAGCAGTATGGCAACCACAGTCCACGAACCGCCGAAAATCGAGATCGACCCCCTGCCGAGCCACGGCTCGGGCAACGGAGGCTGGCGCAATCTTGTTCCCGCCGATGGGGACTTGCGCCGCGTCAAGAATTCTTCCCCTCCCCCCGCGAGCACTGGCATCTGGGTAGGCTTGGCGGCCATCACCATGAGTTTTGCCGCCTTCACCAGCGCTTTGATCGTTCGTCAGGGAACTGCGCCTCTGGTGCACATCACTCTACCCCCTGTCCTTTACTTGAACACAGTCTTGATCATCGCCAGCAGCATCTCACTGGAGGTAGCGCGCCGCCGGATTGCCAGCTTCATGGGCGGAGTAAGGGATCAAGGGGCCAGCCCGGCGCGCTGGCTCTACGTAACGCTCCTCTTGGGGCTGCTCTTCGTGGCCGGGCAAACCTTTGCCTGGCTGCAACTCAAGTCCCAGGGCTTCGGACTCGCCACAAACATCAGCTACTCCTTCTTCTATGTGCTGACCGTCGCTCACGCTCTGCACGTGTTCGGAGGGCTGGGCGGTCTGGTCCGGGTAATCAGCAAACTGAATAAATCCGCCCTGCGAAGGAGCACTCTGGAGGCCACTTCGCGTTACTGGCATTTCATGGGTGTGCTGTGGGTGTATCTGCTTTTGCTGCTTTGGATGAAGCTCTGAGCAACGATGCTCGAACCCCGTCAAAGGTAGGAGGCAACGTGAGTCAAGCCGATCTTTCAATTCACGGTCAGGTGTCGCGAACGGATGCGACGGAGATGATGACCGCACCCACATTCTCGGTCGCCGCCAAGAAGATGGCGATGTGGCTGTTCATCATCGCCGACACCGCGACCTTTGCCGGCTGCCTGGTCGCCTACGGATTCATACGCAACGCCACTCCCGATTGGCCAAGACCCTTTCACAGCATCTCCAACGTATTGGTGATGACGCTGATTCTTCTCACCAGCAGCTTGACCATGCTCATCGCAGAACGTCACGCCTGGATGGGCGACAAAGCCAAAGCCTTTCGCTGGACGATGATCACCGCGGTTTGCGGAATCATGTTCGCCGTGCTGCACATTAAAGAATGGCTGGGCCTGATCGGAGAAGGCGCAACCCTGTTCCACAATCCCTGGGGCACGCCTTTATTCAGCTCATTGTTTTTCAGCATCACGGGCCTGCACCTGCTGCACGTAACCGGCGGAGTGGTCGCTCTGATCGCCGTGGGGTTGCGCTACCAGGGCGGCCGCTACAACGCTGATGACCTCGAGATCACAGGACTCTATTGGCACTTCGTGGATCTGGTTTGGATGTTTGTTGTGCCTCTGGTCTATCTGTTGAATCTGTCCCACTAAGACGGACAAACGCAGGAGCGAATCTCTATGACTACCGCCGCGACCCATAAGAATTCTGGACTGACGAAGGATCTGATCGTCTTCGTCTGCATCCTGGCCCTGGCAGGGCTACAGTTCGTCATCGCCTACCAGAACATTAGTGCGTCCGACATGTTGGTTCGCATGCTGTCAGTCGCCGTCATCGAGGCGGCGCTGGCTGTTCTGTTCTTCATGCATTTGGCGGAAAATCGCGGGTTGTTGTGGTTTGTCGGAATCTTCACAGTCTTTGTGCTGCTCGCCATGCAATATGGCTGGACGGATAGCTTCCGCGCGCTCGACGGCGTAAAATGGGCGAAGTAAAAGCGACCATGAAGCTCTGGAAAACAATCTCGCTGGGATGCGCTGCGCTCGTGGGACTGGTCATCCTGCTAGCTCCGGCGCCAGCCTTCGCCCAGAATTGCGCTCTGTGTTATACCCAGGCCGCGGCGTCGGGCTCTCGAATGATCCAGGCGTTGAAGAGCGGCATCCTGATCCTGATCGCGCCGCCAACCTTCATGAGCATCGGCCTGATTTTCGTTTGCTATCGCAAACGCAATCAGACGCGCGGTGACAGTGCCGGATCCGGCGGCGACTGGGGCAAAGTCGACGATTCTGACGATTTCCCATCCAAGAATTGGTAGAGGCGGTTCGGTGGAGACGCTTCGGATCACCCGCCAAGTTCGAGACCCTTCAACTCACTCGCCAACGCCTTTTCCACCTTCTTCTGGATCTCTGCCGTAAGCTTCTTTCCCTCCGAGGTCAAGTAAAACGTGTCGATCGCCATTTGGCCTTCGGTGTCGATCAAGGCAATTTCAATATTGCATTTCTGATGCGCGAGGCACGAACTGATGCGGTGCAGCAACCGCGGCCGGTCCTGCGCGATCACCTGCAGCAGCGTACTCGTCGAGGAACATTCGTCGTCAAAGTCAATTCTGGTCTCCACCACAACTTTGACGCGGGCGTTCTTCTCGCTGCGCTGCCGATCGCGCAGCATCTTGTCCAAATCCGCGGTCCCGCACAACACCGCGGCAACGCTCTGCTTGAACCGCTCCCACTCCGACATGTTTAATTCTAGCGTGCGAAAGCGATCGGTAAAGTAAAGCGTATCCACCACGGTTCCGGCCTGGTTTGAAAAGGCGTGGGCCTTCACAATGTTCATTCCCCACGCCGCCAGCACTCCCGTCAAAGTGGCAAACAGCGACGCGCGATCTTTTGCGACCAGCGTCACCTCATACCAGTGCCGCCCCCGCTTCAAGTCCACCTGCACTGGATCGTGGCCAATCTCCTCCGCCATTCCCATGTGCCGCATCACTTCTTCGGCGGAGTGCACCCGCAAGTATCGTTGTGGAAATCCCTCGACAAACTCCTTGAACTTCGCGCTCATCACCGGAGCCAGGCTGCGCAGCCGCGCCAATTTTTCCCCGTTCGCATCATGCACTCGCTGGTCCGCACTGCGATTCAGGTAGTTGGCCGCGCCAATGTAGAGCTGCCAAACGTTTTCCGCCTTCCAAGGCGTCAGCGCCTCTGGATTCACCGCCTTGATATCCGCATACGTCAGCAGGCACAGCATCTTCAGCCGCTCCGGCGTGCCTACTTTTTCGGCGAAAGCCGCCACCGTCTCCGGATTGAAAATATCCCGTCGCAGTTGCGCCGACATTTCCAGATGGTTGCCGATCAGAAACAGCACCACCGCTCGTTCTCCTGCATCGACGTCGAGCCGGTCCAGGCAGCGGCCGGCAATCTCCAGGCTCGCCTCCACATGATTGCCCCTGGGCATACCTTTCCCTGTGTCGTGCAATAACAGCGCGAGATAAAGCAATTCCGGATCTTCGAGCTCTCCCAGCAACTCCGCATACCGCTTATCCCATTCGGATCTCGATTCTTTCAACCGGTGCAGACTTTCAATCGCGAGGATCGAGTGCTCGTCCACAGTAAAGCGATGATAAAAATCCCGCACCACCAGCGAATCAATGGGCTTGAGTTCCGGCAATAGCAATGTGAGCAGGCGCAGCGAATGCATGGCCCGCAGCGCCTCCGCGGCGTGGGGCTGCAGAAGCGTTTCCTGAAGATAGAGCCAGAGTTCCGCCCCCCGCGGCGGTGTTACTGCCAGCGCCGGCAGTTCCTGCTCGATCCTGTGCTCCGTGGTCGCACTCAATTTCAGTCCGTGATGCGCCATAAAATGAAACAGCCGCAACAGCATCTCGGGATCGCGTAAAGAAGACGACTGCTGCAGAAAAATCAGTCCATCCACCACGGAAAAGTCAGAACTCGCCGGCCGCGACCGCCAGCCCTGAAATTGCCGTCGCAGCGAAGACCAGGCCTCGGGAATCTCCTCCTGCAACTGCATCACCGTGCGCTGCACGGCACGGGCATGGCCGAAGTAAATCCGCATCCAATCCGCAGCGGTAACCTCCGCCGCATCGGATGCCCCAATCTTCCGCGCGGCAGCTTCGTCTTGCGCCTCCCAGCTGAGCGAGTTATCGTCACGCCCGTGGCGGAAATGCAGAAAACACCGCGTCGCCATCAGGAATTCCAGCGCCGCATCCAGCTGCTTCCGCACCGGCGCCCGCAGCGAACTCACGTGCGGCCAGTCGCCCAGCGTGCCCATGGCGGAGATCAGCGCCAGCCAGCAGGCCACGTTGTAATCCCGCAACCCGCCCGGCGTCTCCTTCAAATTCGGTTCCAGATGAAACACGGTCTGCCCGAATTTTCCATGCCGTTCACGCGTGACCTCGGCTAGCCCTTGCAGCAGCGCTTTCGCTTCCCGCATCACAAGCTTGGGGATTACTTTGTCGCGCAGCCGCGCGAACAGCTCGCGGTCGCCGGCGAGGTAACGGCAATCCAGAAGAGAAATAGTGAATTCGGTATTGTTCGGATCGAAACGGTCGCATTCCGCCAGTGTCCGCGATGCTGGGCTCAACTTGAGCTTCAGATCCCAAAGCTCCTGTGAGAACCGTCGGATCTCCTCTTTGTGGGCTTCCTCACCCCGGCGGTCGGCATACAAGAAAAGCAGGTCAACATCGGAATATGGAAACAGCCAGCCGCGCCCGAACCCTCCAGTCGCGACCAGCGTGAAGTCCCGCGGGTCCGTCAGGTCGGCTGATATCAGGTCCTGCCACAGCCGCTTGAGAATGTCTTCAACCAGCCTTGTCCGCTGCGCAACCGCGGCACGTCCGTCTCCAGTAGCCGCGAAGTCCCGCGCGATCCGCGCCGACTCCTCGACGAGAGAACCCCGCAGTTCACTGATCAGTGAAGACGCTGCCGTCATGACCATGTGTCAATGAATCAACCATCGATGCACATCAAATCGAAGCACGCTGCTCTTGCGCAGCATGTCGTTTAGGAGAGGGCTGGTGACACGCTGCTATTTAAGATGCCGTCGGTCGCGTCCCGCTAAGTATTGTCTTTGTTTTCCCCAGTGTGTTTGCGATCCTTACTTAAAATGCTCTCCTACAAAGCCCCTTCACCCCGCTCCTCATTGCGAATGCGGATCGCGTCATCCACGCGCGTCAGGAAAATCTTCCCGTCGCCAATCTTCCCCGTCCGCGCCGCCACTAATATGGCCTGCACCGCCTTTTCGACCATTGTGTCCGCCAACACCACCTCCAGCTTCGTCTTGGGGATGAGGTCCACGCTGTACTCGCGGCCGCGGTAGACCTCGGTGTGCCCCTTCTGCCGCCCATGCCCCCGCACCTCAATCACCGTCATGCCCTCGACGCCAATCTCCTGCAGTGCGCTCTTCACCGCCTCCAGTTTGGAGTTTTGGATGACTGCCTCAACCTTGGTCATGATGTTGTTCTAAACAGTCGTTCCCCCGCGAAGAGTGCACTTACCCAGATAAGCAGCCGAACACAAACCGGCACGCGCTCACTCTATCGTCTGCCGCCGCTTCACGGAAATCGAAACTATTTATCCTTCCTATCAGGATTTGTTATGCGAAACGAGCAGTACAAAGCGTTCACTTCCCCGAGCCCTTCTGCGCTTCCGGAGGCGCTGGAGGCCGGGCAAACTTCGCATCATCCACCGGAACATTCTCCTTCACTTCACTGATCTGAATTGTGAACCAGCCGCCCGGCCGCGCCAACGTCCAGCGGAATGGAATTTTCACCCCGCCCGCGTCCCGGTAATCCGCGTAATCGATTTGCGTGGGCAACAGCCCCAAGGGCGTGTCTCCATACCGAACCAGCCGCAGCAGCAACCCAGACTGCTCGTCAAAATACAGCCGCAGGGGCGTTTTGCCATCGCGCTGCCCAATTACCAGGTAGGCTTTGCGCTCGCCTATCTTCTCCGTGCCCGACGTCTGCACGGCGCTGAACATCTCCTTCAAGTGCGCTGCAAAGTGAAGATCCGCATCCATCGACGCGCCATCGATATCGGGCCCGTGCATTTCCCGCACTGCATGCCCTGGAATCCCCAACCAGCCGTCGTGCCCATCAAACGCGGTCACGCTGTCTCCGTCTGGCGTGTGCGTGAACGACACTCGCTTGTCCGGATCCTTCGAGAAAATGTCGATCGGAACATTCCTGTCACCGAAGGTGATCGTCCCCCTCATCACGCGGCTCGTAATTTTCTTAACTGCAGCGGCGCCGCCAATAGCCTGCAGATATTTATCGAGCAACTGATCAGCCAGCGGCCCGCTCGCTTCCTTTCCGGCTTCTTGGCTGTTCGTTTCCGCAGCCTTCTTTGCTTCGCCCACGCCCATCGGCGCTTCCGCCATCACCAACGGCGTTGCGACCGGAGTGGCGCTTCCCCGGTGGCAGGAATAGCAAGTCACCTCGCGATGTCCCCCGAAGTTATCCTTATTAATGGCGAACATCATCTCCATCATTTTCCGCGCGGTCTGCTTCGTCTTCTTGTCATCCTTCTCAAACGCGCCCTCCACATGGCAAAACTGGCACTCCACTCCGAGTGACGCCGTGATGAACTGCATCGCCGGGATCAGTTGATCGGCCGGAATTCCCTTGAGCGCCTGAATGTTCTTGAACTGCTCCTCGGCCTTCTTAGGTCCGGCAGCATTAGCAGATGGAGCCGCACCCGACTGCGCTTTCGCGCCGTCGATCACGATTCCACCCAGCATAAGTAAGGCGACCGCGCCAAAGGCTGACGGGAGTTTTTTCTTCATCAATTTACCCTCAGTAGAAGTGTTTGGAACCAGCCTTTTTACGGCTGGTTACTATACACGTATTTACCGGAAAGCTCCGCGATGACAAACTTCGCCGGCAAAAGTTCATCGACTCTTGCCTTTTCATACGGAGGGACGAACAGGAACACTCGTCCGCTCCCCGCCCAGTCCCGCTGCAAATCTGCGTTGCTCAAATAGATCTTGGGCGCATCGGCAAAGGTCGAACCAAACCACATCGAAGTCGTACGCCCCTCGACCAGATCAATCGGCCGCCGCAGATAAAAGAGCAACGAGGATCCGAACGCCTGGTCGCCATAAATCATCACCTTATCTTCCGGCCGCGCCCGCGCTTCGATTTCCTGCGCCAACTGCTTCGAGGAAAGATACGGACCAAAGCGCCCGAGGGCAATGTGCGCCGCCACCAAGAAGACCGCGAATCCTGCCCCCAGCACCCAGGTTGCAGAATAGTGCCGCCGGAACACGCGCAGAATGAATGACGTTAACGGAGCCACCAGCAGCACCACCGCAGCCAGCGCCGCCGGGAGCCGTAGCGCGGCAAACGACGCATAGCTCAAATCAAGAATGTGCGACATCGAAAGCGTGTACGCGTTCAAATCCTGTTTGCCCAGCACATTTCCAATGTCCGCCTCGAACGGCAGGTTCCGCGACTTCCACAACCCGATCAATAATGCCGCACTGGCTGCAATTCCAATCACCGCCAAAAGGCCGGCAGAGGTCGTCAGCCAACCCGCGCTCACCCCACGTTCGCACTCCGTCCGCTCGCACTGCGCCACACCATCCGCGAGCAAGAGCAAGAGCGGCAAATACGCAGGAAACGTGTAGTACTCCTGGTTAGTCGACAGGGCAAAAAAGATCAGCACCACTCCCGCCCAAATCCAGCACAGCATCCGAGTCCGCGAAGCAAAACCGGTGGGCCGCGGCCCGCCACTCTGCCGTGTCTCCGAACTGGTCTCCGAACTGCCGCGCCGCCCCCGCCATGCTCCCATGGCGGTCGTCACCGCCGCCGGCAGATAGAGACTCCACGGAAACAACCACACCAGATGCAGCGTCCAATACAACGTCGCGGGAAGTTTGCTGTAATCCCGCGGGTACCGTTTCCCCAGAAATCTCAGGAAGTGTTCGTTGACGAAATAAAACCAGAAAAAACCGTGATGGTCTGCCGTTCCTGGATTCCGCAACCCCGCCAGAATATGCCACGGCACTGCGATTGCCAGAAATAACGCCAGCCCTGAAATCAACTGGAACTCCCGCCAGCGCCGCCATTCTCCGGTAATCAGCAGAAAGAAAAATGCCGTCCCGCAGGGAAACACCAACGCGATCAGTCCCTTGGTCAGCACGCCCAACGCCATCATCGCGTAGCCGGCGTACCATCGCCAGGGTGCAGCATTCGGCTCCAGCGCGGTAAGGAAAAAATACATCGCCGCCGCGATCAGCAGGCTGAGCAGCACATCCGGGATGAGAACCCGCGTGAATAGGTACACGCCCGCGCAGGTGAAGACGAACAATCCCGCATAAATCCCGGTCCGCTCGCCGAACGCGCGACGTCCCCAGCAAAACGCCAACACTCCCAGCAGCAGCACCGATAACACCATCGGCAGCCGCGTACTGAATTCGTTCACTCCCAGGATCTTGTAGCAGATTGCCACCAGCCAATACGGCAACGGCGGTTTCTCCAGATACCGGACGCCGTTGATATGCAGTGTGACCCAGTCTCCCGTCACTACCATCTCGCGCGCCGCCTCCGCGTGGGTACTGTCGGCGTCATCCAGCAGCCCCGGCGTAAACATCGACCCAACGTAAACCGCGAGAAACACCACGGTGAGTGCCCAGTACGCCACTCTGGACCCGCGCCCACCCTGCTTTTCCACTGATGCAAGAGAAACCGGATTCGCCATCAAGTCGATGAGCCCAACACAGTCTTACAAATACCAAGCCGGTCAGCAACTAGAGGATTTCGATTCCAAACAATTGGCCCTTTTTTGAGGTCTTCAATCGCAAAATTACTCGATCGCCAAATCCTTCAATTCTCTTTGCTCCGGATAAAATACTGCCACTTGTCCATCTTCGCCGGCACCGCCACATCAAAAAATCCCACCATCATTTCCTGCGAAGTCTGATCGCCCCACGTCACCATCTTCTCCGGATCGGGGTTGTGCGGATTGTTCTTCGAATTGTCATACCATGCCACCGCCCGCAACGTTGTCCCCGCCTTCAACGCCCGCGGCTCCGCCAGTTTGTAACTCAGCTGCCAGTGAAAGTGATAATTCACCCGCAGCAGCGTCTCCACGCTTCCGTCGTCGTGCACAATGTCGTATTCAAACCGCTTCCCGCGAAGGTGCATATGCGGGAAAAAACTGAGCAAAGTTGCGTCGTTTGGCACTGTCCCTTGCACTTCCACGCGAAAATCATCCGCTCCCGGAGGAATCAGTAGTGCGTGATTATTCAACTGCAGCGTGATCACCCGCTGCTTCGGCGGACTCTTCGCAAACACCAACCCAACGCTGGTCTCGTCGCTCGCCGCCTCGCCGTTCGTCGTGTAGTGCATCTGAAATACCAGATCCGACCCTGCCGGAACAAACTTCGCCATTCCGTCCGCCCACCGGTCCGGCGCACTCCCCGGCGCATACACCAATAACAGATCGCTAGTGGTCTCGTGTGCCTGACGCCGTTCCTCCGGATCCGTCAGCATCGAAGCCGTGAACGGCTCGCCCACCGGCGCATGCCGCAGCCACGGCGAATCCGGAGGCCGGATGTACACCACCGCATGATGCACATGCGCCGCGCTCGAAGGCCGCACCTCCACCATCTGCACCCATTTGTCTTCCGTGAAATGTGTAGGCGCAATCTCGTACGTATATTCAACCTCGCCACCCGGCGGAATCTGCACCGCCTTCGGCATTTTCACCACCAAATCCGGCTGCGGAATGTTCCAGTCTTCATTCCATGCCAACGGCGCAGGCGCATCGCGCGCGTCTCCCGCCGGTGCTCCACCACCTGCCCAGGCCACAATGCACGCAATCTGCTCTGCACTCAGCGACGGGTCATTGGCAAAATGTCCATACCGCGGATCGGCAAACCAGGGTGGCATCATCCGCATCTGTACCGCAGCCGCAATCTTCGACGCCCAGGGCCGTGTCTGCTCATAGGTCACCAGCGCCATCGGCGCAGCCTCCCCGCTCCGGTGGCAACTCTGGCATTTGTCCTGGAGTATCGGAAGCACATCCTTATAAAAAGTAGGTGCCGAAGTTTTCTCGTCCCTCGCGGGAGCTGAACCCGGCAACTGCAAGAGAGCCCCCGTCAAAAGCAGAGTCAGCGTGGCCGCGAAAACCATCCCGAGTTTCTTCACGAGCGCAAAAACTCCAACGTCAAAGCCCACGCCTGCCGCGCCGCGTGCGGTTCATACGCCGCCCGCTCGTCGCAGAAGAACCCGTGGTCGGCGTGGGAGAACTCGACATTCACATAAACCTTCTGCTGTGCACTCAAAGCATCGGTCACGGCCTTCCGGTACTCCTTCGTAAGGCGCTTGTCCAATCCACCCCAGATGAGCAACGTTGGCGCCCCCAGCTTGGCCACGCGATCCAGCAATGCTGGAGCGATTCCTCCTCCGTAAAACGAAACCGCGCTGCGCAATGGAACTACGCTGTTGGCGAGAAAGGAAACCCGCCCACCCATGCAGAATCCAACCCTCGAAATCGCGTCGGCTTTTACTTTCGTATTCGAACTCAGCCACTCATATGCGGACCGTAGGTCCGCC
>JBAUYE010000152.1:0-4126 GCA_049584615.1 Candidatus Sulfotelmatobacter sp.
GGGCAAGGATGCCAAGGCATCCAAGGTGATTACCAACGAAGAGATGCCCGAGCATACAGGGCCGGCAGGTGCACCTGCGGCCGGCGGTCCGGCGAGTCAGAGCTCATTGCCAGCGCCTTCGGACGGCGCAAAGCAGCCGGCTGAGCACGTGAAGTCCCAGATTCTTGCGCAGAAAAACCAGATTGCTACTCTGCAGGGCCAGGTGGATGAACTCAACGAGTCGATCCGTTTCGCTCCCGCCAACTGCGTTGAAAATTGCGTGGGCTGGAACGAGCGCCAGAGGGAAAAGCAGGAGCGGGTAGAACGGATGCAAGCTCAGCTGGAAGAGGAAAAGAGACGTCTGGAAGACATGCAGGATTCGGCCCGTAAGCAGGGCTTCGGCAGCTCGGTGTACGATCCGTAGCCGCAAGACCCGCTGCAAAACATCTTTTCGGCTTCCTTCAAACTGCTGCCGCATGCGAAATTAATAGGATGTCTCTGGTCGTTCGTCCCTCACGCATTCATGCGGTAGGTGTCTTCACCACCTCGCCCGTGCGCAAAGGCACGCGCATCGTCGAATATGCAGGTCCGCGCATCACTCCACAGGAGGCAGACCGGTTGTACGACGGCGCGGCGCGAACCTATCTCTATGGTCTGGAAGATGGCAAGACGATCATCGATGGCGAGGGGCTGGGCGCCTACCTGAACCATTCCTGCGACCCTAATTGTGAAATCGATGAAATCAAGGGCCGCGCGTGGATCTTTGCCCTGCGCGACATCACGGCCGGCGAAGAGCTGCTCTGGGATTACAACCTCTACGATGATGAAGAGCCCGCGCCCTGTCGCTGCGGCTCGCCCAAGTGCCGCGGGACAATGTATTCCCGCGAGTGGATGGCGAGGATGCGGCGCAAGGCGCGCGGAAAGAAGTCAGGACAGCAAACCGGAACGTCGAAGAACAACGGCCGCCGCTAAGCTTTTTCCGGCGCTTTCCCGCGTTCCCTCCAACCCTCGATAATCAGATACAGCACGGGGATGAAGAAAAGATTAAGAATGGTTGACATGATCATGCCGCCGAACACGGTTGTGCCTACGGAGTGACGCCCATTTTCGCCGGCTCCGGTGGCGAAGACCAGGGGCACGACTCCGAGGATGAAGGCGAGCGAGGTCATCAGGATTGGCCGCAAACGAATAGTCGCCGCTTGTATAGCGGCTTCCATCAGCGGAACCCCACGCTGGCGAAGCTGCTCGGAGAATTCCACGATCAGAATCGCGTTCTTGCTGGCCAGTCCGACGAGCATCACCAGTCCTACCTGGCAGAAAACGTCATTCTGCAAGCTGCGGATCCACTGCGCTCCCAGAGCGCCCAGCAGTGCCATGGGAACGGCCAGCAATACGATGAAAGGTAGCACGAAACTTTCATACTGGGCCGAGAGCGTCAGGTAGACGACCAGCGTGCCCAATCCAAAAAGAATCAGCGTAGTTCCGCCCGATTGCAGTTCTTCGAGCGATAGCCCGGTCCAACTGTAGCTAAAGCCCTGTGGCATCTTCTTGGCTAAATCGTCCATCGCGGCAATCGCCTGGCCGGAACTGTAGCCGCGTGCGGCAGAGCCATCAATTTCCGCCGAGCGGAACAGGTTGTAATGGCTTATTACTTGCGCCGTGGTGGTTTGCGTAGTGTTGATCAAATTGTCCAGCGGCACCATCGCCCCATTGTCAGAGCGGACATAGAACTGGTTCATGTCCTGCGCTTGGGAACGGAATTGCCTATCCGCCTGCACATAGACGCGATACGAACGGTTATTGAAATCAAAGTCATTTACGTAGGAAGAACCCATGTACACACCCAGGGTGTCGGTGATTTGCGACAGCGGCACGTGCAGGGTCTTCGCTTTTTCACGGTCAATGGTTACCAGATATTGCGGATCGTTGGCGGTGAACGGCGTATAAAGTCCCACGAGGTCCTTGCGCGCTGCAGCCTCTCGGATGATGTCGTGGGTTGTGTTCGACAGCTCTTCGAGAGTGTGCGCAGCCTGGTCTTGTACGACAAATTGAAAGCCGCCGAATTGCCCAAGGCCGCTAATGGCCGGTGGCAACGTGGCAAAAACAATCGCGCCCTGAACCCCGAACAAGCGCGGACGTACTCGATTCAGAATCGCCGTGGCGCTGTGCTCCTCGCCCTTGCGTTGCGAGTAAGGCTTCAGCGGGACGAAAATCAATCCCTGATTTGCCGAGGCTCCGGCAAAACTGAAGCCGGCGATGGAAAATGTGCCTTCCAGCTCTGGTATATCGGCGAGTATATGTGAAACCTGCTTCCCGATATCAGCCGTATATTCGAGCGAAGCGCCGGGCGGCGACTGAATGACGATAATCAAATAACCCTGGTCTTCATCGGGCACGAAGCCCGTAGGTACGTGCGTAAAGACAAAATAAGTCAGCCCCAGGCCAGCGAAAAACAGCACCACCATCGCCAGCTTGTATTTCAGCACGTGATGCAGCAGGGCGCGGTAGCCACGGGTGAGGGCAACAATGCCGTCGTCAAACTTTCTCAGCCACCACCACTTCTGGCGGTGGCCGCCGCGCAGAAAAATCGCCGCCAGCGCGGGAGCGAGAGTGAGCGCGTTGAAAGCGGAAATGGCAATGGAAAATGCGATGGTCAGCGCAAACTGCCGAAACAAAATGCCAGTCGTCCCGGGAAAGAAGGCGACGGGCACAAACACGGCAACCAGCACCAAAGAAGTAGCGATAACGGCGCTGGTAATTTCGCCGGTGGCCGCTGCCGCTGCCTTGCTCGAGTCATGCTCGCCCTCGGCGATATGGCGCTCAATGTTTTCGATCACCACGATGGCATCGTCTACAACGAGGCCGGTGGCGAGTGTGATGCCGAACAACGTCAACGTGTTGATGGAGAAACCGAGTAACTTCACAAAGATGAAAGTGCCGATGAGCGAGACCGGGGTGGCGATGAAGTGAATCATCGTCGTCCTCCAGTCGCCAAGGAAGATAAAGATCACCAGGATGACCAGGCCGATCGCCAACCCTACGGTGAAGGCCACGTCGCGGATGGATTCGCCCACGGCGTCGGTGGTGTCGAACGCTACGTGAGCCTTCATTCCCGGCGGAAAGCTCTTCGCCAGCCGGTTTAATTCCGCAATGGCCCGGCGGTCGACATCAAGGGCGTTCGCCGTCGAAAGCTGAGTCACGCCCAGCCCGATCGCCTGTTGCCCGTTGTACGTAATCTTGTTGCCATAGCTCTCCGAGCCCAACTCAGCTCGGCCCACGTCTTTCAGGCGAACCAGCGTCCCATCAGAGTTGGTCTTCAGAATGATGTTCTCGAACTGGGAGGCCTCGCTCAGACGCCCGACCGCACGCACGCTGATCTGATACTGCTGCCCGGCAATGGCAGGTTGTTGGCCGACCTGACCGGCCGCGACTTCGACATTCTGTTCCGAGAGTGCGTTCACCACGTCGGGCGCGGTCAGCCCGCGACCGGCCATACGCCCCGGATCGAGCCATAGGCGCATCGAGTACTTGCCCTCGCCGAAGACGATCACATCGGCGACGCCGGGGATGCGCTTGAGCGCGTCCCGAACGTATACATCGACGTAGTTACTCATGAACAGCGGGGTATAACGGTCGTTGTCGGCTGTGATCGCGGCGCCGAAGACAAAATTCTGCGATGTCTTCGCGGTCGTGATGCCGACAGCCTTCACCGCGGCCGGAAGCCTGCCCTGCGCGGTGTTCACCCGGTTCTGGATGTCGACCGTGGCCAGGTCGGGATTCCGCGTGAGGTCGAATGTGACAACAATACTGCTGGTGCCATCATTTCCACTGGTCGAGGTCATGTACTTCATTCCCTCGGCGCCGTTGATTTCCTGCTCCAGTGGAATGGTGACCGCGCTCTCCACGGTCTGCGCGCTCGCGCCAATGTAAGAACTGGTCACGCCGACTTGCGGCGGAGCGAGATCGGGAAACTGCGCGATCGGCAGCGTGGGAATCACGGCCGTGCCCGCCAGAACGATCAGCAGCGCGCATACCGAGGCAAACACCGGACGATGGACAAAGAACTCAACGAACATAGAGGATCGGCTTTCGGGCTTCAGCTTTCGGGCTTCGGCTCAACCGCATGGAATCAATTAAATGGTTTGAA
>JBAUYE010000153.1:0-1744 GCA_049584615.1 Candidatus Sulfotelmatobacter sp.
CAGTGCTGGCCGAAAGCGATGCGACGGTCGAGGTGGAGGGTAATCAATACTTTCCGCCGGATGCGATCCGCAAGGAATATTTCAAACCTAGCGGGGCGCACACGGTGTGTCCGTGGAAAGGGACGGCGAACTACTACGATGTTGAGGTCAAGGGCAAACGGAATGCTGGGGCGGCGTGGTTCTACCCGGAGCCGAAGCCGGCGGCGAAGCAGATCACCGGGTACGTGGCGTTCTGGAAGGGTGTGACGGTGGAGAAGTAATTGCGCTCTATCGTACCTCGGGGGCTGAAGCCCAGCTTCTCTTGGTGTCGCTTGACGCATGCCTGGAAGGCCTGCTCCACCCCAGAATCAAACGTTTCGCAGCCTCCTAGAACTCGACATGGCCGCGGAACGAAGGCACGAGCACCGGACCGCGGTCACGGTTGTAGCCTGGATCGACGATATGCTGCAGGCCAGGAGCGAGGTAAATGCCGCGCCACACGTGCACTGTGTAGTAAGACTCCACGATATTCTCGCGGCCGTAATTGAGAGCTCCGTCACCGAGCAGGAAGCCGAGGCCGCCATCTGCGAGGTAGGTTTGGTGATCCTTCTTAATTGCGTTGGAGACGAAAGCGATGCCGGCGCGGTCCTGCCTGCGATGCCACCAGGCGCCGTTGGCGCCTAGTCCCTCGGCGAATGTTTGATCGACTTCCGTGTACGCGAAGGATTCGGTCTTGCCGTTATCCCAGCCGAAGCGGGCGAAAGCCGTTAGGTTCGGCAGGAGATTCTGCTCAAGGTTGATTCCGAAACCGTACTTGCGCGTGATGTGCCAGGGATGGTCGGTGATCTCTGGAATGGCCGTGAGGCCCGCTTCAAAGTTGGCGACCGCGTCGCGATAGATGCCCATGTTGGCGTAATTGGTGTAGGCCAGCAGGCGCACCACTCCCGATTTCTTCGGTATGAAGCCATGGCGCAGTTCGTACTCAAAGTTTTCCGCATGGGCTTGCCACGGCTTCCAAACCAGATCAATTCCGTTGGCGATTTTCGGCATCAGGGCTTCGGCGAAACGGAATCCCCAGTTGCGGTCTTCGTAGTCGGCGGTTGCTCCGACGGTGTAGCCGCGGGTGTCGGCGGCATAGTCCCAAGCGCCGTTGTTGTCGGTGGTCCAGTTGATGAATTGAAGGTGGGTATCGGAGCCCACGGAATTTATGTCGAAGAAATCCGGCATGCTGAATTTGCCGAAGCGGACCTCCAGGCGGCGGCGCGGGAGTTCGTCGAAAAGAGAAAGCCAGCTGCGCTGGTTTTCGACTTTATCTTTGCTCAACGCGAATACTTTGTGAATCATGCCCCGGCCGAGGTAGGGTGCTTTGCTCAAGAGAGGATTGCGCACAATGTCGAGATCGGTGTTGCCGGCGAGGCCGAGACCGGTGCTGAGTGCGGCCCCGCCAGCCTCTTCGATGTCGATCAGAAGTTCGGTGGAATTATCGAGCCGCACGCCGGTGTAGAGAGTTAACACGCGAGACGTAGCCTCCTCAAAGTTGGGGCTGAGGCTGTTCTTGCCGCTGTAGTCGGCGTGAAATGAAGGATGGGTCTGGAAAATGAAATTCGCCTGACCGGAAAGCCAGAAGCGGGTGTCCTTGAAATGGGGAAACATGGCCTCGGGGTTTTGGTCGGGCGCGGAATCAGGCGCGTTGGCTGTGGCGTTTGCGTCGCCATGGGGCGCGGGGTCTGGCTTGGCGGCTGGAGGTGCCTCTGGTTGCTGTGCC
>JBAUYE010000154.1:0-19263 GCA_049584615.1 Candidatus Sulfotelmatobacter sp.
GTAGCGAGCGCTTCCGCGATTACTTTGCTGATCTTTCCCAAAGATTTTTCGAACTCGGGATACTTCGCCGCGTCCTTTTGCGAGAAGGCGGCGATCGACTGCGCGGATTTGTTTTCGTCCTGGTAGAGCGAAAGGGCGCGACCGTCGGGCGAGAGCGCGGTGACGCAAGTATCCGGCGTGATCAGCCGTAGACCATGTTTTTCCAGTTGCATGTCGCGGACGATGTCTGGGCGAATGGGGCCGGCAGTGTGGGCCAGCGTGGAGCAACGGAAGCCGGGATGAAATTCATCGGTGATGGCTGCGCCGCCGACTTGGGCGCGGCGCTCTAGCACGAGCGGCTTGAATCCCGCTTTGGCCAGGTAAAACGCGGTGACCAGCCCGTTGTGGCCGCCGCCGATGATGACGATGTCGCGTGCGTTCGTGGCGGTAGTGTTCATAGAGTGGGTCTCTCAAACGAGTGCAGCATAGAAGGTAGGGATCCTTCGAGTGCGGCTGTCCTTCGCGCTTTCCGCGCAAAGGACAATCCTCGCTCAGGATGACAGAGCATATTTTTACGCGGCTCCCTTGCTGTCTTTCAACATTTCCAATGCTGCGAGGCGCCCGGGCGCGCCCATGATGCCGCCGCCGGGATGCGTCGCCGAACCGCACATGTAGAGATTCTGGATGGGAGTGCGAAAGCGCGCGTATCCCGGTGCGGGACGCAGGAAGAAAAGTTGCTCCAGCGAGAGTTCGCCCTGGAAGATGTTGCCTTCGCTCAAGCCCCACTCGCGTTCGAGATCGAGTGGAGTGATGACTTGTTTGTGAAGGATGATGTCTTTGATATTGGGCGCGTACTCGGCGATGGTATTGACGACCGTGTCACCGAAAGCTTCCTTCTGATCGTCCCAGTTCAAGCCGGCGCGCAGCTTGTAGGGCGCGTACTGCACGAAGCAGGAGAGCACGTGCTTGCCGGGTGGTGCGACCGAAGGGTCGGTGAGCGACGGGATCACCATGTCGATGTAAGGCTTCCGCGAGAAATTACCGTACTTCGCGTCGTCATAGGCTCGCTCCATGTATTCGACACTCGGCGAAATAGAAATTGCGCCGCGCAGGTGCGCGCCGGGTCCGGGAATCGCCTTGAAGTTCGGCAGCGCATCGAGCGCCACGTTTACCTTGCCCGAAGATCCACGGTACTTGAAGCGGTTGATGTCTTCCAGGAAGTCGGCGGGGAGATGTTCGGCTTCGATGAATTTGTTGAAGGTGAGGCGGGGATCGACGCTTGAGGAAATTGTTTCGGCGTAGATTTCGTCGCCGTTGGCGAGAACTACTCCTTTGGCTTTGCCGTCTTTCACGATGATTTTCGCGATGGCAGCCTGGGTGCGAATCTCGACGCCGGCTTCGCGGGCTGCGTCGCCGATGGCGTTTGAAATTGCGCCGGTGCCGCCACGGGCGAAGCCCCAGGCGCGGAATGCGCCGTCAATTTCTCCCATGTAGTGATGCAGCAGAACGTAGGCTGTGCCGGGCGAGCGCACGCCGAGGAAAGTGCCAATGATTCCCGAGGCTGACATTGTTGCTTTGAGTACATCAGTTTCGAACCACTGATCTAGAAAATCAATGGCGCTCATGGTCATGAGCTGGACCTGATTGTATTTGTCGTAGCTCGACATGCCCTGGAAGCGGCGTCCGATGAAGAGCAGCTTCATCAGTTCGCGCGGGTTGAGCGTGTTGGGGTCTGGCGGGACCATGCTGAGAATTGGCTTCACGAAGCGGCACATGGCTTGCATGGCTTTGCCGAATTCGTCGTAGGCTTCGGCGTCCACGCGGGAGTGGCGGGCGATCTCACGATGCGTCTTGCCGTGGTCGTTCACGCGCCACAGGTAATCTCCGCTGGGCATGGGCGTGAACGTGCCGTCGAGCGGAAGGATCTCGAGGCCGTGGCGCGGGAGATCGAGGTCGCGGATGATCTCCGGACGCAGCAGCGACACAACATAAGAGCATACGGAAAACTTGAAGCCGGGGAAGACTTCTTCGGTGCAGGCCGCGCCGCCGAGAATATGACGGCGTTCGAGCACGAGCACTTTCTTTCCGGCACGAGCGAGGTAGGCGGCATTGACGAGGCCATTGTGGCCGCCGCCGATCACGATGACATCGTATGAATTGGCCATAAGCGCTTAACCTTTTGCTGTCAGCTTGCTGATTGAGAATGGGGACGAGGAATATTAGCGCAGTTTCGCGGTACGCGTATTAGAGGCCGCTGGGAAGAACGCTCCAGCTGCGGAGGGGGTTCGACAGAATTGGGATCACTGAGCGCATAGCTGAAATTGAATCGTCATTCTATCCGGAACTGGCGGTTTTGTCTGCTCATTTGCAAAGCGGTGACTGATAGTCATGCGGTGCGCGGGTTGCCGCGCGGGTCTGCGGGTGCATATAATCCGGCTTCGACCTAATTCTTTCCGAGGCTACTCCTTTGCCCATTGGAACCGCGTTTCACGAGAGAACTTTTCCGCTTTGCCACAGCTTGAATTACCGCGAGTGGTCGGGATACTACACGGTCAGCGTATACGAGGTGCATCACGAGCACGAGTACAACGCCATCCGTAATGCGGCGGCGCTGATCGATATCTCTCCGCTGTATAAGTATTTGATCACGGGGAAAGATGCCACTCGACTGGTGAACCGCGTAATCACGCGGGACATCAACAAGGTGAAAGTGGGGCAGGTGATTTACTGCTGCTGGTGCGATGAAGAGGGCAAGGTCATCGACGATGGAACGATTTCGCGGCTGGAGGAAAATGTTTATCGCTGGACGGCGGCCGACCCGAGCCTACGCTGGTTCCGGCAGAACGGCCTGAATATGGATGTGCAGGTCGAAGATATTTCCGAGAAAGTTGCGGCGCTGGCTTTGCAGGGGCCGACTTCGGCGAAGCTACTGAAGACGGTTGCTGACGCCGACATTGCAAATTTGAAATATTTTCGCGTGACTCGTGGCAAGATTGCGGGCGTGCCAGTGGACATTTCGCGGACTGGGTACACCGGTGATCTGGGATATGAAATCTGGGTTCCCTTAAAAGAAGCCAACGATGCGGTGAAGGTTTGGGATGCGCTGACGGAAAAAGGGAAGCAGTTTGATCTGCACGCAGCAGGCATGCTGGCGCTGGATGTGGCGCGCGTGGAAGCCGGGTTGTTGCTGATTGAAGTGGATTACTCGAGTTCTAAGAAGGCGCTGATTCCGTCGCAGAAGTATTCGCCGTATGAGTTGGGCTTCGGCAAGATGGTGCACCTGGAAAAAGAAAATTTCATTGGCAAGCGGGCGCTGGAGTTGGATGCGAAGAATGGTGTACCTCGGCAACTCGTTGGAGTGGAAGTGGATTGGACCGACGTGGAAGCACTCTATGAGGGTTACGGGCTGACTCCGGCTGCACCGAGCCAGGCTTCGCGCGTGGCTGTGCCTTTGTACTCAGGAGAAAAGCAGGTTGGCAAGGCGACGACGACCAGTTGGTCGCCGATTCTGAAAAAGATGATCGCGCTGGCCAGCGTCGAGAACGAACACTCGAAGCTAGGGACGCAGTTGCAGATGGAGATCACGATCGAGGCGATCCGGCTGAAGACGAATGTGAAGGTGACTGCGCTGCCGTTTTTTAATCCTGCGCGAAAGACGGCGACGCCGGTATAAAATTGAGGCTGCGCGTTTTTTCGCTTATGCCTACCCGCGTCGAGCGACGGACGGTTGATCTTTCGGGCTATCCCGACCTCGTCGTCATCTACCTTGGCATGTGCGTAAATCGCATCGCGGGAATCAAGACGCTGCTTGGATTCGGACCAAAGATCTCTTCCTCAGTTGCCGCCCATCCCGACGGATTGCTGTTGCACGAAAATTTTCTCTTTTCTTTTTTCCCGATGCATGCCGGCATGCGCCAATACTGGCGCGATCAGGAGTCGTTGCTGAAGTGGACACGCTCGGATCCGCACCGGGAGTGGTGGCAGAACTTTTTGAAGGGTTCCGGCGGAACCGGTTTCTGGCACGAAACTTATCTGCTCCGTGGCGGCATGGAAGCAATTTACGACGATATCGTTCCGAAAATCGGATTCATGAGTTTCGCACCCGTGATGCCCGCGCGTGGCCCAATGTTCGGCGCAGTTTCGCGTGCTGGAATGAAGCCTGCGGGACCGCCGGTGCTGTCCGAAAAGGACCTGTACGAACATCCGGAAGACAGACAAGCGATCTGAAGATTGGTCAAGCCATCTTTTCACGGACGGTTCTGCGCTTTCCGACCACGTAAATCCAAACACCGAGCATTAGAAGCATAGCAGTCCCTCCCACAATTTTTAGCAGCGCCAGCGGTTTGTTGGGCTCGTCGGGTTGGGGAATCACAGAGAAAACAATCGTCGCGCCGGTGGTGACCAATCCGAGTGTGGCGACCAGTTTGGCGACCGTGCTGCCTCCGGGCACGCGGATTACGTCCGGCCCGGCGGGGTCGCGCTGCAGTTTGATCATGGCGGCGAACAAATACAAGAACGGGATGAAATTCACGATTACGCCCATGCTGACCAACACGTTGTAGGCTCCTTTAACGCTAGTTCCGGCTTGGCCTAGAAAGATGAAGAGCGCGCCGAAAACGAACTGAGTGAGCAGCGCGACCCACGGTGTTTTCCAGCGGGGGTGCAGTGTGCCGAAGGCGGGAGGCAGGAAGCGGTCGATGCCGGCGACGAAGGGCAGGCGGGCGACCCCGGCAAGGAAGGCTCCGGCGGCGCCGATGTTGCTGAGCGCGATCAGAAAAGCTGCGATCGGCAACACCCCGGGAAAGCCCAGGCGTGTCGAGGTTTTCGAGATGGCCTGCACCAGTCCCTGCAGGCTGCTGACTTCGCTTGAGGGCAAAGCCAACAGAACGGCTGCTGTTCCTACGATGTAGCAAAAGGCTACGGTCACACCGCCAAAGAGTAGAGCGAACGGGATGGAGCGGCGGGCATTCTTGATTTCTTCGCCCATGAAGGAGGCGGTCTCGCACCCACCGAACGCATACGCCAGCACCGACCAGAAAATGAGGTCGTTGAGATGCGTGCTGGGCTTCATCGAGTGCACAGTGAACGATGTGGACGAGCCGTAGCGATGCCACGCAATCAATCCCAGCACGATGATGATGCCCACCGGAATCCACATGGCCAGCGCCCCGACGTTGTGCAGCCACTTACCGACGTCGAGTCCGACGATGTTCATGAGCGTCGCTGCGCCCAGCGTAAGCAAAGAGAAGACGATGTAGAACGTGGCGTTGTTTGAAAGATGCTCCCATGCATTCTGCCGCATGAAGAGAATGTTGCTGGCAGCGAAATAAAGGACGGCGGGGAAGTACGGGAGGTTGCTAGTCCAGTAAGTCCAGGCGGACATGAAGCCAGAGAAGTCTCCGAAGGCGCGCTTGCTCCACACGTACAGGCCGCCTTCACTGGGATAGCGGGAAGAAAGCTCGACAACGGAAAGAGCGAGAGGGGTGTAGAAGCAGAGCCAGGCGCCGATCCAGATGACGATGGAGCTGGGGCCGGCGGCAGCGGCGGTGGCGATCCAGCGCAAGCTGATGCCGGTGACCACGTAAAACAAAACGAGATCGCGGAAGCCGAGAACGCGCTTGGGGCGGTTGCGATCTTCAGCGTCGGCCTTCGAGGTACCGGAAGAGACGAATGAGATTTGGTCTAGTGGGTCGGCGTCTGCGTTTGGGTCAGGCAATCAGGCGCTCCGGGCCAGGTGCATGTTTCTGTATTAGGTTTCTCATTTGAAATTAAAGAGAGACAGAAATAACATCGATGTGGGTTGGGAGCAAGAGAAAGTTTTGACCGGAGTGGAGCTTACTTTTCCATCGACGACGGGGTCAGCCCGATATGCGGCGCCACGAGGGAGAGTAGTTCGTCTTTCAGGAAAGGTCCGCTAGCCAGCAGACCTGATAACAACGGGTCGCGGCGATTGGCGATCAGTTTGGTTTTCTCCAGCGTGCTCACGAACCCGCCTGCGCTCTGCACGAGGGCCGCGCCGGCTACAACGTCCCACTCGTTCTTCGGCGTCAGTGTGAAGGTAATGTCGGCCAGGCCGGCGGAAACCAGTGCGAGTTTGTAGGCGACTGAACCCATGGGGCGAATTTTGAAACCCGAATTCTCGAACGCCTTCCACTCGCCGCGCTTCACTTCGCTGCGGCTGGCGAGAACCACGGCGCCGGCGAGCGTGTTGCGTTGAGTCGGGAGCGCAGGTTTGCCGTTATAAGTGACCCCTGATTCGACCGACCCGAGAAAAATCTCGTTCGTGGCAGGATTGCAAATTCCTCCGGCAACCGGACGCCCGTTCTCGACATATCCGATGGAGACACAGAACTCGGGAATGCCTTGCACAAACTCGCGCGTGCCATCGAGGGGATCAACCACCCAGACCCGCGAGCGCTGCAGCCGGATGGGATCGTCCACGCTCTCTTCCGAGAGCCAGCCTTCTCCACTGCGCAGCAGTTCCTTGCGCAGTACGATGTCCAGGGCGCGATCTGCCTCGGTGACCGGATCATGCCCGACTTTGTATTTCGCCTCCACCGGCCCCGACGTGAAGCGCGCAAAAACCTTGCGAGAAGCTTCCAGCGCAGAGTGAATGCGTTCCAATATTTGTGCGTATGAATTTGAATGCATACTCTGATTAAGCCATTAACATGCGCGCGCCCGTCGCCAGCAGCACTGCGCAAAGAATGCGGCGCAGCCACGGAACTGGGACCCGTGTGCTCAGGTAAGAACCGAACAGTCCTCCTGGAATCGAGCCGATCACCAGCGCTCCCACCAGATGGAAGTCAATATTGTGCATCCGAAAATGGAGAAGGCTGGTCACGCCCGTGAGAATGAGGGCGTGAACAATGTCGGTGCCCACCATCACCTTCGGCTGAAAGCTATAGAACAGCAGAAGCATCATCATGACGATGCTGCCGGAGCCGACTGAGGTAATGCCCACCAGAAAACCGGCTACCAGCCCGATGAGCGACATCCAGGCGAACGACCTTATCGTCGGCGGGTGCGTCGCGGCCCGGTCTTCAATTTTCTTCTGGAAGAACAGGAAGGTCGGAATACAGATCAGCAAAACTCCCACCGCAACCGTGATGAAGTGGTTGACCCAATTGCCGTAAGCGTTTCGCAAGTGAACCAGAAAGCTTACGCCCAGATAAGAACCCGGTGCGCTGCCGATGGCGAGCGCGACGACCACCTTGAGCCGCACTGTGCCTTTGCGGAGGTGGACGACGCTGGCGCCGATCTTGGTGACAAAATTGAAAAGAGCGTCGGAGCCTACTGCAAGCAGGGGCGGCACACCTAAACCGAAAATGAGGATCGGAAGCAGCAGAACGCCACCTCCCACTCCCGTCATTCCGATGAGGGCCCCGACTCCAAAACCCACCAATATCTTGATCAGCAGATCCATGTTCGTAGATCCATGTTTAGTAGATCGTGTTTACCAGACCCGTGTTTACCAGACCGTGTTTACCAGACCGTGACAGTACAGAGCGAACTAGATCGATTCCGCGGCGGTTCCGATAAAGCCTTCCCTTTCGAGATGCAGGATGATTTCCTGCGCTGCTTCCTCGGCCGACAAGTCGCCGGTGTTAATGACGACTTCGGCGTCGGCTGGAACTTCGTAAGGATCCGAAATGCCGGTGAACTCTTTGAGAATCCCCGCGCGTGCCTTGGCATACAGGCCTTTGCGGTCGCGTTGTTCGCAGACCTCCACCGAGGTCGCGATGTGCACCAGAATGAACCCGCCGTAGGGCTCGATCAGCTGCCGCACGTGCTTGCGGGTTGCGTCATAAGGCGCGATGGGCGCGCAAATGGCGATGCCCCCGTTCTTGGTGATTTCCGACGCGACGTAACCGATGCGGCGGATGTTAATGTCGCGATGCTCCTTGGAGAAGCCCAGTTCGGAAGACAGATTCTTGCGCACCAGGTCGCCGTCCAGCAGTGTGACTGGGCGCCCGCCGGTCTCGAGGAACTTCGTCATCAATACATTGGCGATGGTCGACTTACCGGAACCCGAAAGTCCGGTGAAGAAGATGGTGACGCCTTGCTTGTGGCGAGGCGGGAAGCTGCGGCGCAATTCCGAGACAACTTCGGGATAGGTGAACCAGGCGGGAATCTCGCGGCCCTCGTTCAGACGCTGGCGAAGTTCACTGCCGGAAATGTTCAGCACCCGGTCTCCGTTCTTAACTTCGTCGTCGGGAACGTATTTGTCCTGACCTTCGAGGTAGACCATCATGTTGAAAGGCACCATGGTCACGCCGATGTCGGCTTCGTGTTTCTTGAAGACTTCCTGGGCTTCGTATGGGCCATAGAAGGGCTTCTTCGTTGCGGGATCGGATCCCGGGCCCGCGTGATCGCGGCCCACAATGAAATGAGTGCAGCCGTGATTCTTGCGAATAAGCGCGTGCCAGATGGCCTCGCGTGGTCCGCCCATGCGCATGGCGAGCGGCAGCAACGAAAGTTTGGCGGTAGATTGCGGAAACTTCGAGAGCAGAAGCTGATAACAGCGCACCCGAGTGTAGTAATCCACATCGCCCGGCTTGGTCATGCCCACGACGGGATGAATCAGCAGGCTGGCCTCGACTTGCTTGGCAGCGCGAAACGCGAGTTCGACGTGAGCGCGATGCATGGGATTGCGGGTCTGGAAGGCGACGACTCGACGCCAGCCTATCCGGGCAAACTCGGCCCGCACTTCAGCCGGGGTCAAACGCAAGTTGCGAAAATCGTAGTGCGAGGGCGGCTGGGTCCCCTCTAAAGTTCCTCCCACGTACCAGGGATTCGCCTTGTTCATGGTGTAGTCAGCGCCAGGATGGGCGGCGCTCGTGCTCGCAAAGACCGCCTGAGCTTCGGTTTTGCGGTCGGGCTGCCAGACCTCTTCCACGTTCAACACGGCCAGCATCACTCCTTCGGGATCGCGCAGCGCGACTTTGGTGGTTCCCGGAGTCAACTTCTTGGCAAATTCCTCGGTTACGTCCAGAGTCACGGGCATGGGCCACAGCGTTCCGTTAGCCAGTCGCATGTTGTGGCAAACGCCTTCGTAATCGGCGCGGGTCATGAAGCCCCGCAGCGGGGAGAATCCCCCCGTCAGCAGCAACTCGAGATCACAGAGCTGGCGGCCGGTCAGATCCCACGACGGCCACTCTTTCGAATGGGACTTCAATTCGGCGATTCTTTCGGGCTGGGCGATGAGTTGAATAAGCTCTCCGCCATGTGGCGGGATGAGATGGCTGGTCGAAGCGGTCAAGTCCTGAGCCTCCTGAAATGCTTGCCTTGTTGTCTACTACGTTTATTGTATTTGCCTGGATTGCTTCCCAGACTTCAGCGGAGCCACGCGCAACCGCCTTGCGGATCCTTAACGGGAGAGGAAGCCCCGACAGAATTAGTTACAGAATAACACTCTCACGGCTACGGGAATCTCGATTTGTCCTTCATGAATAAGTAAACAGTGCAGCAATTCTCCGCCCTTCAGGGCTCCGATCTATCGCTGTAAATAAATGAAAAGACGAGCTTTTCAGGGATGCCAGGTACGGCAGATCACGCCCCGGCCCGGAGTGTGAAAAGAATTGCGACAATGGCCAGCGCGAATTCCGTTCCACGCAAACAATATGCTTGGGAATCAATATGGTAGCCGGGCGAATTCAGACTATAGCTTCACGTCGCGCGGATATTGGACCAGTCATTGAGCTTCCAATCCCGGCCTCGCGCGCACAGCGCAGCGACGTAGCCAGGTCCGGCGGCCACTTCCTGCAGAAGCCAACTACCTGCTTCCGACGGGTCGGGTCGAGTCGCCAGCAGCGCGTTTGGTTCCCCGGGCACGAGAGACACGTCAAATTGGCTGAGGGGAAGCGATAGGCCATCTCCAGTTGCCTTGATATACGCCTCTTTGCGTGTCCAGCAGCGGTAGAAGCCTTCGACCTTTTCCTCCGCGGGTAGATCGGCAAGCTGATTCTGTTCGTGCGTGGAAAAGTATCGCCGGGCGATGGCTCCGGGATCGAAATCGTGGCGAATCTGTTCCACGTCCACGCCAATCTCGCGCCCGCGGGTGAAAGCCAACAAGGCGATTCCACCGGAATGCGTGATGTTGAACCTGACGTCGCAGTGCGCATGCTCCGGTCCCAGAGAAGGTTTTTCTTTCTCCGAATAAGAAAAGCGCAAGCTGCCGGCGTCGGTTTCCAGATAGCTGGCCAGAATTATCCTCAAAAGCGCACGAGCGGCAACATAGCGCTGACGGTCACGCGCAAAGTGAAAGCGTGAAGCGCGCGCTGCTTCGTCGGCGGAGAGTACTCTCTGCCATCGGGGTTCGTCGGCCCCCAGCGCCTCCAGGTCGACTCGCCAGAGTTGCACTTCGTCTTTGGATAGTGAGAGAGGCGACTCGATCAGGAAGCCGGAGTCGGTGATGTTCTTGATCTGGCTCATCTGATCTGGCTAATAAGGTCTGGCTCATGATGGCTGGGCAAGCCTCACTCATCCTTTCCCTGCGGGGCGCGAGCCGAAAGCGGGATCGCATTGGGGGATGGAGCTTCCTGGCGTGCCACCGCGGGTTCGGTGATGCAATACTTCACCAAGCACCAGAGCGCGCGCACGCCATCCCGCCACTGAATTTTCTTGCCCTCTTCATACGTGCGGCCCCGGTAGCTGATGCCGACTTCATAGATGCTCAACTTCCGCTTCGCAATCTTTACCGTAATCTCGGGCTCGAACCCGAAACGCCTTTCTTCCAGAGGGATCGATTGGATAACCTCGCGCCGGAAAGCTTTGTAACAAGTCTCCATATCGCTGAGGTTGATGTTGGTGAGAGCGTTTGAGAGCAGAGTAAGACTCCAGTTGCCCACCGAATGCCAGAAGTAAAGCACGCGATGAGGCCGCCCGGAAAGAAAGCGCGAGCCGTAGACCACGTCGGCGCGCCCTTCAATCAGTGGCTCCAGCATCACCGTGTACTCTGCCGGGTCGTACTCGAGATCGGCATCCTGGATGATGACGAAGTCTCCGGTAGCTTCCTTGATACCGCGGTGCAGCGCCGCACCTTTCCCCATATTCTTCGGCTGAAGCAGGGTCCGAATCTGCGGATTCTCCGCCTGCAGTTGCGCGAGGATCTCGCGGGAGCCGTCCGTCGATCCGTCGTCAACGCAAATCAATTCGATGTCCAGCGGAACGGCAAGCACTCTCGCCACCACCAGCCGCAGCGTGGCGCGTTCGTTGTACACCGGCATGACGACGGAAAGTCTCATTCGTTTGAACCGTTCTTGCCGCAGTCGTTCGTGTTGCAGCTTCGTGTCGCAGTGAAGTGTAGTGAGGTAGTGTAATTCAAGTGCAAGATCGAAATCCTGCTCGCCGGTCCAGCCGCGCGATCGGCGGGCCTTCCAGGTGGAAATATCTGTGGAAATCCCTTCTCCCCACGCTTAAATTTTTGGGCTTCCATTAAAACATGCAGGTGTATGATGATTTTTCAATAGCCAGGCAAAGTCCAAGTGCAGACAGGCCGAGGGTTTGGCGTCAACCCCTACGATTCCGGGTGTTGCCGCAGCCCTCAAGCAGCAGGGAGAACCATGAGAAGAAGCTAGCAAGTTTTACTATGGTTGAGCATCTCAATTCTCGGAGCGCTAACCTTGTCTCCAGCTTCAATGGGACAGGCGTCCCCTCGCTCCGCAGCAGCAGCACCCGCGATCACGGACTGGACCTACCATCACGTTATCTTCTCCAAGCCCGCCACCGCGGAGCAGGCCAGGCGCGTTGAACAGGATCCTCGCTATTGGCAGCAGATCCGTCGCCAGTCCCCGTCCGTGCCCGCAGCAGAGACTGCTCCAGTCCTTCCCCGCGAGTAGCAGACGCACAGGCACGGCGGCAGCAACAATGCGGGACTCTGGTCGGAGGATCTGGGCACCGGCGCCACGATGGGCGCCCTGAATTACCCCGCGAAGTACTCGCTAACCACTACAACTGCCAGTTGCACCAGCGATTTCGTGGTCTACCCCACAGGCCTTGCCGGAGCGCCCGGCCCGACCGGCCAAGCCAGCATTGTGGCTTACAGCAATCTTTACTCCGGTTGCACCGGCACGGTCCCTTCGATCTACTGGGCCTACAATATCGACACCGGCAGCACAATTCAGAGTTCCCCAGTGTTTTCGCTCGACGGTACGCAACTTGCCTTTGTGCAGGTAGATTCGGGGGAGGCAGCCGTGGTCCTTCTGAAATGGGCCGCTTCAACTACTGAGACTGTTGCCAACCCATCGCCCATTATCAATCACGGTTCGTACGCTGCCTGTGCCCACCCGCCTTGCACGGCCGAGTTGAACCTCAACGATGCGGGCGTGTTCGTCAACGACACCAACTCCTCCATCTTTGTTGACTACCCCAGCGACACTGCGTTTGTAGGAGACGACTCCGGCTATCTTCATAAGTTCACGCCGGTATTCAACGGCACCGGTTCCAACCTACCCGCCGAAGTGAGAGGCGGAGGTTGGCCGGTTCAGGTGAATCCCGGCGCGCCCACCGCCCTTACTAGCCCGGTTTACGATTCCGTGTCGGGAAATGTGTTTGTCACGGACGCAGGTGGGTTCTTGTATAGCGTCGCGAACTCAACAGCAACCGTTACCGTTTCCGGACAACTGGATTTCTCCGACGAGTTCGATGGTGGCCCCGGCATCGTAGAAGGCCCAATCCTCGATTTCACCGCTGAACTGGTGTATGTGTTCGCCACGAGCGACGGCAGCGGGGGCTGCAGCCCTATCGGGGCTGACTGCACCGCCATTTACCAGCTGTCCACGGCGTTTCCCGCAGGCGATACTGGATCGGAGGCGGCGGTTGGAAACAGCAGCATCGAACCTACGGCGCCAAGTCCCATGTACATTGGAGCCTTTGACAGCACCTACAAAAACTCCGCCGACGCCACCGGACACCTCTACGTCTGCGGTAATACCGGAGCTGCTCCGACTATTTACCAAGTTGCTATTCAGGGCGGCGTGCTTGGCACGGTGAACGCGGGGCCAGTGCTTTCGAGCGGCACCACTCCGTGCTCTTCTGTAACTGATGTCCTGAACCCCACGACCTCCGGGGGTGCGACTGAGTGGATATTCGCCAGCGCGGGAAACGGAGGAGTCTCCTCTGCGTGCGCCTCCGGCGGATGCATCTTCAATTTCAAGGACACACCTTGGTTGCCGTCAACCATGTATGCCGTCGGCCAGGAGATCCTGGACAGCAACTTCCATGTAGAATTTGTGGGTACTCGAGGCACGTCGGGAACCACGGCCCCGTTTTGGGATATAGCCACGGGCGGCTCCACGACTGACAATAGCGTCCACTGGCTAGATCTGGGAGCCTCATCCGCCGCAACACTGGCTGCATGGGTGAAAACCCATCACTACCCCAAGGGTTCTGAAATCCTCGACCCCAACGGCAATATCGAGTTGGTGACGAGCACCACCGGGGACATTTCCGGCGGCACCATCCCGACATTCAACCTGGTGGCGGGGGGCACCACAACCGACGGCACGGCGCCCAACGTGATAACCTGGACAAACGTAGGCCCACCCGCAACCGCTGCTCTGCTTGAGACCGGCGGCACGAGCGGAATTATTGTCGACAACACCGTGGCCACGGGAACGCAGGCGGGAGCTTCGCAGGTTTACTTCTCGATTCTGGGGAGTCAGGCTTGCGGGACTTCGGGAACCGGCGGCTGCGCGGTGCAGGCGTCGCAGTCGGCGTTAAAGTAGCGGCGGCGTGTCCGCTATTACTCTACGCGTGACTTTCGCGCTGAAGATGTTCGCGCAGGATCGCCACGATTCTTGAAGCCGCGTTTCCATCCCAAAGCGGAGGACGCTCGAACCGGCGCGAGGGTTCCCGCAGCACCGATCGAGCCGCCGCTAGAATGCGCTCGGAATCCACGCCCACTACCTGATTCGATCCATGCTCGACCGTCGCCGGCCGCTCCGTGTTCTCGCGCAGCGTGAGGCACGGTACGCCGAGGACGGTGGTTTCTTCCTGCACTCCGCCGGAATCGGTCAGCACAATGCGCGCCCGGTCGTTGATCGAAAGAAAATCGAGGTATCCGAGCGGATCAAGCGGCACGATGCCGGCATGGTTTCGCTCCGCTGAGTTGGCCAGATACCGCTGCAAACCAAAGCTCTCGATGTTCTTCCGAGTTCGCGGGTGCATGGGAAAAAAGACGGGAAGCTCGGCAGCGAGCGCGCTGACTGCGCTCAGAATCCCCTGCAGCGTTCGAGCGTCGTCCACGTTCGAGGGCCGATGCAGCGTGAGCACTCCATAGGCTCGGCAGCCCGATCCATTTTGCCGCATGCGAAGCCGGTCGAGGATCGGCGACTTTGCGGCCATCTCGCGGTGCCGCAGCAGGCTGTCGATCATGACATTGCCGACCAGAAAAATTTTCTCCGCGGCCACGCCTTCGCGTCTTAGATTCTGCACACCACTCTGCTCGGTCACGAACAGCAGGCTCGAAATGGCGTCGGTGAGCTTGCGGTTAATCTCCTCGGGCATGGTCATATCAAAGCTGCGCAATCCGGCTTCGATGTGAGCCACGCCGATTCCGAGCTTCACGGCAGTAAGCGCGGCCGCGATTGTAGAATTCACGTCGCCCACCACCAGAACCATCTGGGGCTTGTAGTCGAGCAGCACCGGTTCGAGGCGCTTCATGATTTCGGCGGTCTGCACCGCGTGGCCGCCCGAACCGGCCTCGAGATTCACGTCCGGCCGGGGCAGTCCCAGATCCGTGAAGAAGTTGCCAGAGAGCAATTCGTCGTAGTGCTGCCCGGAGTGCACCAGGCAGTGTTCGATCGCGGGAAATTTCTGCAGCTCGTCATTCTGCAGCTCGTCATCCTTCAACTCGTCATTCTTCAACTCGGCCGTCTTCAACCCGTCCTTCTTCAACTCATGAACGATGGGCGCGATCTTCATGAAGTTGGGGCGCGCCCCCACCACACTGAGGAGCCTGATCATCGGCAGACCCCCGAGGCGATGGCCTCAGCGGCGGAGGACGTCCGCTGAAGCGCGCGGCTGCTCAGCCTCGCGAAGCTGGCACTTGAAGTAGGCAGTAGAGAAGGTCTCATTGCTCAGGCAACAGTGTAGAGTAGTTTCCGCATTCAGTCCCGACACTCTGAAGCTCTAAGACTCCCAAACATTGGCCTCAAACCTGCTCTGAGTTCGAGGTGCGCTCCCCACGACACCCGTCATGTAAATTGTTCAGGCCTCCATCGTGCATCTGGAACTTTCCACATAGGGCGTTTACCTTAGTGATACGACCCTATTGACCGAGTTCCGCCACTGATAAGAAAAATCCCTCGTCCTCTCAGCGTGGCTTCCGTTTCCGGATCGATGGGGTGCGACGACGTGCCAGCGCGCTCACTCCGTTCTACCTGCGCCTCGGGCGGGTTCAACTTACGGCTGATTTTACGCACCTTTCCCTTCCGAACCAGGCCCGCCTGAATCGCCGGCGCGAGGCTTTTTTGCCAGCCTTTGAAGGGCGAATTTCCACTTTTGGAACCCCGCCGCAATCCCTGCAAGTGCCTGTGGAAATGGATGTTCTCTGGTCACAGCTATTTTCGTCTCAAAGTGGCATTGTGGATGCTACGCAATATGGAAGCATCCCAGCTCCATCAAGGTCTTAGCGTGTTGGCGAACCAAACCCAGGGGGTAGAGATGACGGTGCAGTCCGTTCGGCTAGGGCCGCGGGAACAGCAAATTGTCGAATTGCTTCTGCAAGGCTGTGACAACGCCGAGATTGCCAGTCAGCTCAAAATGGCGCGCCGCACCGTGAAGGCTCATTTCAACCGGCTGTTTCTACGTTTTGGAATCAACGGCGGTATCAAGCGAGTGAAACTCGCAACCCTGTTATACCGGAGGCAATTGTGTTTACAAACGAACGCTATGGAAGCCGTACCCCCAGTGAGCGAGAAAACCGCGTCATCGAGCTTGTCGCCCAGGGCTTGAAGAACCACGAGGTAGCCCACGCCATCGGCACCACCGAGCACGTGGTCAAGAATTATCTCCGCGTGATCTATGACAAGCTAGGACTCTGGAACCGCGTGGAACTCGCCCTGTGGTATGAGTCGCGCCGCAGCGACAGGCAACTTACGGCCTGAGTAACGGAAAGGTCCAGTCGAGTCGGAAAGGCGTTTCCGGGCTGCAGAGTAGTTCTCCGCGGCCCGGCCTTTAATCACAATTTGAGGCTTCAAGGTTACGCAGTCGCTCGGCAGCGGCGTGCGCGCCTTTTCGTGCCGCCGCATCCAGCAGCAAACGCGCCTGGTCGCAACTTTTCGGCACGCCGTCTCCCCGTAAATACAAATCAGACAAAGCCAGCGTTGCCTCCACGTTCTGCTTGCCCACGGCTTTCCACAACCACTGCGCCGCTTCTCCGCTATCGCGAGTCATGCCCGAGGTGCCGTTCAAGTATTGCTCCGCAATCGCCAACTCCCCCGCGCCATTTTGCGGAACTGCAACCGTGGTAGCTGCAACGGCGGAGGAACTTGCCGGCACGGATGCGGCCGGGGGCGCAATCTGCGAGCCACCGGCTTGACCTTCCGGGGAACTTGCGACCGCCTGTTTTTGGTCTTGACCTGCCGAAGCAGGTTGACTCCCAGGAGGCGATGCCGTCTCCGTTGCGCCCACCGGCTGTGCGGAGCGAATTGGCGCCGGTTGCGCATCTGGGAGAGCGGTTCTCGATGACGAAGCGCTCGCACCGGAGCGGGCCTCGCTTCCACGCCAGACCCCAAAACCGAATGCCGCGAGAATGACTCCCAGCACGGGGCCGATGTAGAGCCGGTAACGACGGAGAGCAGGCTCTGGTTCCACAAGGCGATCCCGATGGTCTGTTTCCTTTTCCATCTGCCGCCAGATCGCTTCCAGAGCTTCGCCCGGTTCACGCGCTGCGTTCGAGTTCACAGCCAGCTCAATCCTCTCCTCCGCAGATTTGGGGTCGAGAGAACGTTCATACCAACCCGGTCCAGCGATCGCTGCCGACTCCTCGAGTTGCCGCACTTCTTCTCGCACTTCTTGTTCTTGCACTTCTTGTTCTCGCACTTCTTGTTGCAATTTGTCCCCCGGCGCGACTTGCAGGGGCGCTCCGCACATCCCGCAAAAACTATGCCCCGCTGAATTGTTGTAGGCACATACGCCACAAGTGTGAATAACCTCCGATCCGGAGGCAGACGCGGGCGCCGAGTCTGCCGTGTCCGGGCTTTCTTTCGCGCTCGCGTCGGCCGCGCCTTGAACGGAAACAGTCGCCGGAACCGCCACCTTCTCCAGCTCCCGAAGCAACTCAGAAACCGCTTGTTCGCGCTTCTCCGGCGGGTTGGTGAAATACACTTCGGCCCATCGTCCCATGTGCGACGCCAACAACGGATTCAAAAGTGGATTCAGTGCGTCTGCGTCAAACTTATCTGCGCGGTCAGGCACCGGCATTCTCCGGAGAAGAGGCGGTAAATATGATTGCACTACCGGAAAGAAAGGTTGTCAAATCTGGTAGTGCAGAATGTAGCGCAGAATCGGCTAGCGCAGAATCTTGTTCGATCGTGGTGCCGCCGGTGAAGTCACTCACAGGCCTTGCGATCGGCGGGTTCGAATTGATCCATCTGCGCATCGCGCTGGGTGGTGAGCTTGCCCTTCGGCGTCTTCTCGTAAAGATCGGAACCGGGGCAGTAATACAGCGCAGTCTGCAAGTCGACCCAAACTTGGATATAGGGATTGCCCTTATACTCCGGAGCATCCGGAGCTTCCGCCAGGCCGAGACTGATCAGCAGCTTGTCGAACATGGAGAGATCTGCGTCGGGGGCCGGCTGCTTGCTCCGGTTCGCGCGCCCTGAAACTGTCGTGCCATGACCTGTGGCCCCCACCGAGTGGCTCGACCAGATTCCCCAGCGGATCACGACCAGCACCAGAATGACCGCGATGCCGAGATAAAAATCGCCGCGGCGGGAATGCCAGAAGCGCGCTAGAGCCGTCGGAGTGCGGGTCGCGGACAGCGATTCCAGAAACTCCCGAGCCCGCGCCGCGGAACTCCAGACAATAGCATCCGGCTGCTTCACCATCGCTGTTGACAGGGGTCGGACTTCGTTTTCGTCGGGGTTTTCGTCGAGGTTTTCGTCAGGCTGCTTCACGAGTGGGGCTGACGCAGTATCCTCGTGCGCGCTCGCCGCCAACGACTTTGTGGAGAGCGCGTTACTCTCCTCGAACTCGGGCAGTGAGAACTGTTCAGGGAGCTCATACGCGGCGTTCTCTTCCTCAAGCACCGCGTCGGTCCCAGGTTCATGCTCGGGCTCATGCAGCGCGAAGGGATCGCTTCCGGGCTGCATCCGCCACGCCGACGCCAACTGGCTCTGCATGCTGGAGGGTCCCCCGTCGCGAGCCCGTGGAGCGCCGCACTTGCCGCAAAACTGTTCTTCATCCGGCAGCTTACTGCCGCATTTCCAGCACGGCGTTTTCGCCGCGGTGGCCGCACTTACGCTCGGGCCGGCGGTTGCGGCAGGTTGATCGTTGGCAGGTTGAACGCCGGCAGGATGATCGTCGGAAGGTTGAACCTCGGCCCAGGCCGCCAGATTTGGCTGCAGCCTTTCGATCGCCGCCAGCATGGTGGATCGTTCCGCGGCCATCGACTTCTTTAATGCCAATTCGGCATCGCGGCCAATCGCTTCGGTCACCAGTCCGGCCATCAGCTGGCAGGTGTGGATGTCCTGTTCGGCGAAGCCGCGAACCCGGTCGAAATAGAGTTCCAGCGCTCCGATAATTTCGTCTTCGCGGTAGACTGGCACTACGACCAGCGATAAGATGCCCCGCTGGCGGCAGGGTTCCGGGTCGAACAGAAATTCGAGATTCACGTCCTCGCTGCGAATCACCTGTCCGGTGCGCAGGCTGGCGGCGCAAACCGCCGTATTCAGCGGCGCTTCGCTTCCCACCGTCAAAGCCGGGGCCCCGGCTCCTGCCCGATAACGTACCGTGGCGCCTTCGAGGATTGCAATGGCGGCCCCGCTCGCGCCCGTGATTCGCGTCACCCTCTCGGCCACCACCGCCATCGCCTTATCAAGTTCGAGACGGCGCATCTGAATCTGGCGCTGGGCCTCGACGATCTCGGCCAGAGTGAGCGTGTAGTCTCCGTTGGTTCGTGAAACCTCTTCCGGCTTGGTATCGTTCGCAGACGGCGGAGGCGGAGGAGCCTGATTCGCCGCTTCTTGCTCCCGGAGCCGCGCACTCTGCGACTCTATTTTTTCTTCCAGCTCCTGCATTTTGCTGTTGTGCTCTTGCAGCACATAGGCCGCTGCCAGC
>JBAUYE010000155.1:0-13772 GCA_049584615.1 Candidatus Sulfotelmatobacter sp.
TCGCCGAATATTCGAAGGCCCCGCCGGTGATCGACGCTGCGGTTAAGGGAAAAGCCAAGGCCATCGCGTTCATCGCGACGCGGGAGCACGACATCCTCTACCGGCATACGAATTCTTCCGAAGGAGAGATTGACCGCATCCCCCAGGTGCTGGTGGCGCGCGAAGATGGCGAACGCATGGGCCGGCTGCTGGCTTCAGGGCATCCAGTGTGGGTTGATCTGAGCATCCCCAACCAGATAGGTGGGCCGATCAAATCTTCCAATGTGATCGGAGAAATTAAAGGCAGTGAAAAGCCCGACGAGTTTGTCATTCTCGGCGCGCATCTGGATTCCTGGGAGCTCGGCACCGGCGCACTCGACAACGGCTGCAACGCTGCCCTGGTGATCGACGCGCTGCGTGCGATCAAAGCCTCTGGATTGAAGCCGCGCCGTTCCATCCGCTTCATTCTTTTTTCCGGCGAAGAGGAGGGCTTGCTGGGCTCGCGAGCTTACTCTCGAGCGCATCGCTTCGAACTCGACAAAGCTGCCGGAGTCATCATCTACGATTCAGGAACCGGCAAAACCACGGGCTTTTCCGACGGCGGCCGCAAGGATGTGATCGATACCGCCAAGCGCCTCGTCGCGCCGCTGCAACAATTCGGCTTGACCGATATGAAGACCGACATGGAATCGGGCACCGATCACTTTGATTTCATGCTGGAAGGCGTTCCGACATTCGTCGCCGATCAGGACGAGGCAAATTATATGGAAAACTACCACGCCGTCTCCGACACCTACGACAAAGTAGACTTCGTGCAACTCAAAAAAAATGTAGCCGAAGCTGCCGAGTTCAGCTTTGCGCTGGCCAATCTTCCGGAAAAGATCGGTCCTCGCTTCACTCGCGCCCACATCGAGCAGAGCCTGCGCGAAACCCATGGTGACGAAATGCTCAAGTCCTCCGGCATGTGGGATGCCTGGGAGAGTGGACGCATCGGCCGGCAGAACTAAAGCGTTTGTTGATTGCTAATGGATGATCGTTGATTGACAGGTTTGTAATGGGTGCTTTAATCAACAATCAGTAATCAGCAATCAACAATTCTTGATCCTCCAGGGATACCGTTGCTCTACTTCTGGATTCTCTTCAATCTGTTCGCGCTCGGCATGCTTGCGCTGGACCTGCTCGTCTTACACCGCGGCGGCCGGGTTATGCGTTCGCGCGAGGCACTTGCCTGGAGCGCCATATGGATCGCCCTCGCCGCCGCCTTTGCCGGACTGGTTTTCTTCTGGCAGGGCCGCCAGGTCGCTCTGGAATTCGTCACCGGCTATGTGCTCGAACTCTCGCTCAGCGTGGACAATCTCTTCCTCTTTCTCGTGATCTTCCGCTATTTCTCAGTACCCGAGCAGCATCAGCGCTCCGTATTGTTTTGGGGAGTTCTTGGGGCGCTCCTGATGCGCGGCTTTTTTATTCTGGCCGGTGTCAGCCTGATCCATCGCTTCCACTGGATCCTCTATCTTCTTGGAGCGCTGCTGATCTATAGCGGCGTCCGAGTGGGGTTTTCCGGTGAGCATCAAATCGACCCAGCAACCAACCCAGTCGTGAAAGTCCTGCGCCGCTGGATGCCGGTGACGGATGACTATCAGGGCGGCCGCTTCTTTGTGCGAGGATGGAAAGGGAATCCCGGACTTTATGCCACGCCGCTCTTAATCGTTCTGGCCGTAATCGAAACCACAGACGTGCTGCTCGCCGTTGATTCCATCCCGGCCGTCCTGGCCGTCACTCTCAACGCCTTCATCGCCTACACATCTAATGTGTTTGCCATCCTCGGCCTGCGTTCGCTGTATTTCGCCGTCTCGGGGCTGATGAAAGCTTTTCGCTTCCTTCACACCGGGCTGGCGCTGGTGCTGACTCTGGTGGGCGTGAAGATGATTGCCTCCGATCGCTTCCCGATCCCGACGCTGGTGACGCTGGCAGTTGTGGCTGGAGTTCTGGCTGTTTCCGTCGTTGCGTCGGTAATGTTTCCAGAAAAATCTTCTCCGGCCTAGCCAACCCGATCCGCATTGCTCCATAGGCTATTATGGAATTCCCATGGCGCAGGTCACCATCCATGTCCCTCCTCGGCCCTACCAGGCCCGCATTGAAAACGGCTTGCTGGCGCGAGCCGGAACCTTGCTTGCGGAGTTGCTGCCGCAATCCAGCAAAGTGTTTGTAGTTACGGTTCCTCCCGTGCGCAGGCGCTGGGGCGCAAAGCTGGTGCGCTCTCTCACTTCGGCAGGTTTCAAGCCTCAGGTAATCCAAATGCCGAACGGAGAGCCTGCCAAGAAACTGCGCACCATCGAAAAGCTGGCCGAGCGATTATCCCGGCTGGGCGCGGACCGCAAAGCGGTTTTGATCGCGCTGGGCGGCGGCGTCGTCGGCGATGTCACCGGACTGCTGGCGTCGCTTTACATGCGCGGCGTGGAACTGGTGCAGATTCCCACCACCGTTCTTGCCCAAGTGGATGCATCGATCGGCGGCAAGACCGCGGTAAATCTCGGGGCAGGGAAGAACCTGCTCGGAACATTCCATCATCCTCGGACTGTGCTCATCGATCCGGAAGTCCTGCGCACGCTGCCGAATCGGGAGTTTCGCGCCGGATTGTACGAGGCGCTCAAGTGCGGCATCATCGGCGATCTCGATCTTTTTCTGCGCTTCGAACAGAAGCGGGCTCAAATCCTGAAGCGCGATCCAGTGGAGCTCGAAGGTCTCATCGCTCAATCCGTAAAACTGAAGGCCGAAGTCGTTTCCGCTGACGAGCGTGAAGGCGGCCTGCGGCGCGTACTGAACCTCGGGCACACCATCGGACACGCGCTCGAGACAGAAACTGGCTACCGCAGCCTGCTTCACGGCGAGGCCGTCGCCTGGGGCATGATTGCGGCAACCAACATCGCCCTTGCCGTAGGGCGCACCGACAGCGTAACGGCCGGCCGCATCGCCGACGCCGTGCTCAGCCTGGGCCACCTGCCGGAGCTCAAAGTGAGCGCGCGCAAGATTCTCGCGCGACTGCAGGCCGACAAGAAAACGCAAGGCGGTGTGGTGCATTTCGTGCTGCCGCGGGAAATCGGGAAAGTCGAAATCGCCGCCGACGTGCCGGATAGCGTGGTGATTGGCGCGGTCGAAGAATTGCGCCGTCTGTCCCACGGCGGATGGGGAAAATAAAACACCGTGGCTGAATCCCAGAGACCGATCGTGGTGGGCGCCGCTCCCGCGGGCACCGGGAATGCTCGTTCGGCGGCGCGCGCTGTTCGCGAGATGTTTACCTCGATCGCTCCGCGCTATGACCTTCTCAATCACGTCTTATCGTTCAACGTGGATCGCTTGTGGTGGCGGCGCACCGCGCGTTCCTTCTCGCAGATTCTCGCCCGGCCGGACTCGCGTGTGCTTGATCTTTGTTGCGGCACTGGGGATATGACCTTCGCGCTGGGCAAGCAGGCGGGGACAGGCAGCCAGCAGATCTTAGGTGCCGACTTTTCTCACGCCATGCTGCAGCGCGCACAATCGAAATCGCTTGATAAGGCGGGCCAAAACGGCCGACCTGCCTCTCCGCATTGGATCGAAGCCGACGCTCTTGTTCTTCCTTTTCCCGACGAGCACTTCAGCCTCGTGACCTCAGCTTTCGGCTTCCGCAATCTCGCGGACTACGATGCCGGCCTCGGCGAGATCGCCCGCGTCTTGCGGCCTGGGGGAGAGTGCGGCATCCTCGATTTCAGTGAGCCCAAGGGCGTAGTCGGTCATCTATATCGGCTCTACTTCAAGCAAGTTCTGCCGCGCATCGGCACCATTCTTTCCGGCGTCCGCGGACCTTATGCCTATCTACCCAATTCGGTCGAACGCTTCCCCGAGCCGCAAGAGATGCTTGACCGCATGCGCCTCGCTGGCTTCCGCGAAGCGAGTTGGACGCCCTACACGTTCGGCATTGCAGGTTTGTATCGCGGAAAGAAGTGAGAGTTGTCGTTCGCAGGAAAGCTATTAAGTGCTTGCGCTCTTCGTCGATGCACGAGTGGTTTTGAAGCTGTCGGCGAAAGCATCTGCGATCGTGTAACGAACTACGTTCTCATACTCCCCGCCCAGGAAGCCCCGCAGCCGGTCCGTATTCATGATGTATTCACCAGTCATATAGGGTACTGCTTCCGGCGGAATCGCCGAGATCTGGCGCTTCCATAGAAATTGCAGCACCAGCCGCATGGCCCACTTCCCGGGAACGCGCACCAGCTTCGCCCTTGCCATTTCAACGCAACGCCCGAAGGTAAGCGGTTCGCCGCGCCCGGCCACGTTCACAATGGTCAGCCGCTGCGCTTCCGGATCGCGGTGCAGGATGTGCGCGATCAGCCGCGCCATATCGTCCACATGCACGAACTGAATCTTGTTGTCGAGATACTGTTGCCCGCGCGGCAGCATGCAAGGCAGCCGTTTGCCCTCGCTCCGCATTTTCTCGGCCCGCGCACTTTTGCCGTTTGGCGTACCCCGAAACGCTCCCAGCAGGTAATTCTCCACGCTGGCGCCCGCAAAAATATGAGGACGCAGAATGTATACGCTGCATCCTCGCAAGGCTGGCGCGCGTTGCTGTACCACTTCGTCGGATTGTTTCTTGTGAATCGCGTAGGGCAGCGTGTGGGCTGCCAATACCGAGTCTTCCGTCGCTGGCCTGGGCAAGTTGGATCCATAGGCCGAAACGCTGCTGGGAAAAATAAATTGCTTGATTCCCAAATCCCCCGTGCGATTCGCTTCGGTAACGGCTTCCATCACCCGGGCGGTGCCAGCTACGTTGATCTGCCACATGCGCTCGCTGTCCAGCACCCCGGTGCGCACCGGGTCGATCACAAACGCAAGATGAACCACGGACACCGGCTGGGTGTCGCGCAGCAGTTCGAAAAGCACGCGCGTGGAAGATTCCTCGCCCAGATCCAGGCGCTCAAACTGGAGCGGAAGATCGGTTTGGGGTGGACTCAGGTCCACCCCAATCACCGAGAAATCCCCGAGCAGCGGGAGCAGCCGGGAACCCAGGTTCCCCGCTATACCGGTGACCACGACGACAGGCTTCGCGTTTGCCATCAGTCGGGCTTCGACGCGGGGGGCGTGGTCGGTGGAGGCTGAGAGGGTGGGTTCGCAGCCGGCGTCGCGGGCTGTGCCACCTGAGGGCGCGGCATGTGCGGCGGCAACTGCCCCGGAGGACGTCCTCCCATCGGCCCTTCGGGTCCTGGCGGCCCAAAATACGCTTCATTCTGCACCGCCTGGAACGAGTTCGTGTACTTTTCCATCATTTCTTTCAGGCGCTCGGTCTTGAGCCGGTTATGGATTTCATTTTCGATCTGCGGGTCGAGCGGAAGAATTTCTTTGCTCACCACCTTGTAAACGTAATGGCCGCCATTGTCACTGATGACCGCCGATACCTCGCCCACCTTCAGATCAAACACCGAGGCGTGAGCCGGAGGCAGTCCTGTACGCCGTACCTTGGGCAGGTTCACCACTGGGTTGGCAACTTTCGTGCCGGCCGCTTCGAAGGCTTCCTTCTGCAGTTTTGCGAAATCTTCACCGGCCGCTGCTTCCGCCCGCAGGGTGTCGGCCAGCTTGTTCATTTCCTGCTCGCCTTGCTCTCGCTTAGCCTGGTCGGCCGCGTCTTTCGCCTTTTGCTGTTCTTCGGTCAACTTCTCCGGCTCTTTCCCCGCTTCCTTGCTCTCTACCTCCGGCTGCTTGAAGCGCGGAATGAACAACCGGTCCAGAGAGAACTGCTCGTACGCCTCAGGATTATTCTTGTAATACTCGGTGATCTTTGCCGGCGGCACTTTGTCGGCCTCTTCCTGCACGGTGCGTTGCAGTTCCGCGGTGAGGACTCGCATTTTAACGAACTTCATCGTCTCCGTGAATTGCGTGGTCTTGTCAAGGCCCTTCGCTTTCGCCGCCTCCGACAGGGCCATGAGCTGGGGAAGTTGGCTTGCCAACTGCCGCCGTTGCTGCGGTGTCAGCGGATTCGGACCCGGTTGCAACGCAGTAGTCAGCTTCTCGAATTGTGCTCGGGTGATCTCCGTCTTGCAGTCCGCCGGCTTCTTTGCAGCGCTGGTCTTGCTGGCGCCGGCCTTGGACGCCGCCACCGCCCTCGGCGTCGCCGGACACACGCCCTTGATGGTTAGCACGACCGCACTCTCGGCCACTTCCGCCGCCGGCGCCTTCGCAGCGCCCGGACCCTGAGCCGGTGGCGAACCCGGCTGCGCCTGTCCCCAGGCCAGCGCTCCCAGAAATACACACAGCAAACAGCTCTGATGCATAAAAGATTCCTCCAGGATTGGTAGATCAGGAAGTTGCACAGCTCGAACCTAGCATCGTAGCACAGAGCCAGTTTCCCCAGAACCCCGCATCGCTGCGATTCTCTTGGCGCAATCCCGCTGAAGCGGCGATAATCCCATCATGTCCGGGACGCCGGCCCTTTATTCGCCCAATGCCATGCGCGCCGAGAAACGCGCAGTGGCCGGAAACTCGGTTGCAGCTGCGGTTCTGGTCACTGGCGGAAAGATCGTGGTTGGCGTCACCACGGGCAGCCTCGGAATTCTCTCTGAAGCCGCGCACTCCGCGCTGGATTTAATCGCCGCGCTGCTCACCTATTTCTCGGTCGGAGTCTCCGACAAGCCTGCCGACGCCGACCACCAATATGGCCACGGCAAGATCGAAAATTTCTCAGCCTTCGTTGAAACCGGCCTGCTTCTGCTGACTTGCGCCTGGGTTATCTATGAAGCGGTCATGCGCCTGTTCTACCGGCACGTCGAAGTCGAGCCTTCGATCTGGGCCTTCGCTGTGATGCTCATTTCTATGGCTGTGGACTGGTGGCGTTCCCGCGCTCTCGGCCGCATCGCGACCAAATACGAAAGTCAGGCTCTCGAAGCCGACGCGCTGCACTTTTCCACCGACATCTGGTCATCGGGCGTCGTCGTGCTCAGTCTGATGCTCATTTTGCTGGGGCGCATTTACGGTCTGAATTGGCTTCGCGTCGCCGATCCAATAGCTGCTCTATTTGTCGCCGGCGTCATCATTTCTGTGAGCTGGCGCCTGGCCCGGCGCACCACTGACGCTCTGCTCGACGCCGCTCCCGCCGGAGTCCGAGCCCAGATCACTGACGCGGTCTCCCGCGTGGATGGCGTGCTCGAAGTCGGGCGGGTGCGAATTCGTCGCGCGGGCAACCGTTACTTCGCCGATCTAGCGGTCGGTCTAGCGCGCACCGTGACCTTCCAGCGCTCCGAGCAACTGGTGGAAGCAGTGACGGCGGCGGTTCGCGACATCCTGCCTGACGCTGACGTAACCGTGCAGCCGCTACCGCGCGCTCAGCGCTCGGAAAATATCTTCGACCGCATTCGCGCCGTCGCCACTCGTCATAACCTCAATGTGCACGACATTAGCGTGCAGGATCTCGCTGGACAACTCCACGTAGAGCAGCACGTCGAACTCGACGAACGCATGACCCTCAAGAGCGCCCACGATCAAGTCACGGAATTGGAAGCCGACATGCGTCACGACGTGCCTGAAATCGCCGACATCCTCACCCACATCGAAAGCGAACCGGCCACCATTGAAACCGGCGACGAGTTAGTCCGCGACGCTGAACTCGAGCGGCGGCTGAAATCGCTAGCCAGCCAATTTCCTGAGATCGTCGACATGCACGACGTTCAGATCAAGAAGGTGCGAGGCCGGCTTTACGTTTCCTGCCATTGCACGTTTTCCGACGATCTTTCGCTGGCCAGCGTCCATGACATCCAGACCGATCTCGAAATCCGGTTCAAGCAGGCCGCGCCCGAATTGTTCCGGGTGTTGATTCATCCCGAACCCAGCACTGATAATCGCAGATGAACACGCCGTATTGTGACCCCGGTCACGGACAGATTTCCAAGCTTCGATTTCTAATTGTCGCAACGGAGATAGCGATGGCGGAGAAGAGTAACGGGGTGCACAAAAGGAGCTGTCATGACTGACGCGCGCGCCACCTGGACCGAAAAGCAGCGCTTTAATGGAATCGCCACGAGTGGCCACGCCGTTCCTATGGACGGCGACAAAGCCATGGCATCCAGTCCCATGGAACTCGTGCTGATCGCTCTCTGCGGCTGCACCGGCTACGACGTGGTCTCCATCCTGCAAAAGAAGCGCGAGTCCTTTACCAGCCTCGAAGTCCGCGCGCAAGCCGAGCGCGCCGCCGAACCACCCTCGGTCTATACCGAAATCAAGCTGACCTACCGCGTCGGTGGTAAAGTGTCGCACAAGGCGGTCGAGGACGCGGTTCGCCTCTCAAAAGAAAAATATTGTTCGGTCTCGGCCATCCTTGAGAAGACCGCGAAGATCACCATTGAAATCGAATATCCGGATGCGTAGAAGTAGAAGAGGTCAAAACCGATGCCCTGGAGAATCTTTCTCTTCACCCAACCCGGCTGCCTGAACTGCGAAGTGATAAGAATTTTCCTGGAAGCCAAGGGACTGGTCTTCGAAGAGCGTGACATGAGCGACCCCGCCACTCGCCTCGAATTACTCGAAACCTACCACAGCCGCACTGCTCCAACCTTGGTGATCCTCGGCCCGGCCGGCGCCGAAGTGATCGAAGGCTTCGACCCCGATCGCCTTGACCGGTTCCTCTCCGCTGCTTGATTATCGGAATATTTCCATCGAAAGCGATCTGACGAGGCTCACTATCTCAACCCTAAGTCCGCAAAACGCCCGTGCGCATCCTCTGCGCGGTTATCTGTTTATCGGCTCGGCGGCGTTTCTCTGGGGAGTCTCTGCCGCCCTGGGCCGCGCCGTTTTCACGGGGAAGCTCCCTCTGGGTGCCGCTGCGCTCCGTCCCATCGACCCACTGATTCTCTCGCAGACTCGCACCACATTCTCTCTGCTGGTGCTGCTTCCGCTCCTCGTTGCCTTTAAGGGATGGCAGCGCATCAAGCTGCCCGCGCGCGATCTCGCGTACTGCTTCCTTCTGGGCACGCTCGGTGTCGCTGTCTCGAATTACTTCTACTATGTTGCGATCCAACGGACGAATGTCGCCACGGCGATTATCGTGCAATACACCGCTCCGGTATGGGTTCTGTTCTATGTCGTAGCCCGCGGCCAGCAAAAGCTCTCGCTACAAAAAGTAGTTGCCGTGGCGCTGGCGGTTGCCGGCATCGCCCTCGTCATCGGAATCGTCGGAACCAAGCCGAATGGCGGACGAGCGCTTCGCCTCGATTCCTATGGCCTGATCGCTGCTCTCCTGGCCTCATTCTCTTTCGCTTTTTACAACGTCGGCGGACATCGCATCCTCGCCCGTTATGACCGCTGGCGTGTGCTGGTCTGGACGCTTACTGCTGCTGCGGCCTTCTGGCTCGTCGTCAACCCTCCCTGGAAAATCCTCGCCGCCCACTACGCACCCGCTCAGTGGCTGTTTCTGTTCATTTTCTCGATGATCTCGGTGCTGGGAGCCTTCTCTCTCTACTTCCTCGGCCTGCAGCATCTCGAACCCACTCGCGCCATCATCGCCAGTTGTCTGGAGCCGGTGTTCTCCATTCTTCTCGCCGCCGTGCTCTTAGGCGAAGTCTTGCGCCCGGTGCAGACCGTAGGAATCGTCTTTGTGCTGGCGGCTATCGTAATCGTGCAGCGCCCCAGCCGCCGTGGCGTTCGGGAAGAGTCAGCCGCAGTGGATCCGATTGAGTAGCTGCCTCCATTTCCTCGCTGGATTTGAATGTTTTATGATTCGGTACCCTCACCGGCATTTGACAATGTTTTTACTTGTATGGCCGTGTTTCTAGGTTAGCCTCGGAGTATCACTGTCAGGTCACGAAGGCCTGAAACTGGATGTGCTTATGAAATTTCAGCGAGTTGGCGTGCTTCTGGTTTTTCTCCTCGCTTTCCTCACCCCTTGCTTCGCCCATCACATGGCGGTCGTGGTCAACAAGGACAACAACGTGGAAAACGTCACAGCTGCCCACTTGTCCAGGATTCTCCGCTCCGAAGTCAAGAAATGGCCGGACGGCAGGGCCGTTGTCCTGGTTCTACACAGGGACTCCGAAGGAGAAACCGAAACCTTGGAACACCTGAACAAGATGACTGCCGATGAGTTGAAGGCGCTGATCGCCGCTCACAAGGATTCCATCGTGATGGCAGACTCCGACGCGGAGGTGCTCAAGATCGTGCAGACCACGCCGGGCGCCATCGGCTTGGTGGATGTCCGCTCCGTCGATAACTCCATCAATGTCGTGCGAGTGGACGGCAAGTTGCCCATGGAATCAGGCTATCTGCCGCATTAGAGCACGCGGCTAAGAGTTGCGCCGCAGCAAATGAAAGTACCTTCGCGCCTTCTTTACGTCGTGTGCAATCTGTTCGCGCAGCGCCTCCACCGAGGGAAATTTGATTTCATCGCGCACGCGGTTGAGGAAGCAGATTTCGACTTCACTCTCCGGCGTCAGTTCAATCGGGTGGAAGTTCAGCAGATGCGTTTCAATGGCAAATGAATCGACTCCGAACGTCGGACGATTGCCCACGTTGGTGACAGAATCAAACTGCTCTACGTCTACACTGGTACAGGTAATGTAGACGCCGTCTTTCGGCACAAGCTCTTCGTAGCGCGCCAGATTGATTGTTGGCACAGTGTACTTCGATCCCAACCCCCGTCCGCGTCCCGGCGCGCCTAAAATACAGAACGGACGCGCCAGCAGATGCCGCGCCCGGCTCACCCGCCCCTCGCCGATCAATTTCCGGATATGGCTGCTCGAAACCGGCTCGCCGCGCAGCGTCTGCTCCGCGTAGACCTTCACTTCAAAGCCCATCTCCTGCCCAAGCTGCGCCAGCACGTTCGCGTCGCCTGCAGCTTTGTGCCCGAAGCGGAAGTTGAAGCCCTCATGCACCTCGATTGCATGCAGTTTCTTTTTGAGGATGCGCTCGGTGAATTGCCGCGGCGTCATCAGCGAAAGATCGCGTCCAAAAGGCAGGATGAGCACGGCGTCAATGCCCGTGGATTCGAGCGAGCGCAGTTTTTCAGGCAGAGGAGTAAGCAGCTTCAGCCCGGAATCGGGTCGCAGAATGCGCGCCGGATGAGGCTCGAACGTCACCGCAACCGCTTTGGCTTCGCGCTGCCGCGCCCGCCGCACGATCTCGCCCAGCACATGGGCGTGTGCCCGGTGTACGCCATCAAAATTACCGACGCTGACCAGCGACGGCCCGAATCCCGCCGGAACATCCTCGAGTTTGTGAAAGACCTGCATGGCAGTGGTCAGTGGCCAGTGTTCAGTAGCCAGAAAGCCAGTGCCCTAAAGGTTTCCACTGACCACTGATCACTGGACACTGGCCGCTGAACTTCAGATTTCAAATTCCAGCTTCATCCCGTCATAAGCCAGCCGCACATGCGGAGGCAGGGTTGCATTCGTCGCCTCGTGCGGAAGATCGTGGCAAATGTGGGTAAAGAAGCCGCGCTTGGCCTTTACCCTGTCCACGATGCGCAGCGAATTCTCCACTGTCGAGTGCGTGGGATGAGGTTTGTGCCGCAGCGCATCCAGGAAAAGAATGTCCAGCCCCTGCAGCTGATGGAACGATGTTTCCGGAATCTCGCTATGGTCGGTGAGATAAGCCGCGCTGCCGAAGCGGAAGCCGTAAATTTCGGCCTCCCCGTGAATCAACCGCACCGGCTCGAAACGCGCCCCAAACAGTTCCACGGGACCATCAATCGGTCGCAACTCGAGTTGAGGCAAGCTGCCGTACTTGTAATCGGCATCGAAGATGTAAGTGAACATGCGGCGCAGAAACGCTGCCGCGTCCGGCCGCGCATAGAGCGGCAACTTTGCCGGTTTGTGACGAAAACTCAGCGGCCGCAGGTCGTCGATGCCTAAAATATGGTCGGCGTGGGTATGCGTGTAAAGCACCGCATCAACGCGCGTGATTCTTTCTCGGATGGCTTGAGCGTAGAAATCCGGCGAGGTGTCGATGAGCACAACCTTGCCCGCAAACTCAAGCATGATCGAAGGGCGGGTGCGGCGGTCGTGGGGGTCGCTGGAGTGGCAAACCGCGCAGTCGCAGCCAAGCGTAGGCACACCCATGGATGTGCCGCTGCCCAGCACCGTGAGCGTGGCTTTCATGCGTTAACCTTCAAGGTTGAATCTTTACGCGGAAGCTTCATCGCCCACTGGTTCCCGTGGCCGGCCCCGGCTGCGGAGGGCGCGACAGGGCGTTGGTCACTTCCACATAGGCCATACGCACTTCGTAGAGGCTGTTCTGCAGAAAGTTTTCTTCGGTCGGGGTCAGGTTGCCCTTGGTTTTCTCCGCAATTAGAGAGAGAGTATCGATGGTTTGTCGCGCGCCAAGAATGTCAATCCGCGGCTGCTCACCCTGCTGGTGCATTAGCCCCAGCTGCAGCATCGCCGTCATGTAGAGCGATGCCAGGAAGCGCTCGAAAGTCATCTCAAACTCTTTGGCGGAGCGTCCGCTCAGCTCGACTCTCGAATCCAGTTCCTGCGCGGATTCCCGGTAGGCATCGGCCTGCGCCTGTTGTTCGGCAGCGGTGGGGGGCGCTGGCACACCCTGCCCCGGCATGCCGTCTCCCTCGGCCGGAAACCCTGCCACGGTGTTGGCTGTCGGCGCAGTTTCCTTGGCAGGGGTTGGAGGCGCAGGCGCTGGCGCCACAACCTTCGGCGCTTCTGTTTCTTCGGGAACATCTTTGCGCAACTCTCCGTCCTCTGTGAACAAGCGACGGTCGGTCACGGTGAAACCTGATTCCTGTTTCTTCTCAGCCATATGTCTGTCCCTATAAAGGCACCACGGAATGGTGCAACGAATCCTCCGCCTGCCCCAGCGCGACGCTCTCCAGCGGCAATTGGACCACGGTAGCCTTGGCGGTTCCAATCGTCACTTCGCGCCCTGGCACTCCCACCTCGCGGCGAATATATCCCAGTGCAACCGTCCGGTCGCCAGACGGCGCAGGCACAGTAGCAGCGCTCGTGACTTCACCCACTTCTTTTTCGTCGGAAGTGATCTTAGCAGTTGCCGTGATCGCCGCCGCGCCTTCCAGCAGAAACCCGGTAAACTTGCGATGAACGTTGCCGCGAGACCGGATGCGCTCTACGATTTCCTGCCCCACGTAACATCCCTTGTTGAAGTTGAGCGCTCGCGTCTGCTCAGTTTCCTGCGGCAGGTCGCGCTCGCGAATGTCCACGCCATAAAGCGGAACCCCGGCCACGATGCGCTGCATCTCCAGCGCCTCGCTACCCGCTGGCGAGGCCCCGGCGGCAAGCAGAGCCTGCCAGGTTTTGTAAGCATCCTGGGGTGCGAGCCAGATTTCGTAAGATTCGCGCTGTGCATCCTCGCCGCGCACCACGGTGCACTCCACGCAACCACAGTCGCAGCTGCACTGCGGAGAGATCATCTGCAAGGACTGCAGGTCCGGCACTTCAATCCCCGCACGGTTCAGTACGGCGCGCGACTTCGGTCCCGCCAGGCCCAGAGCGGTCCGCTCGGCGCTAATGTCCCCGACTTCCACGTCATCCATGATGATGTAATGATCGAACGTGGCCAAGATTTTCTCGACCTGGCTGCGATCGGTTTCCACCACCAGCTTCTCATTCAGGTTATAAACGACCATGTCGGCGAGGATACGGCCCTGCGGGTTGAGCAGGAAGGCGTACACGCCGCGTCCCGAGGCGAGATCGCGAATGTTGTTCGTGACCATGCCGTTCAGCCAGCGCACGCGATCTCCTCCGCTGAGCGAAATCCGGGCGCGGAAGCCGAGGTCATAAGCTCCGCAACCACGAAGCAGAGCGGCAAACTCC
>JBAUYE010000156.1:0-3197 GCA_049584615.1 Candidatus Sulfotelmatobacter sp.
CAAAATCAAAAATGTGGACTCCGCCAGCCCCGGGATCAGTCACGATGATCCGCCCGTGCGAATCTTCTGCCACCTCGTAAGGACTAATCAGCGCGTGGAAGCCTGCGGCCCCCGCCACCAGGTCCACCAGTTTGGTCCAGAAGCCGCGCTTCAGCTTCACTTCGGGTTCGGACCAGAAGCTGCGCTCGAAATCCAGCTTCCGGCCGCCTTCCAGCAGCAACTCCGGCACCGTCACCAGTTGTGTTTTGGAGTCTTTCCCGCCCCCGCCGGCTGCCGCCGAGGGAACCACCGCGAGCAGGCACACCCCCGCCATCGTCCAGATCTTCCCGAAACGGAACGCTCTTAGAAAAAGTTGAACCACCGTGAGATCCCAATATAAAACGATCCACTCATTAATGGAGGCTGTCCAGAAACGCTGATCGCCTGGTTCAGCTTGAAATAGCCACCCTGCAACCACAGTTGCCGGAACTTGTGCTGGAACTGGACAATCAGCTGGCCGTTTGAATTCCGGGATGCGGTGGAATTTCCGAATATGTCGTCCACTGCCCGCACATAACTGGCGGAGAGCAGCATTCCATGCGTCGGATTCGCGAATACACTCGCAGAATACGAGTCCCCCTTAAGCAAAAGTGCGTCGGCTGTCGGAACCGGAAGCGGTGACGCCACCAGGCCGGTCGGCGTCAGGATCGAATTTCCGCTCGACTTCGAAAATGATCCGCTCACCCCACATTGTCGGATGGATAGCGAGGTTGAATAGATCTGGGCGTAACTTCCCGCCGTGTTCACTTGGTCGTATTGGACTTTCTCGCCGTTGGCAACGATGTTCCAGAATATTCCCGAATCGAATTTACGCGAAATCGAAGCTGAGTACCCGTCCCCGGAATTCGTATATTCCAGCAGGGCGGTTTCTATGCTCCGTGAATAATTGCCGGAAACGTTCAATTCCCATCCATCCAGGCCGCGTGTATAAGAGATGTTCTCATAGGTCCCGATCGATGTCTGGTCCTGGCTAAAGGCGACCATGTTCTCGCTGATGGAGGCCGTAGCATTCATGAAACCGCCGAACACCGGTCTACCGTAATTTACCATTTGCGAAAAGGTGTTTCCCGAAAACGACTCGCCCAGCACAGTTTGCTCCTGGTGGGTTTCGGTCGCCACCAGGTTCAGATTCTGTATGAAGTTGCCTATGGAATAACTTTGCTGGCCGGTGACAGTGAACGATTTGGTCGCATAGCTCAGCAGAGATGGCGGAACCGCAGCCCCGGAGGTCACCAGCGGCTGGAAGGCCGAACCCGAAAGATTGTCGGTATATTGCGTGTTCACCGAAACGTTCAGCTTTTTAAAGGGGTTGAAGCCAGCGCCGGCGGTCACTGTATCCACCGAACCGTTGTAGTCCCCGCCGCTGTAGTTCGCATTCATATCGCTGCGGCTGTAGGTAACATCAAACTCTCCCCGCATCGGGAGCTTGTGGGAAGCGCCGACATTGAAGGAATTCGTCGATGAATCCGAAGTCTGCGGCTCCCCCCCAGTAACCAGGTCTGGTACAAGTTCGTTGGCCGTGCTGTGGTCGTAGCTTCCGGTCAAATTGAACCCCTCCAACTTGTGCGTCACCTGGACGCCGAATATTTTTGTATGCGAGGTGCTATTTTCGTCGCTTCCTAAGAGGGAATTCTCGCTGTCCCCATCATTAAAGTGGAACTGTACCTGGGGAAGGCCCGGGAAATGGAGGCCCCAGGTGAGGAACACGTTCTGCGTGTTCCCCTTGGTGGTCAGGCTTCCCGCTCCCGGCAGCGTGTAACCGCCTTCGCTGTCGAGCGTCTTGCTGTAGCCAATCGATCCCGCATAATGGCTGCCGCTGAAGAGGCTGGCACTCCCCGCGAACCCGGTGGTCTGAAACACCGACTGCTCCGTCGAGTTTAGTCGCGACTGGTTGTAGTAGGTTTGTGCGTCGAAGGAGAGGAAGTTGGGGTTGTAATAATATCCGCTGAGATCGGCATTGCCTCCCGGAGTCAGGCTGTGATCCGAAGGGGTGACATTGGAATAATCCCCGCTATATCCGACCTGAAGATTGCCGTTCAGTCTGAGGCTGGTGTTTTCTCCAACCTCTAGTTGAGCCGTCGCCGGAACCGCCAGGGCCAACACGATAGCGCTGATTGCCAAAATCGCGCGTTTGATTGCGCCCGTCATGACTACAGCTCTTCTACCTTTGCATTCTTTCTCAGCTTGGCATCCAGATCCTTGCGCAGTTGCTCAGACTTCTGTTTCTTCAGCCAGTCGCGAAGCGATGGCTTTACTTGTTCAAAGCTCCGTTCGCCTGCACTGACATGCTCTTTCAGGCGCAGGATCGTGAATTGATTGGTATCGAACTCGATGATGTCGCTGACCTGCCCCGGCTGCATCGCCGCCAGTGCGTCCGCGACCTTCGGGGGCAGTTTCGAACGGTCTGCCTGATGGTGGTCGCCCATCATCACCCGGAAATCGTCCTCCGAAATTTTCTCCGCGAGCAGCCCGAATTCGTCATAACTTTTCGTCGCCTTGACCTGCCGCAGGGCATCGTCGGCGCGCTTGTGCGCTTCTTTCAGTTGCGACGGGCTGGCGCTGGCCGGAGGCAGGAATGAGATGCTCTGAAATACAAACGCCTCCGGGTATTGGAAGCGCAGCGGGTTCTTGTCGTAGTAAGTGCGGGCCTGCGCGATGGAAACCGCGGACTTGTCTTCCACGTCGAGTTTCAGCAGGTCCTCAATCAGCAGCGATCGCTTGATCTTGCTGCGCAAAACGGCCGTAGATCCCTTGAACTCGCTCTTCAGCACTTCGTCATATTGCTGCCGGCTGGGAAACTGCTTGCGGAACTCAAGTTCCGCCTTGTGCATGCGCTCGGGTGCGATCGTCATGCCGCGGCGCACGGCTTCCTGATGTACCAACTCTTCGAACTCGATCATCTTCAGCGCGCCGGCGCGGATATTAGGCTCCATGCCAGCTGGAACGCCATTGTGCTGGCTGGCGTAGGGGAAAATCGTGTATTCCTCACGCACCAGGTCTCGGTCGGTCAACACCGTTCCGTTCACCCGCACTACCGGCTTGGCAGAGGGCTGAGCAGCCTCGGCATTGGCGCTCGGCGGAACGACCGCGGTCGACTCGTGCGAGCTGACGAGCTGCCCCCATGCCGGACTCACCATCGCCAACATCAGGGCCCCGAC
>JBAUYE010000157.1:0-2271 GCA_049584615.1 Candidatus Sulfotelmatobacter sp.
CATTGGCCAGGGCGAGCCGGATGGATAAAGCCTTGCGATAGCTGGCAACGGCTCCGGCGGTGTCGCCAAGATTTGCGAAATAAGGGTTCCCTTGCACGTCCCCGACCCGCTCGTACGCGGCGGCCAACTCTCGCTGCAGGTCCGGAACATCGCCGGCCTCTTTGGCGAGGCCGTCGAGATATTGCAGCGCATCCTCGACCAGGGTCTTTCGCGCGTCAGTGGATCCCGGCAAGTTCTGGATCTTGTCGTGAATATCAAAAAGCAACGAGTTGGCCAACTTGCGCACATCGTTGAAACGCCCTTCCGCACGTGCTTGCTGGGTCCGCGCGATACGCGCCTCGCGCACAATCGCCACCGCACCGGCCAGGACAACTAAGGCGAAAACCGCCGTCACTGCCAGCGCGATTTTGTTGCGCTTGATGAACTTGCCACTGCGGTAGCTGAACGTGTCGCGACGGGCCGACACCGGCAACCCGAAAGAGTAAGACTGTAAGTCTTTGGCGAAATCCTGTGCCGAGGCGTAGCGCCGTTGCGGTTCTTTTCGTAACGCCTTCAGCAGAATCTGATCCAGATCGCCGGACAGCGCCCGCCGCAACTTCTCGGGACTGGTGTTCCGGCAACTGCTCAGCCATTCGGGCGTAACCTTGATCGCCTCGTGGTCACGATCCACGATCAGCGCTGAGCCCCCGACGGCGGTGCTGGGCTTCTCCGGTTCGCTCTCGCAAACGGCGTGCGTCAGGTCGTACGTGGAATTGCCGTCTATACGGTAAGGCAAGTGCCCGGTCAACAGCTTGTAGAGAACCACTCCCAGCGAGTAAACGTCGGTTGCCGTAGTGATTGCTCCGCCGCGAAACTGTTCAGGGCTGGCGAATTGCGGCGTCATCACGCGCAGCGCAGTCATGGTGGGGGCTGCTTCTGACGAATCAATATCCGGGGTCAGAATGGTCGCAATGCCGAAATCGAGCAACTTGGGAACGCCTTCGGCCGTGACCAGAATATTGCTGGGTTTAATGTCACGGTGCACTACCAGTCGCTGGTGGGCGTACTGCACCGCCGAACAAACCTTTTGGAAAAGATCGAGGCGAGCGGCCACTCCCAGTTTGAGCTCATCGCAGTATTCGTCGATGGGCTTGCCTTCGACCAGTTCCATGACAAAGTACGGATGACCTTCGTCCGTGGTGCCGCCATCGATCAGGCGCGCAATATTCTCGTGTTCAAAGCCGGCGAGAATCTGGCGCTCCTGCCGGAAGCGGGCGTAGACAGAATCCGAGTCCAGACCTTGCCGCACCAGTTTGATGGCGACTTGTTTTTCGTACTGGTCGTCGGCACGAACCGCGCGGTAGACGTCTCCCATGCCGCCGGCGCCCAATTTCCCGACGATCCGGTATTGCGCAATCTTCGAGCCGATCACCCTGGAGGTGTGCAGGGCGTCCTGGGATCGGAGATCCTCGGCCAGCGCCTGGGCCACGACTTCCAGGGCCGGCGTTTCGAAAAACTTCGCCGGGCGCTCGGCGTATTTCAACAGCGACTCGACTTCGGCGCGCAAATTCAGGTCGGAGGCGCAAGCCCGCTCCACGAAGGAGTCCCGCTCGCTCTCCTCGCTTTCCAACGCGGCGAGATAGATGCGCTCGACGTTTTGCCAGCGGTCAGGCTCCATGGCTCACGCCCCTGTCGAGCTCTCGCTGCAACCATGCGCGAGCCATACTCCAGTCCCGCATTACGGTTTCGGAGGAGATCTCCAAAACCTCTGCGGTTTCCTCCACCGTCATACCGCCGAAGAAGCGCAGTTCCACGACTTTGCTCTTTCTCGCATCCGTCTCCCCCAGCCGTGTCAGGGCCTGCTCCAAAGCCACCAGGTCGACCGTCGATTCTGCAGACACAGTGAAGGCCTCATCCAGGGAGACGTGGCGGGCGCCTCCTCCGCGCTTCTCGTACCCGTGGGCGCGGGCAAAGTCCGTGAGGATGCGCCGCATCATTTGCGCGGAAACGGCAAAAAAGTGCGCCCGGTCTTGCCACTCTACTTCCTTGACCTTGACCAGCCGCAAATAGACCTCGTTGACCAGAGCCGTGGTCTGCAGCATGTGCCCATTTCTTTCCTGGGCCATGTAATGCTTCGCAATGCGGTGCAATTCCTCGTAGACCACCGGCGTAAGTCGTTCCAGGGCGAGCTGATCCCCTCTCCGCCAGGCATGCAGGAGATGGGTGATTTCCGACGAGGATGGACCGGTCATGGAAGGTGGCCCTAATCTGGGCTTTGGGGAGGGTACTAAG
>JBAUYE010000158.1:0-49796 GCA_049584615.1 Candidatus Sulfotelmatobacter sp.
CTCATTGGTCGCGGAAACCGGCAACATCTATGCTGGGCTTTACTACCCGATGATTGTTGCCGGTATTACGTTCGTCGTGGGGAGTCTGCTGCTGAAAGAGACACATGGGGTGCGCATTTGGGACGAGACCGGAGGAAAAGCATCGGCGGCGGACTGAGGAGATCCGCCGCTTCTTATACCGGTGCAGTGACCCCGTGCCACGAAGGGGGTGAATTGCGCGATAATTGGCGGGGTACCCCCGCGTGGAACGGCAAATGAGCCGCCGCCCAAAGTTCACGATTCAGAGAAGGTGATGGCCATGGTTGAAGTTCGAGAGAGAAGCAAGCCGGCGGTCGAGACCAGCGAAGCTCAGATCGCCGTGCATTGGCGGGAGGAAGAATATTACTATCCCTCCGCGAAATTTGTCGGCCAGGCGAATCTGACCGACCCGAGTGTCACCGAACGCTTCAGCGAGAAGAATTTCCCTGAATGTTTCCGAGAGTACGCCGACCTGCTGAGCTGGGACAAGTACTGGCACACTACGCTCGACACCAGCGATCCGCCGTTCTGGAAATGGTTTGTGGGCGGCAAGATCAACGCCTCGTACAACTGCGTAGACCGGCATCTGGCCAAATACAAGAACAAAGCGGCACTGATCTTTGTGCCGGAGCCGGAATCAGAAGCGACCGTATCTGTCACCTATCGCGAACTTTACGTGAGAGTAAATGAATTCGCGGCACTGCTGCGAGATTTCTGCGGCCTGAAGAGCGGAGATCGCGTCACCATTCATATGCCGATGGTCCCCGAGTTGCCGATCACGATGCTGGCGTGTGCCCGCCTGGGGGTCATCCATTCGGTTGTGTTTGGAGGCTTCAGCGGTGAGGCTTGCGGCATGCGCGCGGCTGATTCGGGCAGCCGCGTCCTGATCACCATGGACGGTTACTATCGCAACGGCAAGATGATCGATCACAAAGCGGGCGCTGATATCGCGCTCGAGGTTGCGAAAAAAGAGGGCCAGGTTGTGGACAAGGTGCTGGTGTGGCGACGGCACCCGGGCAAAAATGCGTCGGCTTCGCCGTTTGTCAAAGGCCGCGATGTCTTCGTGGATGAAGTGCTCCCGAACTACGCTGGCCAGTTGGTGGCCCCCATCCCGATGAATGCCGAAGCGCCCTTGTTTCTGATGTACACCAGCGGCAGCACCGGAAAGCCTAAGGGCTGCCAGCACCGCACGGGCGGCTATCTCTCCTACGTGACCGGCACATCCAAATACATCCAGGACATTCATCCCGAGGATGTGTACTGGTGCATGGCGGACATTGGCTGGATCACGGGCCACTCTTATATTGTTTACGGTCCTTTGGCGCTGGCCGCTACCAGCGTGCTGTATGAAGGTGTGCCTAACTTCCCCGATGCGGGAAGGGTTTGGAGAATCGCCGAGCGCCTCGACGTCAACATTTTTCACACTTCGCCGACGGCGATTCGCATGTTGCGCAAGTCCGGTCACGATGAACCCATCAAGTACAACTACCATTTCAAGCACATGACCACTGTCGGAGAGCCCATCGAGCCGGAGGTTTGGCGCTGGTATCACGACGTGGTTGGCAAGGGTGAAGCCGTGATCGTCGATACGTGGTGGCAAACTGAAACCGGAGGATTCCTATGCAGCACGAAGCCAGCGCTCGATCCCATGAAGCCGGGCAGCGCGGGGCCGGCGATGCCTGGAATCTACGCGACGATTTATGACGAAAACAACGAGCCACTCGCGGCGGGGTCAGGGAAGGCTGGGAACATTTGCATCCGGAATCCCTGGCCGGGGATCATGCAAACCATTTGGGGCGATCGCGAGCGCTTCGTCAACCAGTACTACCGGAAATACTGCAAGAATCCTGAGAGCAAGGATTGGCATGACTGGCCATATTTTGCCGCTGACGGAGCCGTGCTTGCGGCGGACGGCTATTTCCGCATTCTCGGCAGGGTTGATGATGTCATCAACGTGGCCGGCCATCGGCTAGGCACCAAGGAAATCGAATCTGCGTGCCTGACGGTTCCGGAGGTGGCGGAAGCGGCAGTGGTGCCGGTGGTGGACGAGATCAAAGGGCGCGTGCCGGAAGTCTACATCGTCCTGCAACCGGGCGTCGTGGCCAGCCCTGCAGTCGTGGAGAAGGTTAATAAAGCGATTGAAACCATGATCGGCAAAATTGCCCGGCCGCGAAGGATCCTCATCGTTCCGGATATGCCGAAAACACGATCCGGCAAGCTCATGCGCCGGGTTCTCGCAGCAGTCTCGAACAACATGAGTACGGGAGATATTTCGACCCTGGCCAATCCTGACGCGGTGGAAAAGGTCCGCGAGATGGCCCAGGGCAAAGAGGCTGTAGCACTGGCCGATGGACCCGAAGATCTGAAGAAATTCGGGACAGAGGACTGAGGCGTCGACGCCTTCGTGGTTTTCTATTGCAGGCTCAATTTGCCCGTGAGTTCGATCTCTGCTGCGGAGCGCGCGACGTAGATGTCGAAGTCACCGGAAGCGACCGTCCATTTGTGATTCTTGACGTCGTAATAAGAAAAGGCTCGCCGGTCGAGCGTGACCTCGACGTGCCTGGTTTCGCCGGGATTCAGTTCCACCCTGGTGAAACCCTTCAACTCTTTCACCGGGCGGGGAACGCTGGCATGGCGATCGCCAACGTAGACCTGCGCCACGTCTGCGCCACCGCGGGTGCCTGTGTTGGTGACGTCGAAGGCCACAGTAGCAGCGTCGGAGGCCGCAGCCGGGGAAACCGTCAGGTTCTTGTAGGCGAAGGTGGTGTAGGAAAGGCCGTAGCCGAAGGGAAATAGCGGCTCGATTCCAGACTTGTCGAAGTGGCGGTAGCCTACGAAAAGACCCTCGGTATATTCGACCTTCTTGTCGCCATCCTTGGGATAGTAGCTGTCGTGGACGGCATTATCTTCCCAACGGCGCTCGATCGAGATGGGCAGTCTTCCGGAGGGGTCGAACTCGCCAAACAGCAGTTGCGCCAGAGCGGTTCCACCTTCCTCGCCCGGGTACCAGGCCTCGAAGAGTGCGGGGACGCGGTCGACCCAGCGAGTCATGTCTACACCGCCGCCGGAAGTCACGACCACGATTGTGTTCTTGTTTGAGGCTGCGATCTGGTTGATGAGTTCATCCTGTCCCGGAGGCAGGCGGAAGGTGCGATCGGCGCTTTCGCCCTCGGTCGAGGGATCAAAGCCGACGGCCAGCACTACCGCATCCGCGCGGGCGGCTACCAGTTTCGTCTCAGCCGTGACTAGAGTCTCGGGACGCACGATGCCGAGAGTCGTGTGAGTTTTACCCCAACCGCCGTGGGCGTAGTAGTCCAATTCAACCAGGTGTGGGCCCGGCGTAAGCTTCATCGAAACCTCGCTGACGAAGGCGTACCACTGCTTCCAGTTGTCGAATACCAGCTTCTTGTCGACGTAGAGCCGGTAGCCTCCGTTCTCTCCGGGCCCTTGAACGAAGACCAAGTAATCCCCGGGAGTTGTGGGCGTGAAGTAGCCTGACCAGCGAATCGATATATTGCCGGCGGCGCCGTCGCCTCCGCGGGCTGGTTGATAGTTGACGTGTTCGTCGGTACGCACGATGGCTGGAGTGCCGCTTAGGGTAGCGTTAGTGAAAAACTCGGTCTTTAGACCTCGTCGACCGCCGCTTGCTTCGGTGGTGAATTCGGTGCGATCGGCGATTTCGTCGAAGGTGGGAAGGCCGCGCTCGTAGTAGACTTTCGAGCCACTGCCCAGGTAATTCGCTATGCCTTCAAGGTAGCTTACTGAGGTAAAGGGCTTCGCTTCGGCGCTTCCTCCACCGCCGACCTGTGCGGGATAGGCGTCGGGACCGATGACTGCAATAGAGTGAAGTCTTCCCTTCTCCAGAGGAAGAAGATTGCCGTCATTCTTGAGGAGAACCATGCCGGCGCGAGCGGCCTCGAGAGTTACTTGCCGGCCTTCAGGATTGAGTTTGGGAATTGATAAGTCAGTCTGGTCGCGGTCGAGCCATCCAAAGTTAATTGCGGTGCGCAGGATGCGGCGGACTTTGTCGTCGATGGTTGCCTCGCTCACCTTGCCGGACTTCACTGCCGGCAATAAGTTCGCGCGGTTCATGAACTCTCCCGATGGCATCTCGAGATCAAGGCCGCCATTCGCAGCGGCCACGCCGTCGTAGACGGAAGTCCAGTCGGACATCATGATTCCTGTGAAGCCCCAGTCTTTCTTGACGACATCGGTATTGAGGTAGCCGTTCTGGGTCATGTGCTCGCCATTGGTGAGGTTGTAGGAATCCATGATCGCACCGACGTGGGCTTCCTTTACTGCGGCTTCAAACACCGGCAAATAGATTTCGCGCATGGTGCGTTCGTCGATGATGGAATCCGTGTTGTGGCGGTCGAATTCCGAATTGTTGCCCATGAAGTGCTTTATGGTGGAGCTGACTCCTTGACTCTGCACGCCCTCGATATAGGCGACAGCGGTTCGCGAAGAGAGGAAGGGATCTTCTCCGAAGTACTCGAAGTTTCTGCCGCCCTGAGGGGCGCGATAAATATTGACGCCCGGGCCGAGCATGAAATGCACGCCGCGAGCGCGGGCGTCTTCTCCAATAACGGTCCCGACTCGTTGCGCCAGCGCGGGATCCCATGTTGCGGCGAGGCCGATGCCGCCGAAGACGGTAGACGGGCCGTAGTTGCGGACTCCAAGCGGGCCGTCGGCCATTTTCAGGCGGGGCAGACCGATGCGTGGAATGGCGCGGATGTAGAAACTGTCGACGCCGCCGAGGAGATCGATCTTTTCTTCCAGACTCAGTTGCTTGAGCATGGAATCTACTCGCGCCTCGGTGGCTGCCTGAGACGCGGACGCGGGCGCGGTCTGGCACACCGCGGGCAGGACGAAGAAGAGAAAGAGCAGACAAAATGATTGCACTTTGCGCAGCATTACGAGCCTCCCAGTATCACAACCCTTAAGGCAGCGATCAGGTTGACCCACAAGGGGCTGACCGCGACCGGCCGACTACTTCGCCACGAACCACCGATTGCTCCGACGCTTGAGTCGGCGGCTTCCAGAGATGCGGTAACAGCATAGCCGATCTTCAGCGGGAAACCCCCTAAAAAATCGTTATTCTACCCCAACCCGAACCCGGAAGCTACACTTGTCGTCAACACCTCTCGGCCGCTGGTCCCATTCGAATTGACGCTACCTGGCCGGGCGCGAGTGGAGAGCCAAGGGAGTGCGGCGAAGGGAAGAGGTTATCTGGTGAGCACGGCAGGATTCGAATCTGCGACCCGACATCTCGGAAGATCGATTCCGGGCGCGAACCTCTAACCGGGAGAAGTTCCTGAACGGTTTTCGGCTCGTGCTTATTGCGCTTGTGGCAACCTGGCTTTGGTCAGCCAGAAGTCATTGATGCTCTTCACCAGGTTCTCGAACGCATTCAACTGCACGGGTTTGCAGAGGTAGCAGTTGGCGTGCAGTTGATAACTCCTCGCGATGTCGGCTTCCGACTCGGAAGTGGTCAGGATCGCGATAGGAATCGTTTTCAGCTTTTCGTCCTTCTTGATTTGAGCCAAAACCTCGCGGCCATCCATTCGAGGCATGTTCAGATCCAGCAAGGTAAGATCCGGGCGAGGAGCATCCTTGTAAGCCCCCTCGCGCCTGAGAAACGCCAGAGCCTCGACGCCATCGCTAGCCACATGCAGCCGGACAGATGGATTCGCGGCGCGAAAGGCTTCCTGGGTCAGCCGGACATCTCCTGGACTGTCTTCCACCAAAAGAACTTCTAGCGGCATATCGTCTCCTCCGTCCGTGTAATCGTGGGCATACATGATTTCCTCCCACTTTCTTTTCAGCCTACTGTATTTGCGGCAACGTGGCCTTGGTCAGCCAGAAATCATTGATGCTCCTCACCAGGCTCTCGAGAGCATTCAACTGCACGGGCTTACGCAAGTAGCAGTTGGCGTGCAATTCATAGCTTTTCGCGATATCCCCTTCCGCGTCGGAAGTGGTCAGAATCACGACAGGAATTGTTTTCAGGCTGGCATCGTTCTTGATGAGAGCCAGAGTCTGGCGGCCATCCATTCGAGGCATATTCAGGTCCAGCAAGGTAAGATCCGGGCGAGGTGCGTCGGCGAAAACCCCTTCATGCCTGAGGAACGCCATGGCCTCGACGCCGTCAGTAGTCACGTTCAAGTGGACGGCAATATTCGCCGCGTGAAACGCTTCCTGGGTCAGCCGGACGTCTCCTGGACTGTCCTCGACCAAAAGCACTTCTAGGGGCATACTGTCTCCTCTACCGCTATATTCGTGGGTATACATGATGTGTTCTCACTTCCTTCCAGGGCAAAGCGAAATGTGGAACCCTGCCCGAGTGTCGATTCGACCGAGATGCTGCTGCCGTGGCGCTCGATAATTTTTTTGCAGATGGCCAATCCTATGCCGGTGCCGGCGAACTCCTCCCGTTTGTGCAGCCGCTGGAACATGCCAAAGATTTTTTCGAAGTATTGCGAGTCAATTCCCAGTCCGTTGTCCTTCACCGAGAAAATCCATTTTCTCTCGCCATTCCTGGCGGCAGCGATGTGAATGCGGGGGACGCCGGGGTTCTGGTACTTGATGGCGTTGCCCACCAGGTTCTGAAATAACTGAGTCAGTTGAGTTTCGTCCGCCAGGACGGCAGGCATGGGGTCGTGGGTGACCAGCGCGCCGCTTTCCTGGATGGCGCTTCGCAGATTGCGCAGCGCCTGCCCCAGGGCTTCTTCACTGGAAGTATTGTGCAGGTCTTTGCCTTTGGTGCCGACCCGCGAAAAGGCCAGCAGATCCTGGATCAGGCGCTGCATGCGGTTGGCCCCGTCCACCGCGAAAGCGATAAACTCGTCGGCCTCGGCGTCGAGCTTGCCCTTGTACCGCCGCGACAGAAGCTGCGTGTAACTGGCCACCATGCGCAGCGGCTCCTGCAAATCGTGGGAGGCAATGTAAGCAAACTGACCCAACTCCTCATTGGAGCGGTTCAGTTCGTCGATCTTGCGAAGAAGGTCAGCTTCGGCCTGTTTTCGCGCAGTGATGTCGCGGATGGCCGCGGTTACCAGAACTCCATCCGGGCTAGCGAGCGGGCTCAGCATAATCTCGATGGGAAACAGGCCTCCATCTTTTCGCCGCCCGGTCAACTCAATCCCGGTGCCGATCTGCTGCGCCAACGCGTCTGCGGCGGATCGAAGACCGTCGGCCAGCAGGCGTTCCGCGAAACCATCGGGGATAATGTTCTTCACCGGCTGGCCAACCAGCTCGTCGCGGCGGTAACCGAACTCTTTTTCCGCCCGAACGTTCAACAAGACGATCTTTCCGCCTACGTTTACCACGACCATGGCGTCCGGAGCGGCTTCCAGCAGCCCCCGGTATCTGCCTTCCATCTGCGACAGATACATCTCTGCGGCCTTACGCATGCTGATGTCACGGATGGCCGCGGTTACCAGAATACCTTCGGGACTTTCGAGCGGGCTGAGCATGATCTCGATGGGAAACTCAGTGCCATCTTTGCAGCGCCCGATGAGTTCGATTCCGGTGCCGATCTGCTGCGCGAGCGCGTCTGCCGCAGAGCGGGTGCCGTCGGCGATGATGCGTTCGGCGAATCCTTCGGGGATGATGTTCTTCACCTGCTGCCCCACCAGCTCGTCGCGGCGGTAGCCGAACTTTTTTTCCGCCTGAACATTCAACAGCACGATCTCCCCGGCTACGTTCACCACCACCATGGCATCGGGAGCGGCTTCGAGCAGCCCGCGGTAGCGGCCTTCCATCTGCGCGAGATGGGGTTCCGCGTTCTTGCGCACGCTGATGTCCCGGATGGCCGCGGTCACCAGGATTCCTTCGGGACTTTCGAGCGGGCTCAGCATGATCTCGATGGGAAACTCGCTGCCGTCTTTGCGCCGCCCGATGAGTTCAATTCCGGTGCCGATCTGTTGCGCCAGAGCCTCTGCCGCGCTGCGAGTCCCGTCAGCGATGATCCGTTCTGCGAACCCTACGGGAATGATGTTCTTCACCGGCTGTCCCACCAGTTCGTCACGGCGGTAGCCAAACTCTTTTTCTGCCCGGACGTTCAGCAGAACGATCTCTCCGGCCACGTTTACCACCACCATGGCATCGGGGGCAGCTTCCAGCAGCCCGCGATACCGGCCTTCCATCTGCGCCAGATGCGTCTCCGCGGCCTTGCGCACGCTGATGTCGCGGATCGCCGCAGTCACCAGAATTCCTTCCTGGCTTTCGAGGGGGCTCAGCATGATCTCGATGGGAAACTCGCTGCCATCCTTGCGCCGCCCGATAAGCTCAATGCCGCTGCCGATCTGCTGCGCCAGCGCCTCGGCCGCGGATCGGGTACCGTCGGTAATGATGCGTTCCGCGAAGCCCTGGGGAATGATGTTCTTTACTTTCCGGCCTACCAGTTCGTCTCGTCTGTAGCCAAACTGCCTTTCTGCCTGAACGTTCAGCAGAACGATCTCCCCGCCCACGTTGACTACCACCATGGCGTCCGGAGCCGCTTCCAGCAGCCCGCGGTAGGACTCGAGTTGTACCTTCCGATTCAATCGGGGTGCAGTCTTCATATCACCTGACTTGTGGCTATGCGCAGTGCTTCAAGGTCTCTACTTCGAGTAGGGGCGCTGGTGCCTGGCGGTGAGATACGGGGACAGTTGCCTACTGGCGATAGCGTCAGTATGCTCCGACAATACTGGCGATCCGAGATAATAAATTCTGAAACTCGCCGGGACAGTTCCACTTCGGGACCCGGCCCAATTTGAAGCCGTTGCGAGACTTGAGCCAGCGAGTGCGTCTCTCTTTCGCGGGGGTTCCGGTCTCGCGGGTCCCAATTTTTTCCGGAGCGTTTCATGCCGTCGCGGCCTTGGCCCGGTTCTTAGCGGAAATTAAGACTTTGCGGCCGATGGCCCCTTTCTCGAGAAAATTCTTCAGTTTGAGGATGAGGGTCGGCGTGATGTCCTGCCCTTTGGCCACCAGCAGCATGCCAGTCTTGGTGCGCATCTCTTCCTCGAGAACCATGTCATAGGAGATCAACTCGTCAATATCGCAGGAGCGCACTTCCATCTTGCTTTTGCCGGCATCGAGTTCCACCAGAGCCTGAAAGATTCGCGGATCGAAATCGGCGTGCTGCCGCGACAGACGGCTTGCCGCGTCGCTCTGGGTGAGACCCTTGGTTACGAGTTCATCAAAAGCCAGGGTTGCCCGCAGCATGTTGGCTCCGAGGCGCATGTCGGCCGTGGCCACCTTGGCGATATCGCCTCCGATCGGCGCCGAGTCATTTTGATGGGCGATCATCCACGCAATCGGCTCCATTCGGGGTATCTTCGACAGCAGGTCACGAGCCACGCCGGGATGAGCGTCAAATCGCTTTTGTTCGTCCGGCGGAAGCGCCCGGCCGGCGTAGACGGCTTCGATGGTTTCGGGGTGAAGAGTGACGCATCCCAATTGCGACATCATTGCCGCTACCTCAAATCTCCAAGGACTGGCCAGAGCCATTCGCGTAGCCACCTGATGGATATAGCGGCGCACCCGCAGGGCCCGGCCGAAGGCTGCCGGGTTGACCAGGCTGAGTACCTCGGTGAGCACCTGGATGCTGCCTTGCAGCGTGTTTTCCAACAGGTCTTTCTCCGCGGTCAGCAGCCGGTACTGCATCAATCCCGCAGTCAAGGCCTTGGCTAGCGTGTCTTTGTTGCAGGGCTTTGGTCAGAAAGCGGAAGATGCTTCCTTCATTGACGGCGGTCACCGCGCTACGGACATCGGCATCGCCGGTCAGCATGATGCGAATGGTGTCGGGCGCAAACACTTTCACTTTTGTCAGAAACTTGGCCCCATCCATTTCCGGCATTCGCATGTCGGAGACCACCACGGCATAAGGCCCGGTGGCTTCGAGCGCGGCCAGGGCCGCAGCTCCGCCGGGCGCCGTCTCGATTTGAAATTCGTTGCGAAACATGCGCTGATACCCGACCAGCACGGCGTCTTCATCGTCCACCATAAGAATTTTTTCAGGCATTGAGTTCACTCCGAGAGGCCATTTCCCGACAAGCTTTTTCCCACGGCGCCAGTTGTTGCTGGAGTCCGAGTTGAGTTAAAAGAAGTTCATCCAGCACCGACGTTTCATCGGAAAGCGGATGAACCTGCAACTGGTTATCGTAGTAATCGGCGGCATGCACGGCGATCAGCGCGGAAAATGAGGCAGGCTGGGCCTGCGCCGGCTGGTGATGCCAGGCAACCGCTTCGACGATGGAGTCGGTCAGCCCCCATAACCCGAGCAGATATGCGCCCACTCCGTTGTGCGTGCAACCGAAGGCATCCCCTTCACACTGGGCCAGCAGAACTCCGGGTTCCTCGGTCCGTTTCAGAACCTGCTGATATTCGGCACCAAATGCGCAGGCCAGAACCAGCCGTCCCACATCGTGCAGCAAGCCGGCAGTGAAAGCGTCATCCATCACTGTGCCAGACGACCGTTCTACGCCCGCGATGGCCCTGGCGAAATTGGCGGTGGTCATGCTGTGGTCCCACAAGAAGGCTAAGTTCTGGGAGGAATGGCCTCCGAGATCGGAAAAGACTTGCACGCTGAGAACCAGCGCCTTCAGATTTTCGATGCCGATCAGGCTCACCGCCTGCTGCGGGTTCGAAACGTGGCAAGACAGCCCAAAGAACGCCGAGTTGGCCAACTGCAGCACTTTGGCGCACATGCCCATGTCGCGGGCGATGAGGTCGCCTATTTTTGCGATTGGGGTTTCGGGGGAGCGCAGGGCCTCGGTGACCGCAACGTAGAGTGCGGGAAGGCTGGGCACGGTTTTCAGCCGGCCGATGACCTCTTTCAAGTGCGTATCATTCAGCATGTCGCGCAAGGCAAAAGCGCGCACCAGCCTTTGCTTGAGTTCGTCGAGATCGCAGGGCTTCGACAGATACTGGTGGCTGGGGCCCACCGAACGCAAAATGGTCTCGCGGTCCGACTGCCCGGAAAGAATGATGCGCACGGTGCGGGGAAACCTGGCCTTCACCAAATCCAACAATTCGGCGCCGTCCATCCCAGGCATACGCATGTCGCTGATCACCACGTCGAAGGGAGCTTGCGCCATCGTCTCCAGGGCTTCGGCGCCACTGCCGGCAAGTTGAACTTCCCACTCTGAGCGCATGCCGCGCAGGCTGTGCTGGATGCCTTGCAGAATCATGGGCTCATCGTCGACAAAGAGAATTCGCTTATTCATGGCGTCGGAGTTTCCATTCCCAGGGGGAGCCGGATGAAAAAGGTTGTTCCCTGCCCCGGTTCACTTTCAAACCAGAGCTGGCCCTGATGGCGGCTGACAATCGCGGCGTGGGCCAGCGCCAATCCCTGCCCTGTTCCCTTGCCCACCTCTTTTGTCGTGAAAAAAGGCTCGAACACCCGGGAGCGTATTTCCACCGGTATGCCGGCGCCGGTGTCGGCCACTGCGATCCTGGCCCAATCACCCTCCCGCTGGGTGCTGATCGTGATGGTGCCTTTCCCGGTGCCATTCTTCTCGATGGTGTTCGTGATGGCGTGGGCGGAGTTGACGATCAGGTTCAGCATCACTTGGTTGAATTCTCCAACCAGGCACGGGACAAGGGGCATCTCGGCGTCGAGCGCAGTGACCAGATCAGCGCAATACTTCCATTCATGCCGGGCAACGGAGATGGTGGTTTCGATTGCCTCGTTAAGGTTGATTGCACGCTTTTCTTCCGAGCCAGGATGGGAGAATTCTTTAAATCCCTTCACGATTTTGGCGATGCGCTTCACTCCCTCCAGGCACAAGTCAATGGCTTTCGGAATATGTTCCGACAGGTATTCCAGATCACACTTCTGCTGGAGTTCGCAAAAGCGTTGCAGCTGTTCGGGTGAAACCGGGCCGGTGGTCCATTCCGATTGCACCGTTCCACAGAACACAAGAAATTCCGCGACCGGACCCCAAGAATCCTTCAGGAACCTGATGTTGTCCCCAACGAATTGCGTGGGAGTATTAATTTCATGGGCGATGCCTGCCGCCAATTGACCAATGCCCTCAAGTTTTTGTGCCTGCCGAAGTTGTAATTCCAGGCCCAGGCGTTCGGTAATGTCAGCTCCGGTGACGATGAACCCTATGGGCACGCCGTTCTCCGCTGGGATGCGCATAACCTGGAGCCCCAGGAGCCGTCTTTTGCCCTCACGCTCGTAGGGCAGATTGTCAGCACGATAGATAGACTCCGTGGCTAGCCAGCGCGTGATTTCTGCTTTCACCTCGGGATGCAGCCACTTGATTCCGCAGTCCTCGATGGTGCGCCCGTCTGCACTGATTTCATCAATGCCGAAAGTATTGGTCGCGGTCAGGTTCCAACGAGTGATGCGGCCCTGAGAATCCAATCCGATCAGAATCGAAGGGATGGAGCGCAGGAAGAGATTGGTTTCTGCCTGCGCACCCCGCAAGGCGGCGAGAAGTTCACCTTTGTCCCGGTTGGCGCCCTCCGCCTCCTCCCGGGCTTCCTGCATTCCAACCTCCGCTTTCACCCGCTGCGTAGCATAGCGAATGGCTCGGAGCAGCGCCGGGGTCTCGATTTGGCCTTTGACCAGAAAATCCTGGGCCCCCTCCCGCAAAGCCTGATCAGCCATCAATTCGTCGTCGCACCCGGTCAGCACAACCAGCGGGATCCGGGGCGCGGCAGCGTGGGCCCGCCGCACCGCTTCGAGTCCCCGTGCATCCGGCAAGCCGAGGTCGAGGAGGATAATATCCACCTTATTTGTCGCCAGGTGTTTCTCCGCCTCGCCCATAAATCCGACTTCGATTAAGCTGAACTTACGCGGTGCTTGGTTTCCGAGCATCGCCCGCAGCAGACGAACATCCAGGGAATTATCTTCCACCAGAAGAATCCGCATTGGCGTATCGGTCATTGAATCGCAAACCATTGATGCTGTTGTGGTTGTTCCCTCGATGCGAGTAACGGGGAGTTCTGTGGGCGAAGACACCGATCCAAATCACCTGCCTCTTCCATCGGAGGAATTGACCGTCCACTTTAGTGCTTGCTGTCCTCAGGAAAGTCAGGCGGAGTGAGGCTAGGATCTGCGCGCAGCGGGGGTTCGGCAGGGCGAGATTCTGCGCCGGTTTCTTCCGGGGGTTGCCACATGTTGAGAGACCGTCAGTAGGCCCGGCGTAAGGTTACTGTGAGGTAGATTTGGACGAAACCACTACGTGTGCTTCCTTGCCAGGAGGGATTTCGCTTCCGGGTGGATAAATGAAAATCTGCACTTTGCCCCATCCTGCATCCGAATTCGAGTCCGACTCCTTGCCCAGCCCCAGAGTCTTGAGTTGACTATCGTCGAATCCGAAGTTTTCCACCAGATACTCGCGTACGACCATCGCCCGGGCCTGGGTCAGCACCAAATCTTTCTGGGTATCGCCTTCCATTCCGGTGGATGCAACCACTACGGCAAAACCGAACTGGTTATTGGCCAGGAACTCGCCGCCGGTGTTGAGACTTTTCTCATTCTTAAGCTTGGCCGAGTCCTGCTTATCGAAAAGCTGCTTCGTCGAATACGTGAACTCCTTGATCGGTGCGCCTTGCGGCAATCGTTCAATCTCGTTCTTCGCGAGTTCATCTGAATCTTCGTAGCCGCGGTTCTTGAAATATCCGCGCAAGAGGAAATTGTGCTTCATCGCTTCCATATTTTCCTGGAAGTCGGTAACCCCGGCCTTCGCCTGGAGCATCGTGGCATTCATAGTGGAAGTGGTCTGTTCGAGGTTGGAATAGAGTTGTTTGTCGTTCACCAGGGCACCAGCGGTTCCCTTCCCTTCGTCGATTTTGGCGCTGATCGAATCCAGATTCGCCGTCGCCTGCGTGGCATTGTGGATGGCTTGCTGGCTGCTATCCAGAATGCCGCTCATCTTGTTGAGCAGTTCTGACATTTCGAGTGGCGGCAGGCTGCCGATGGTATCTCCATCCCGCACACCCGGTGTCCCAGCGGATCCAAACGAGATGGCGAGAAACTGGTTGCCCAACAATCCCTCGGTCTCAATGGAAGCCACGGAGTCCTGCTTGATAATCTCGTGCGTCGACTTGCCCATATCCATGATCACTGTGACCTTTTCGCCGGGCTTGTGGGGCAACACGATGCTGTGCACCGTGCCACTGTGAACGCCGCCTACCCGCACGTCGCCTCCTACATCCAAGCCCTCGACATTGTCGAATTGCGCCTTCAACTGGTAAGTGGAGCTGAAAAGATATTGCTTGCTGCCGATGACGAAAATACCAGCCACCAGAATTGCCAGGGTCGCAACGATGAAAGCTCCTAACCGCGCCGCTCTCGACATGATGTTCTCCTACGAATGCTTTATAAATTCCCGAACAAACTCGATCTCGCTTTTCTGAAGCTCTTCAAAGCTGCCTTCGATCACCACATCTCCACCATCGAGCAGGGCCAGACGGCTAGCGATCGTCTTCGCGCTGTGCAGATCGTGAGTCACCACGATCGACGCCATGTTGTGTTCTTCCTGGAGCTTGAGTATCAAATCATCGATCTCCGCGGAACTGATGGGGTCGAGACCAGCGGTGGGCTCGTCGAGCAGCAGAATATCCGGCTCCAAAGCCAGAGCTCGCGCCAGCCCCACTCGTTTTTGCATCCCGCCCGAGATGTCCGAAGGCATCTTTGCGAGAGCATCTTCCATCCCCACTTCCGCTAGCAGCGCCCGAACCCGATCACCCAGCTCGGACTTCGACATCTCCTTCTTATGGTGCAGTAGCGGAAAAGCCACGTTCTGTTCGACGGTCAGCGAATCGTAAAGTGCGGAGTGCTGAAACAGAAAACCCATCTTCTTCCTGACTTCGCCCTTGTGGTCGAGAGCCAAGCCGGCGATGTCTTGACCATGAATGCGAACCGACCCCGAGTCGGGCCTTTCGAGGCCAATGATCAGCCTAAGCAATACGCTCTTGCCGGTGCCACTGCGTCCCAGCACCGCCAAAGTCTCGCCGCGGCCGACGGCCAGGCTGACTCCGTTCAGAACATTTTGGCTTCCGAAGGATTTATGCAAGTCCTCGACAGCCACAACCGGCGCGCTGCCGTCCTTCTCGGCCGTATCTTGCTTGATCGCGACTTGATCGATTGTTTCCATACTTGTTTGACGAAGCGCCGAAATCGCTCCCAATCAATGATCACGGGAAGAATATGAGAATGATTTTCACCAGCACAACATCGGCCATGATCACGAACAGCGACGACAACACCACCGAACTCGTGGCCGCACGGCCCACGCCTGCGGCGCCTCCCTGGGTTCGCATTCCCTGAAAACACGCGATCACCCCAATGATCAGGCCAAACACCATCGTCTTGAACGTGGGGGGGAGGAAGTCGCTGAACCCAGCGCCCTTAAAGCCACTACTGATGAACTGATGGAATGAGAGTGGATCTGCCAATGCCTGCGCAACCCAGCCCATGATCAGGCCGGAGGCGTCGGCAGCGAGCGTCAGCAAAGGCAGCATCAGGATGCAAGCTAGGATGCGGGTCGCGGCCAGAAGCCGATAAGGATTTACCGCAGATGACTCGATGGCGTCGATCTGCTCCGTCACTTTCATCGACGCGAGCTCTGCACCAATGCCGGCCCCCACTCGGCCGCTCACCACCAAACCGGTGATGATTGGGCCAGTCTCATGGATAATGGAGAACACGATGGCGGCAGGAAGCAGTGATTTAGCGCCAAATCGAGTAAGGCTGTAACGAGCTTCCATGGAGAGCACAATGCCGGTGGCGGCGCCCGCCAAGGCAACTAGCGGCAGCGACTTCGATCCGATCTCGTCGAGTTGTCGAAACAGTTCGCGGAATTCGAAAGGCGGCGTCACCGCAGCCCGTACCACTTGCCAGAAGAATATTCCGAGATCGCCGAACCATTCCAGAAACTGGTTGAATGCGCCCTTGGTTGCGACAGTAGAAGGCACAGGCAGGATCGAGGGCCTCGGGAGAAGTGAAGCCGCATTCGCGGGCGCGTTGAGTGCGCGGTCGGTCATGGGTTTGCACCCGAAGTTGGCGCTGTGGCCGGCCCATTCGGGAGGTGCATGCGATGAAGCAAGGAGTGGGGTCCGCCATAAATAAATTCCAGGGCGATGTTTCCGCCCACATATCCCAGTAAGGTGTAGTTGCCCATGCGGAGCGCATCCTCGGCGTCGTAGCGTCTGGGATACCATGCGTAGACGGCAGTCATAGTGCCGGCATACGGCGCGACCAGCGCCGGGAACGAGAAGACGCTGTGGCCGTCCTGGCCGCGGCGTGCCGTCAAAGTCGAGATCACGGCATGGCGCAGCCGCGGAAGCACACCTTTGCATTCACACCGGTAGTACACGGTGTCTTCGTGGAAGGCTTGCGCGAGCCCATAGCGTGTCGTCGTAGTTATCGCTGCGATGCCAAAGTCCGACCCGAATCGCCTGCTGTAACCCACAGCGCCTTGCTTCCACTCCGGCGGGGTGTCGTACGCCTGGCTAAGACCGGCCGCGAACCCTGCGCCGGCGACGGAATACGGTCCGAATGCGTCGAAGACGTAGTTGTAGAGCTTTGTTGCCTGTGTCGGACGCGTGTACGTCAGATCGGATGGTGCCGGGGTCGTGATCGCAACTGCGGTCGAGGAATCTTCTGGATCGGCCAGTAACTGGGCCTTTGCCAGCACAGGTAGGGTGACGATCGCCGCTGCCAGGAGCAAGAGCATAATGCGGCGCATCGTCATGCGGAGATTCTCCTCGGTCGATCTAAGAAACGGTCAATCTAAGAGCCAGCCTCCACATTTAAGCGAGGCTGTTTTTCACACGGTAAGCGGGCAACTTGCATGGTCGCACTGGCAAGCGATTTCGACGTCCTTCGATCCCGCTTCCTTGCAAGCTTGACCGCAATACTTGTCGCCGTTTTGCGTCATGCATCGGCATGGCAAATGCGCGCACTTCTTCTCCTCATTAGTTGTCATCATCATTGTTCTCCCTGTCACAATTGTTCAATCAGGGTCTCACCGTATTGAGGCGGCGGGACAACCTTACCTTCGTTTCATCATCCGGCCGATGGGTGTTCCGGCTGTGACGCCTATTGCAAACGTCGTCGCAACACTTACGGCAGCTCTCCCAGGTGAGGCGTGCAAATTCGACTTCAAGGGCGCCCCTACTGCGAAGAATCTTTCTGGCGGGTCGCCTTTACCCCAGACAGAATCCCGATGCCCAAGAGCACGATCGCGCCCGTAACGATCCAATGCGTCGGCATATGCATCAGGTGAGCGCCGTAAGCCAGTCCAGCTATCAATATTGCGAACCCAATGGCGTAAATTCCGAATGACATGGCGTCTCCTTCGAATCAGATGGCGAGAGAAACTGGACTACCCATTTGCTTCGGTGGTGCGGTGCAGAACCCTAGCCCTGGCTACAGCGGGGCGCAGGTAGTTGATGGCTCAAATACGACCGAGAACCAGGAGAATGACAACGATGAAAAGAACCAGCCCCAAGCCGCCGGTCGGGGCATAACCCCATTCACGGCTGTGCGACCAGCGTGGCAGCGCCCCGATCAGCGCCAGAACCAGGATCACGATCAATACAGTGCCAATCATGTTTGTGCTCCTTGTTCTTTCTTGTACGGATCAGCTTTGGTTATAGGTGTTTCGCTACTTTCTTAATGGTCAAAACTGCTCATCGAGAAAAATGTTGGATAAGGACGGATCAATTCTTTAGCGGCGTTGCGGAAGATCGCACCTGGGATGCTGCGCCGCTGCCAGAAAGGAAATGGTGCGAGCCCAAAATGCGGACCCGCACCGAAGTATGGATCGGACCTTCTTTACCGATCCAAGCGGCCTTCCAGAGTTGTCACGGTCAATTCTTTACTTACGAGGTTTCTCTTCCGGTTTGGCCTCTTCTTTTGCTGGACGAGGAGCAGGCTGCGCATGAGCTGTGGTCACCGGACGGGAAGCAGGCTTCGCACGCGGCGCGGCTTCAGGCCGGGGTGCTGCCGATGGCCGAGGCGCCGGTTGCGCGTGTGCCGTAGTGGCCGCACGAGACGCAGGTTTCGCGCGAGCCGCGGTCGGCTTGCTGGACTCGGCGCTCGGACGAGCCTCTTTAGGCTTCGCTGCCTTGTTCTCAGTCGTACGCGTTGCCGCTGCTTTGCTCTCGGTCGCGCGCGTTTCGGTTGCCTTCGTTTCAGCTGCCTTGTTCTCAGTGGCCTTGTTCTCGGCCGCTTTATTCGCAGATGCCTTATTCTCAGTCGTGCGAGTTTCAGCTGCTTTAGTTTCAGCTGCTCTGTTTTCAGTGGTTTTGTTCTCAGCCGCCTTATTCGCAGTCGCCTTATTTTCAGCCGTGCGAGTTGCAGCCGCCTTAGTTTCAGCTGCCTTGTTCTCAGTAGCCCTGTTCTCAGCCGCCTTGTTCGCTGTCGCCTTATTTTCAGTCGTGCGAGTTGCAGCCGCATTAGTTTCAGCTGCCTTGTTTTCAGTGGCCTTGTTCTCAGCCGCCTTACTCGCTGTCGCCTTATTTTCAGTCGTGCGAGTTGCAGCCGCTTTACTTTCAGCCGCTTTGCTTTCAGAAGCCTTGTAGGGTGCTCCCGCTGCCTTAGCCGCTACCACGCCCTTGCCGCTAAACTCTCCTAGTTTGGAGGTCGCAGCGACTGCCGGCCGGCCATGGTTTACAGATGCCAGAAATGCATGGTTGGTGCTGGCAGCACGTACATGTTGGGTTTGCATCGCGGTTGCCGGCGTGTGATGCGCGCGCGTCGCAGTTTCTTCCGCAGCGGTTGGGCGCGCAGTAATTCCACCGCTGCCGCCGTTGTAGCTCACGTGGTTCACCCTAGTTTCGTTGATTACGGTCTTGCTGTAGACGTTGGTGATGCCGGTGACACCGCTTATATTATTGACTGAGCGGTTGTAGTAGAAGCCTCCGTTGTTCCAATATCCGCCCCCATAGCCGACCCCGCCGTAGCCGAAGCCGTAGTTGACGCCACCATAGAAGCCGACGGTTTGGCCCCAGTAGCCTTCATTCCAGGCGAAGGCGTTGCCACCCCAACCCCAATAGCCGGGAGTCCAGAGCAAGCCCGCTTCCGGCGGCTCGACCCAGGTGCCCGGCACCCAGAAGTAGCCTTCATCGCCATTCGCCCAGTAGCCAGGCGTCCACATATAGCCGGCGGCTGGAATCATGGGTTGAGTGTATACAGGCAGCGCGGGCGGAGCGATCGTGATCGACACGCCGAACTGCGCGAACAAACTGGCCGGTATAGCCATCATCAGAACTGCCAACAACAGAAAACGGGAGATACGCATTTTGAATCACCTTGCCTGATCATCCTTCGATTGCCCGGTTAAAACCTTGCTGCTGCGGGCTGCGTGGATTGAGGGCGATGGGTCAGACGCAGCATGTCACAGATGCAACTGCCGAGTCTGTGCAATACGACTCACTTTTCACAGATGTCGCGATCCCAGGGTGATGGATCGATTGTTCTGCGATCACTTTGCTCGTGCCGCAAAGAAAAGGGCGCGAGCCCAAACCATGGACTCGCACCGATCGTAATATGCTGGCTGCGTCCCAGACACAACCGGATGACGTCTAGAGTACGACGTTCAGTTCGATGTCAACGCCGGGATACATTGGGTTGCACAAGTAATACACGCCGTCTATGTCCACTACATAAACGTTTTGCGTGTACAGCCAGTTGCTTGGCCACGCACCAACAAATCCGAACGAATAGCCGCCGTATTGGAAACGGTGGTTATTGTAATCGCCCTGATTCACGCGAAACGTGTGTCCCTGTCCAAAGCTGGCCTTGTATTTGTCTGCAGGAATCTGGCCACGGTTGCCGGCTGCGTGCTGTTCCTGCTGAGTGTTCTTCTGCGCTGGCTTGGCGTTCTTATCTTCTTGCGCGTTCTTCTGCTCAGGTTTGGTGTTCTTTTCTTCCTGAGCGTTTTTCTCCTCTGGCTTTGCCGGCTTTTCCGGTTGTGCTTTCTTCTCAACAGGTTTCTCTTTCTGTTCCTCCTGTTGGTCGTGTTGGTCTTGAGCATATGCCAAACTCGATGCGCCTAGGGTCAAGGACAAGATTGCTGTTCCGATTGCTGCTGCTAGTTTCATTGGTGTTGCCTCCATTTGTCGATTCGATCGTTTGACAGAAGCTTGCCTACCGCAAGCTTCCTGTAGTCGCGTTGACCGGGTTGCCGATGGCATCGCCGGACACGAGAAGTTCGACTCTCCGGTTTTGTTGCCGCCCGGCGGAGTTGTCGTTGGAGGCGACCGGCATGGTATTGCCGAAGCCTTTGGCGCTCAGTGAATTTGTGGCTACGCCTTCTTGCACCAGGTAGTCGCGCACCGAGTCGGCGCGGTTCTCCGACAAGGTTTGGTTCATGGCATCGCCGCCGACATTGTCGGTGTATCCGCCGACCTCAATGTTGAGTCCGGGATAGGCGAGCAGAATGCCTGCAACTTTTGCCAGCTTCTCCCGTGCCCCCGGCTTCAGTGAAAATTTGCCAGTGTCAAACAGAACATCGGACATGCTGACGATGAGTCCCCGCGCGCTGTCGCGAGTCTGAAGGATCGAATTCAACTGCTCCGACAATTTCGCACGCATGGCCGCTTTGTCTGTATCGGCCTGTTGCGCATTCGCCTCGGCCTGCTGTGCCGCCAGGCGGGATTGTTCGGCATCCGCCTGCGCCGCGGAAAGGGCCGTTGCCGAGGCAGCCTGGTTATCCGCCATATCGGATTGAGCCTTCGCCGTCGCAGCCTGAGCATCGGCTGCATTTGTCCGCGCCGCAGCTGCGTCGGACTCAGCCTGCGCCGCGGCCGCCTGGTCGTTTGCCGCATTCGCCTGGGCTTGCGCCGTGGCGGCCTCGGCTTGCCGCTTCTGCCGCATCGCGTCATCCGCCTGTGCCTGCGATTGTGCCTGTGCGTCCGCCGAATTCTGGCGTTCGTTGGCCAGACGCATTTCGTCTTCCTTCTTCACTGCGATGGCGCGCGCATCTTCGGCGGTCTGCACTGCATCGCGGGAGACTGCAATCAGCGGCTTCTTGTCGATGTGTTTGTCGGTGGCATCGGTATCTGCGGTGTTCATTAACTGCACGGCACGCTGATAACTGTCGGAAGCGTACTGCTCTGCTCCTTCCGATTGAGCGATGCGCAGGGCGTTGCGCGCTTCGAAGAATTCCAGCGGCAAGTTGGCATTCAAGACCACCGGATCGAACTTGTAGCCGGTGGGGATGTAGCCGCCGCGCTCCATGAGTTCGTACTTCGCATTCACCGCTTCGCTGGTTCCCTTGGTGTCTTCGCGAATCACGTTTTCAAGGACGACCGCATTGCTGGGCTGCCGTACCGCATAATAAGGCTCTGCGGTAACGATCAGGGCGAACGCCTGAAGGTCCGTGGTCACGTGAAGTCTGCTGCGATCGTCGTTGCCAACTAACACTTCGCCCAGGTTCACCGCCCGGCCCTCGGGCGAGATTGCCCATAGAACATAGGTCAGATACTCGTTGCCAAAAGTTGTAGGCCTTTGCAGGTTGCTGAAATACGCATCGATCGAGATCGACCCGCGCTTGCTGTTCACATGCGCTTCTCCGTTCGCTCCCAGCATCAGATCGGTGCCCGCGAAATCCAGCTTCGTGCTTCCGCTGCGATGCTGGTAGTTGATGGCGCGCACGCTGCGGCTGATGACGACCACGCGGAACGTGGGCGTTTGAGAGTTGGTCTGGGCTACTGCTGGCCCACTCAGAGCCACCGCAACGGCTAACAACAATCTTGTTTTCACAAAGTCTCCTTGGGGCAGGTATCTGCCTAGCATCTAGCTTCATCCAGAGTTTGGGTTTCGCGACGTATTTTTGAGAGTGGGGTCGCCAATCTCATCCCTTTCCGAGACGAATTCCAGAAAGGGAATGGAACAGCCCAAAGACATTGAGCAGCCAAAGAACGACGGCGATCACCACCACACCGTTCAAAATTGACTTGATGGAGGACTGCATGGGGATGAAGCGATTCACCAGCCACAGAAGCACACCCACCACGATAAGAACTTCCAGGAGTTGAATTAAAGGCATGATCTTTGACCTTTCTTCTTTTTGCGGGCTAACGCCTCTCATCCGCTTGAGGTGTGCCCTAATTTCGATGTCGAGAGCTTTTAGTGTCGAATCGTGTCCGTCGCAGGTTCGCGAGCGGACACGCGGATAAAGAATGCCGATTGGCTGGATGTGGTCGCTGTCGCGATCCAAGAATTGAGAGCTACGAATCAGCCTCCGCGGCTCCGTCTACACACTCAGGAGAATAGAGAATGACAGGTGGTGACTTTGGTGTCTGAGCAAGATAGCTCACTTGCCGAAAACTCCGTTGGCTACAAATCCTGTGCTCGCTGCCGGCGGTCACAGCTCGCATTGGCATCCAGCCAACTGAGCAGGGAGCGCACGCTCGCCCGCGCCAGTGCAATCGAGCAGTCCGCGGCCCCATAGTAGATGTTGAGCGTATCGCCATCCGCGTCCATCGTATATCCGCAGGGAAAGACGACGTCGTCGACATCGCCGTGGCGCTCGTATTCCGCTTCCGGCCCAAATATCCAGGAGTCGCCCCGCAGCAGGCATTTTTCTGGATTCTCCAGCTCGAAGAGGGCCACGCCTAAGCGATACAGACAGCCGGAAGGCGTTTGTCTCACGCCGTGATAGAGCACGAGCCATCCTCTCGAAGTCTCGATGGGCGGCGGCGACAAACCAATCTTGTTGGCGTCCCACCAGGCGCCGCGGCGCGCTTCCAGCATCAACCGGTGTCTTCCCCAATGGCGCAGATCGGGAGAGTAGGAAATCCATACGTGAGCTCCAAGATTGGTCGCCGGCCGGTGAATCAGCGCCCAGTGTCCATTGATTCGCCGGGGCAGAAGCGCCGAGTCCTTGTCGTCCGGCGGCATAATCACGCCATAGCGTTCGAAGCTGCGAAAGTCTTTGGTCAGGGCGAGAGATACTCCGGGGCCGCCGCGCGAATAGGACGTGTAGGTGACTGCGTATTGCTGCAGTTCGGGCACGAATGTGATGCGAGGATCCTCGATGCCCCAGATTTCCTCGGGATGATCCTTCGGGCTGGGCATCAGGGTCGGTTGGCTGTCGATTTCCCATCCATCGACGCCGTTTCGGGAGCGCGCAGCGCAAAGATGCGACAACCCGCGGCGATCTTCGCAACGGCACAGCAGTAAAGTCGTTCCGTCGGGTAACAAGGTTGCCCCAGCATTGAACACACTATTGATCAAGTACGGCCAATCCTTACTGGTCAGGATCGGATTGGCGGGATGCCGCACCAGCAGCGGCTCGAAACGAGTGGTCGGAGGAATAATTATGTTTTGTGCGGGCACGGTCATGTTGGGATTTCCGTTGATGCAGACTCTTGCAAGGCATTCATTTCCAGCAGTGCCATCAAGAACGATAATGTCGATTCCGCGCCCTGGTTCTCATTGGCGCGGTCGGGATGAAGCCCGTCGCGGCAGCCGCTGGTGATCGAATCGTAAAGAGGAATCTGAAGATCGTTGTCGCCGAGGAACCAGTTGAATGCCGACCAGGCTTCACTACGCCAACGACCATCACCGGTTACGCGATAGGCTTGCAGACACGCAGATACGGCGCCGGCAGCCTCAAGTGGCTGTTGGTCGAAACGCGCCTTATCACCATCCTGGCGATAAAAACCTTGCGACCCGATCGGCACAAAGTGGCCGCTGGTTTCCGAGCTGATTTCCGAGCTGATTTCCGAGCGCTGTGTTTCGGTGAGCCATTCCAGCGATTCGAGGCCCGCGGAGACCATGCGATCATCCGAGCAAGCAGAGCCGACGAGCAACAGGGCCTGGGGCAGTCTCGCGTTCCCATAAGCCACAACGTTCTCAAACCACTTCCAATCCGGACGCCGGATCGACTCATACATGGCAAGCAGCCGCCCAGCCAGTACCGCTCTGATCTTCTGCGCGTCGCGGTCGCCGGGATAGGAGTCGAGATACTCCTGAATTCCAAGCAGGGTGTAGGCGCAGGCGCGAGGACTGTAAAACTCTACAACTGCAGGCAGGGACAACTCGAATAGACGACCGGCGGCACAGCGCAATCCCTGATCGCCGGACCGCCCGAGAACCGTGCCCAGCGCCCACACTGCGCGCCCGTGACAATCTTCAGAACCCGCAGCTTCGTTCCACCGTCGATCATACCCCAGAAAGTTTCTGAACCTGCCCGTCGCCGGATTGAACCCATGCTCTAGAAATGACAAATAACGGGTAGAGAAATTCACAAGCGGCAAATTGACGTTCTCCCGCTCCAGCATCACTGTGAAAATGAGCGCGCGGGCATTGTCGTCGGTAGTGTAGCCTTCGCCTCGATTGGGGACCGTGAAGATCGCATGCTGCAGCACTCCGGTGTCATCGGTCAGCGTGTTGATATGATCCAGCTTCAATTCTGGCGTCCGATTCAGGTCTTTAGTCGCGGCGCGCGCCGAGAACTGAACGCGCGGATTCTCCATGCGATCGCTCCGCACCCGAGAGAAACTCTCCATATACCCTTGCGCCACTCTTTTCCAGATCATCCCCCGAGCGAACAGATAGGCGCGCTTCCGCATGGCGTGACGGATCGCGGGAGTGTCCAGAAGTTCGATTGTCTTTTGCGCAATCGCGTCAGGATTTTGAAAAGGAACCAGCGCGCCCCGGCGGTTGTCCAACAGCTCGATCGCGTGCCAATACGGAGTCGATATGATCGCTTTGCCCGCTCCGAGCGCGTAGGCAAGCGTGCCCGAAACTACCTGCGCCTCGTGCCGGTAAGGTGTGATGTAAATATCTGCGGCGCCAATAAACTCGGCCATCTCCTCGGGGCTGGCGAAGCGATTGTGAAACATCACCTGCGATTCCACTCCCACTTCCTTCGCCAGGGCTTGCAGGCTCGCTCGATACTTTTCACCCTCGCGGCGCAGAACGTGCGGATGGGTCGCCCCGGCGACGAGGTAAACGACATTCTTGTGCCTTGACAAAATCTGCGGCAGCGCCTGAATCACATTTTCGATTCCCTTGTTCGGCGAAAGCAGGCCGAACGTGAGCAGAACCGCCTTCCCTTCCACTCCGAACCTGTCCTTATAGAAATTCGGATCGAGAAAAGGCAGATCTGGAACGCCGTGAGGAACCATATCGATCTTGTTGCCGGGAACCTTGAAAAATTCCTGCAAAAACTGGGACGACAGCTGGCTCATGACGATAAGGCGATCCGAGAGCTCTGCAATCTCTTCCATCACGATCAGTTGACTGGGGTCGGGCTCGCGCAGAACCGTGTGCAGCGTGGTCACCAAAGGCATTTTCAGGCGGCGCAGCAGATGCAGAATATGGCTTCCGGCGGGCCCGCCGAAGATTCCGTACTCGTGCTGCAGGCACACCATGTCGATGTTGTTGAAGTTCAGAAATTCTGCCGCTTCCTGATACGACGACAGGTCGTCCTGAGCCAGCGACCATCGCACTCGCCCCGGATAGTCATAACCTTCCAGCGTATCGTTGACCGGAAGCGCCAACAGTCGGGCGTTCCCGTATTCCGCGGAGATGGCGCTGCACAGGTCGGTGGTAAACGTAGCGATTCCACACTGCCGCGGAAGATAATTCCCGATTACCGCGATGCGACTGGGCAGCGATGGCTTCGCACGCGATCGCGCGCGAGTGTTTGGCGTCTTCCCCTGCACAAGCGGCCGCGAACTAACCACTTCCAGGGCGCGGTTTGGAAACGTTGTGTTTGGAATTGCCATTTTCCCTTCGCCTGGTGAGAACAATTGCCGCATGAGGCTCTCCCGAGGAGCCGCAAGCATGCACTGAGGATGGATTAAAGTTTCCTCTTGTGAGTATTCAACTAAATGAGACTGAGGACTGGTCACTATTGACCATTTTCTCGCTGAGTAACGCTGCATTATGGCGCAATGAAGGCAAAACAGAAGGAAGCCCTGGCGGTTCGCTGCCCCACGTGCGGCGCGAAGCCGGGCGAGAAGTGCGAGCTTAGCACTGGCCTGCCCCGCACGAACCCCCATCGAGACCGGCGCTTGATGGCTTCAGAAAAGTAGCTGCTGGCAGACGGGACTCAACCTCTGGCCCACTCCGCGCTGTCATGGGACGCCTGGCGCACCTCAGAGCTATCCAGATAACAGCCCTGTTGCATGTGGCGCGAGTGCGCCGAAACCGTAACGTATGGCACTCCCAGAAAATGGCGGGAGACGATTCCAGTCACTTCGAGGCCATTAAAGTGTTGCGGCTTTACCTTCGCTAAAATCCGCTGCAAAGCGTTTTGGATCTTCGCCGCTCCCGGAACGCCAAAGAACATCGCCTTGACTTCCTCCGCCATGAAGAAGAAGTTCCATCCTGCCGCATGAACCTTGCGGTCGAGAGAGATGCCATCCAAAGTCTTGATCAGGCTCCAGTTTCCCGAACAGGGCTCACTCTCCAACTGAAGGAATTGTGCCATCCCCGGCCGCTCCTTCATTAGAATCGTGCCGACTTGAACCGCTGCGGACATAAGCCCTCCGGAAACAATGCGCTGCAATCGATGTAACGCCTTCCTGACCAATCCCTCAGGATCAAACATTTGTCTCTGACATACTGAGCAAAAAAGCACACTGGGCGGATTATTAACTTCTCATGATTTGTGCGGTTTCAACGCCTGTTTCGCGGACTATACTTGCTGATGATGAGCGCCCCAGTAGCAGCCAAGAAGAACGGCAAGTTCAACTCCGATACTTTTCTCGCGACGATCGGCGATGGCAGAAAGATCCTGTCGGTCGAGAAAAAGCAAACCATATTTGTGCAAGGCGACCAGGCGGATGCCGTTTTCTATGTCCAGAAAGGCAAAGTGCGGCTCACGGTTGTATCGAAGATCGGCAAGGAAGCGACCATCGGCATCGTGAGTCAAGGGAACTTCTTCGGGGAAGGTTCACTGGCCGGGCAGCTTTGGCGTATGGGCTCGGCAGCGGCGATGACAGATTGCGAGATCCTGCGGGTTGACAAGAAAACCATGATGGACGCGCTGCACCGCGAACCCGCGTTTTCCGAGATGTTTGTGGCGTACCTGCTGGCGCGTAATATCCGCTATGAAGAAGATCTCGTCGACCAACTGTTCAACTCCAGCGAAAAGAGGCTGGCGCGCGTTCTTCTATTGCTTGCTCGTTTCGGCAAAGAGGGCATTCCCGAAACCGTGGTGCCCAAGATCAGCCAGGAAACCTTGGCCGAAATGGTTGGGACCACTCGTTCTCGTGTCAGCTTCTTCATGAACCGGTTCAGAAAGTTAGGTTTTATTCACTACGCCGGCGGCGCCGAAGGGGCTTTGCAGGTCCACAGCTCTCTGCTCAATGTAGTTCTGCACGATTGAGCCGTCGCGGCCCGAAGGTGGAAGTGGAACGTGTCTCGGCTGGCTTTCCGCTGTTGCCTGCCTCAGCCTGCTACTCGGCTGCCTGGGTATTCTTAGACGCGTCGGCGCGCCAAACGTACAGGAATTTCTCATCGCTCGACGTCACCACGGGGATGTTTTTCTCTCGCGTCACGCGGTTCAAAGCAGAGCGGAGATTCTGCATCTTCTCGCCGTTCAGACTGCTCAAGGGAATCTTGATGGCCTGCTGGGCGTTCAGCTTTGGCAGGTCGGCAAGAATGTCCGCCACTGCTTTGCGATGTTTTCCTTTGCGACCTTGCGGAACATCAGACCGATTCACGGCCGCATAGTTGGTACCGTTTCCGTTGCGTCCCATCGGACTTCCCCCTTCATCGGAAATCGTATCCGTATCCGCGAAATCGTATCGCAAAGAATCGTATCCTGCAACTAAGAATCTACGCGAACCCTGTCTATGGCAGCGACCCGCTGCATACCCATGCATTAAATTTATTGTTTTCAGCAATATGCACGCCCTGCGTTGCACTAAGACCTGATAAGAGTTCACCCGTACGGTTTGCGCCACGCTAGCATCGTTAGCGGTATGGGTGACTGAGACGCTCAGGAGGTAAACGATTTTCTAACAATCGTCCTGGCGCACTCGATAGGGGGCACCCAACCATGACTCCAGTTCCGGTGCCTAAGAAAAAGAACGAGTTCGATCCCAACACTTTCCTTGCCACCATCGGCGCAGGCAGAAAATTTGTGCTCTTCCCGAAGAAGCAGCGCATCTTCGCGCAAGGGGATAACGCCGATGCCGTGTTTTATGTCCAGACGGGCAAGGTGAGACTCACCGTGGTCTCGAAAAGCGGCAAGGAAGCAACCATCGGAATATTGGGGGAGAAAGACTTTTTCGGCGAAGGTTCGCTGGCGGCCCAGGCGCTGCGCATGGGCTCCGCGACCGCGCTGACGGATTGCGCGGTTATGCGAATCGAGAAGAAGGCCATGATGGAAGCGCTGCACCGCGAACACGAGATGTCTGACATGTTCGTAGCGTATTTGTTGGCGCGGAATATCCGTTATGAGGCAGATCTGGTGGATCAGCTTTTCAACTCGAGCGAAAAGAGGCTGGCCCGGATCCTTTTGCTGCGGCTCACTTCGGCAAGGAAGGCAAACCTGAAACGGTAATTCCCAAGATCAGTCAGGAGGCGCTGGCAGAAATGATCGGCACCACCCGCTCACGGGTCAGCTTCTTCATGAACCGATTCAGAAAGATGGGATTCATTCACTACAACGGCGGGCTTCAAGTTCACAGCTCCCTGCTCAATGTAGTTCTGCACGATTAACCGCTTCAGCGTACGCGCTGGTCAGATGTCCCGCACTCTTCGTAATGACCGCATCCCATTCAATCGGCAACAAATGATGGACACGAGCCGGTTCGGTTGGCCCGCTTTGCCGATGACCGCACGACAGGCATATTGCTCCCACCTGCCGGATGTCAGTCTCCCTCGAGATTTCATTCTCCCGCACCGCAACTGATCCGGCAACGACCGGACCGGCACACAGGTCACAAGCGTAAGCGGACAAGTGAAGATATTGTTTTCGCATTTTGCGTCCTCGCATTCTCAAAGGAGATCTGCCACACAGCCTAGACCTGGACGCGGGAAAAGTCTGATCAGTATTGCTCGGCCCGCCGGCCCGAGACCGGGACTGGACTGGCCGCCGTTATCTTTCACTAATTTGCCAGCGCAATCGAAAAAAAACACCAGTGCGGGCCCATGCGCGTCAAGGTCAAGGAGTTCCCTGACCAAGGCCAACTTGCACAACAAATGTGGCACAAGGTGTTCATAATTGAACAGCTTTAGTTGGGCGCATCCTCGATGATGCGGGAAGTGGGGAGTATGAGTGATGTCCAACTACTCGGCTGGAAAGACTATTCTATGTATCGACGATGATGACGGCGTGCTGAGTTACCACAAAGCGCTGCTTGAGAGACGCGGATACGAAGTGCTCACTGCAGCCTCTGCCCGACAGGGCTTACAACTTGCGGAAGTCCGCTCGGTCGCCGCTGTGATCGTCGACTATCACATGCCCGAGATGAATGGGCACGAGGTCGCGACCGAAATAAAGCGCATCAGACCACAGGTTCCAATCGTAATGGTTTCCAGTGACCAGGCAGTTGCCGAACAGGCGTTGGATGCAGTTGATGCGTTCGTATCCAAGGACGAAGTAGCCAGCTGCTTATTATCGGTGCTCAATCGAGTCTGCCGTGAATGCACCAGTTCCCCAGCAAGCGATAGAAGTATCGCCTGAGACTGTAATCGGGTGACCCCGCGGTTTTCGAGTCTACTGGCTATTCACCCGCCAGGCCGACGTATTGAGCAATTCTGAGCAGATTCCAAGACAGCCGTCCTCTATAACTGACGAGCATCGCAAACAACCCAACTCTTTTGTGCATAAATCGAGACGGCACAACTGCGTTCCTTGCAGGAGAATGGATACCAACTGCTGACCGCAACCAACGGCCGCGATGGTCTACGATTGTTTGCCTCTCAGCCTGTGGATGCGATCGTGCTCGATTACTACCTCGGAACGTTGGATGGCGTATTGCTTGCAAATGAGATCAAGCGGGTCCGCCCGACGATTCCCATCGTCATGCTGGCTGACAATCTGGAATTGCCTGACGGCGCTCTGAACTCAGTCGATGCACTGGTCACCCGGTCCGACGGCGCCCACTTCCTATGGGCAACCGTTCACTTTGTATTGAGTGTGAAGCCCGCCCAGAGTCGCGAAGCACAGCACGAGTCGCAGAACAAACCGTGAGCTGACCCTAAGGATGTACCTTTTTCCGCAAGAGAGTGGAGAAGTATTCGGGCGGGAATAATCTGTTTCTGAGGTTGCCGCACGAACAGGGGCGCAGCGAAAGGGCTCTCGCGTTTTCTTGTCCGCACAAGTAAAGACATATCCGGCAGAGCGACACTCAGTTCTACTCACTTTTCCAGAAATACGTCTTCAGACGGTTCGACGGCCGCTCAGAAGGTTAATGACGAGAACCACCAGTGCCACCACAAGCAGCAAGTGGATGAGGCCGCCGGCGATGTGGAGACTGAAGCCCAGAAGCCAAAGAACCAGAAGCACTACGAAAATTGTCCAAAGCATAGAGTTTCTCCTTTATTCATCTTGAAATCTTGAAGCCTTACTCTTTTCGGTCGACTAAGCGTTACCGAAGGCCTTTCCGCACTCCAGACAAGATCGCCGGGATCGCGGTGTAATCAGCTTGCAGAAGGGACACATCCTTTGTGATCCGAAGTCTTGAGTCGTTGGCTTAATGGCCCCGATCAGCCCTGAGCAGGAATCGGCGATGCCCGCCAGCCTTTTGCGAAAACGATCGCGCAGCCGGCCACGCGTCATAGATTCACCCGCGTTCTCATTTCGCACCCTTCGCAGTCAACCATGACATGCCGCGGGCAGCGATGCTGTGCAGGATTGCTCACAATTGCAAGGAACTTCGAGCGGCATGGCTGAAACCCGGCTTACTTGGCTTTTGACGGCAGACCGAAGTGAGCAATTCAGATCAGCTATTCTCAGGCGTGTGCGCGATCATCATGCAGAGGCGAGCAATTCTGCGGTCTCTTTCAGATCCCTGAACTAAGTCAGCCCATCTGAAGTCCTCCCCTCTTAGTTCCACAGCTCCGAAAGGAACAATTCATGAAGAAGACAATTTCGCTGTTGTTGATGGGCCTGCTGGGCATGGTTGGAACTTATGCATTTGCCGGCTCGGACCGGGAAGATACGATCGCCCGCATGCAAAGTTCCGTAGACGTTCTGCAATCGATCATGTCAACCCCCGATAAAGGGATTCCGGAAGAAGTGCTGAACGGTGCAAAGTGCATCGTCGTAGTACCGAATTTGCTCAAAGGCGGCTTCATCTTTGGTGGAAAGCACGGACGTGGTGTAGCTTCCTGCCGCACGCCTGAAGGCTGGAGCGCTCCCGCATTCGTTTCAATTGGCGGCGGCAGCTGGGGATTGCAGATCGGCGTCGAAGGCGTGGACCTGGTCATGCTGGTCATGAACGACCGCGGTCTGCAGCATCTGCTTTCGACCAAGTTCGAACTCACCGGTGAAGGATCCGTGGCAGCGGGCCCAGTCGGCCGTCACACTTCCGCCGGAACGGACGTATTGCTGAACACTGAAGTGCTCACCTACTCGCGCTCGAAAGGCGCGTTCGCCGGCCTGACCTTGGAAGGCGCGGTAATCGAGCAGGATAACGACTCGACTCGCGCCATTTACGGTCACCACATGATGTTCCGCAACATTCTTTCGGGCCATGCGTCAACTCCCGCAAGCGGAGTGGCGTTCGTGAGGGCCGTGTCCGAAGCCGGGCACCAGTCTCACGTCGCGGAAGCACGAGAAGACAACAAGCAGTAGTTGCATCACACCGCCAGTAGCGGGTGAATTGTGCTGACCGGAACCCCAAAGGTTCCGGTCAGCCAAATCTATTTCGGAGCGCTTTCACTCACCCTTCTGGGCCAGATGTGCCTTGAATGCTTCTTGCTTCCCAGCAAGAAAGGCCTCAACGTCGCTCAGACCATTCATCTGCTCCTCGTGCCCTGCCAAGATCGCCGATGAACCGCGCCCATTATGAGGTGCTGCCGGTCGATACGAAAAAAATTGTTTTGCTGTTCAGTCGCGGCAGACGCCTGCTCAAGTAAAATTGGCACGATGTTTTTGTAATCGACTCAAACAGTGAACCGAGGAAACGCGCTGAGACCAAGATCAACCTCACCAAAGAACTCGGTCACTCTAGGCGAGCAGTAAAGAAATCGAGAGATCCAATGCTCACACGACGAAGGTTTCTTGCCACCGCAGCCTGCACCTTGGCTGCAGCACGTCTTCACGTGCAGGGCCAGAGCAAGGCCCACGTTGCCCTCATCATTCCCAGGGATGCGACTGGTCCGCATATGCCGATCGACTTTGTCGGCCTCTCTTATGAGGTCCAGCAACTCGTCGATCCCAGTTTCTTTTCGGCGCAGAACAGCGGATTGATTCGCGAGTTCAAAGCACTCTCGTCAACCGGCGTTCTCCGCCTTGGCGGCAATACCAGCGAGTTCGCTTATTGGAAACCCAAGCCTGACTCTCCTGAACCAGAGCATCCCCAAGTGCGTGAGGTCGTGGGCGAGCCGAAAGCGCGGTACTACGCTGTGACGCCCGAGGCAGTCAGGAACCTGGCGGAGTTTCTCCAGACCGCGGGTTGGAACTGCATCTACGGCATCGGGATGGGCACGAATACGCCGGCACGCGCCGCTGAGGAAGCCGTCTTTGTAGCCGAGACGCTGGGCGACCGCCTCCAGTATTTCCAGATCGGAAACGAGCCGGATCTGTTTAACCATCACCTGCGCGATCCGAAAACATGGTCGGCCGAGACGTACCTCGAAGAATGGCTCGCGCTGGCGCGTGCTATCGCAGCTGCGGTGCCGGCAGCAAAGTTCGGCTTGCCGGATGTTGCCGGCGCCGTGTCATGGCTGACTGAGATTGCCGACCAGTGGCCTTCCATCCAGAACCCCCCCCACATCACAACGCTTACTCATCATTATTACTTTGGCGGCCCGGCGACGAACCCTGATGTCAACATTCCGAACCTGCTGAAACCGACGACGATGCAAAGAGTGCAGAACACGGCGAATATCGCATCGGCCGCAGCCAGCAAGATGAGTGCGCGCGTTCGCATGACCGAAGGCAACACTTGCTATCGCGGAGGCAAGCCGGGTGTCTCCGACGTGTTTGCCGCTGCGCTTTGGTCTGCAGACTATTCACTGCTGTTGGCCAGTAATGACTATTCCGGCGTCAATCTGCACGGGGGTACGGGCAAATCCGTGGCCAATTCGGTTGGCGGATCTCTGCCCGGCGACGCGCTTCTGGAAGCGAGTGGCGCAACTCCCGAACAGATTGCCGCGCATCCGCATCCTTTCTATACACCGATTGGGACATTTGGCTCGGACTATGTGCTCGAGCCCGTCGCGTATGGGCTCAAGTTTGCGGGCTCATTCAGCGGCGGAACACTGTTGAAGACCGAGTTCTCGACGAAGCTGCAGGGTGCGGGAGTGAATGCAACGGCGTATGCCGCGAAACTGCCTGGCGGGCACATGTCCGTGATCATTCTGAACAAGGACGCGGCAGATGATCTTGAGGTGGAACTCGACTTTGGTCGCGACGCGAGTGGAATCGTACAAACCGAGACATTACACGCACCGGCACTCGACAGCCGCGAAGCGCACATCACCACGTCGACGAAGACCGACTCGCTCAAGCGGGGCAAATGCTCCGTCACCATTTCTCACGCGACCGGAGTACGCATAACAGTGAGTTGAATCGCTTTCGTGACGAGCCTCCGTTAGCCGACCACTCATTCGGGGCTGTGGCCACTGGATCTCGCACCGCCTGTGATTTGGCATAGCTCGGAGCCTGCCATCAGAAATGCCCCCACTCCATAGACATAGCTGGACGACGGCTTGTATTTGCCCGGTTCGGCGCCGATGGGCTGGATGTTGCCGAGGCGTCCGCTGTCATAGATATGGGTCAGCATGCCGCGCCAAGCCCGCCTGACCACGGGAAGGTATTTCTTGCGGTCCAGGATGTGCTCGTTGATGCCCCACGCAATGGCGTAAGTGAAGAAGGCCGTGCTGGAGATCTCCGGAGCGGGGTAGGCGTCGGGGTCGAGGAGGCTGGCGCGCCATAGGCCGTCGGACGGCTGAAGCGCAGCGATGCGCTCCGCCATTACGCGATAAAGAGCGATGTACTTTGCGCGCAGAGGCGAGTCGTCAGGCAGCCTCTGGATCACGAGAGCAAGACCGGCGAGAACCCAGCCGTTGCCGCGCGACCAGAAGACCTTACGGCCATTCGGTTCACGCATATTCAGGAAGCGCTCATCGCGATAGTAGAGATGTTCAGCAGGATCGTAGAGGGCCGCGGTGGTCAGGTCCCACTCCCGATTCATGAAGTCGACGTAGCGCAGGTCGCCCGTGGCGAGGGTGAGTTGAGCGAGAACGGGAGCAGCCATATACAGGGCATCGCACCACCACCAGAGGAGGCTCTGGAGATTGTCGGGTCGGGCGAGGACTTTGTTCATGGCTTCGCGCGTGGGCGCGAACATCTGCGGGTCACGCGTCTCGGCGTACAACGTGAGATAGGTGAGGCCGATGGCTTCGTCGTCGGCGTGACCCGAGCGCGGGCCGAGGCTCCAGTGGTTCTGCTCGGCAACCTGAAGGACCCGGTTACGGTAACGCTGGTCGCCGGTAGCCTTCGAGACTGCGAGAAAACCGTCGTAGAGAGCGGCGTAGGTCCACTGGATGTTGTACTTGCCTTCCGCCTCAAGCAACTGCCAGTCCGCGACTTTCTTCATGGCTTTGAGGATGTCACGGCGCTTCAAGCGCGGAGAAAAATCGGTGGCAAGCGGCCCGGGATCGTCGGGCTCGCTTCCGGCGGCGGCACGCTCGTCGGCGGACTGCGCGGCTTGCGCTGGAGGATTCTGGCATGGGGCAAAAACAGAAAGCGCGAAAAGAGAGAGCGCGAGAATCGTAAACGCGACAAGCAACCGAGAATTCTTCATCGGCCATCCGGTTTATGTAAGAAAAGGCTTCCAGCGTTCCAATATCACTTTCACCTGGCCCACATCCTCGGGGCGAAGCTGCGGAAGCGGCGGGCGCACTGGACCTGCAGCGAAGCCAAGGAGGTTCATCATTTCCTTCATGACAGAAACCTCGTATCCCTTTCGGCGAGCGCGAAGTTCATAGAGAGGGAGCACGTAAGTGTTCATCAGACCCATCAGGGCTGCAGAATCACCCGCGGAAGCAGTCTCATGAAGTTTCAGGGAAAGCTTTGGAGCCACCGTTGCAATGCTCGAGGTGTAGCTGCGAATGCCTATGCTGTAGTACCCGGGCACACAATCGTCGCCCGCTCCGCCAATCCAATGCAGTCGATCGCCGACGCGGTTGATAATCTGCTGGTATCGGCGCAAGTCGCCCTGGCCGTCTTTCCAACACGCCAGCGTGGGAACACGTTCTGCCAGTTGTTCAACCCATGCCGGGCTCGGGTTCACCCAATCACGGCTGTAAACGAGCAGCCCCAACGGAGTGGCTCGACCGATCTCCGCATAGTAATTGGCCAGGCCCTCCTCGTCGGCATTGGGATAATACGGCGGCAAAGCCAGGATGGCATCGGCTCCTGCCCGCGCTGATTGCTGAGCCAACTCGATAGCTACGGGAACGTTGAATCCCGTGCTGGCGATGACCGGAATGCGGCCATGCACTTCTTCCGCCGTTGCCCTCACCACTTCCAAATGCTCGGCAGGGGTGAGTGAATACATTTCGCCGGTCCCTCCCGCAGCGACGAGCGCAGCAATCGGAGTTTCGAGGAGGCGCTGTATATTTTTTCGGAGTCCGGGAATATCCAAAGACAGATCCGGCTTCAGTGGCGTGATTGGAAACGCAATCACACCCCGAAGTTTGTTCCGCAACTCTCCAGGCTTCAATCGTCCACTGGCGTTGACGGAAGTCACGTCATGAAACGCCGCGGTCGGGAGAATGGATGAGGCAGCCAACGCGCCAGCACCGTCAATAAACTCTCGGCGCGAAAAATGTGAAGACATTGTTCTCACTTCCTTGTGCTGCGCTTGCCAGATTTTCCAAAAGCTCAGAGCTATTTGAAATCGAAATACGCTAAATTCATATTGCCGAGCGTCAGTATGTGCACGGTGAGAACATTTTTTCCTTTGTTCAGACGGACTTTGAAAAGTTGCGGAGCCAGATTCCAATGGTGCCATTGCCGCCACGCAATCGGATCTGCAGGATCATTGGTTGTGGTGATCTCCAGAGGTCCGGTCGCGTCCTTTCCATTAACATCCACTGATATTGTCCCCCCGCGATTCGATGTGTAAAGGAAATCGGCTGCATATATTGCCGACTTTGCCACATCTACCGTTACGTTGAACCATTCTGCGGGTTCGGTCCAGCCAACATAGAGCAGGTCAGCGGGGGGCACGACCTTGTCGAAGGGGTTGTCGTCAACCGGATTTGGCTTCCGGTTGAATTTCGTGTAGGAGATATCCACTCCCTCATGGATGCGAAATTCGTTGAGATAGGTCCCATCGGCCGGATTCAACTCTCCGCTGCCGTGATTCTGGGGATCGGTGTCATGATAGGCAACTCCTTCGCCGCCCAGATCGTAGTAAGCGCACAAGACTTTTCCCGGTATTTTTTGTGGACCGCTGGTATAGCGGCTGTCGTGATAAGGCAAACCTTTATATTCGCTCAAGAACGATTGGGAAAACGCCATTGTCGATGGCATCATTGCGACCGCGAAGCAAAGGGGAAAAAATCGACGATTCATTCTTCATCTCTCCTGAGCACCGATCGATATCGTGAATAAAACTCGGATGCTCTCGACAAACGTAAAACCAACTGCACAACGCAACCCGCAGAAGAAGTAACTAGAGACAAAAGATTGACTGGCTCGCAAAGAGAAAACTATACTCGCACCATCGATTAGTTCCCAAGAAAATCGATATTCTATTTCGGATGACCTGGAGCGATGGACATGAAAACGAATGACACACCGCAGGATGCCGGTAACCAGAACCGCCGGGGTTTCCTTAAGACAGGGGCAGCATCGATAGCTGCTGGCTTGTCTGCGGGGGTAATCGCGCCGTCCGCATCTGGCGAAGTGACGTCAACGGAAAACACTCCAGCTGCGGCAAAGGCCATCCAGGAAATGATGCCGACGCGCAATCTGGGTAAGACAGGATTTCGGGTCGGGATTTTTGGCCTCGGCGGTCAGGGAGCGCTGGAGAAGGCCAATAACGAAAGCTTGGCCTTGCAGATGGTCCAGCGCGCGCTCGAGTTAGGAGTGAATTATTTCGACACTTCCGCCATTTACGGCGGACCTGACAGGTGGAGTGAACGTTACCTTGGAAAGGGTCTTAAGGGCAGACGGGACCACGTTTTTATCGCCAGCAAGACCAAAGAGCGAACCCGCGATGCCGCGCTTAAAAACCTCGATGTGTCTCTCAATCTGCTGGATACCGATCACATTGACACGTGGCAACTGCATGATGTTGGAATTAAGGAAGACATTGATCAGATTTTTGGCAAAGGCGGTGCGATAGAAGCCCTGGTTCAAGCGCGCGATCAGAAAATGGTGCGCCATCTGGGCGTCACCGGACGCTTCCGTCCCGAAGCGCTCATCGAATGCATCAATCGCTTTCCCTTTGACACCGTCCTGATGGGCGTCAACGCAGCCGACAAATACTATTACAGTTTTGAAAAAGATCTGCTTCCGCTGGCCGTCGAGAAACAGATGGGGATTATCGGAATGAAAGTGATGGCACGCGGCCGTATTCTTTCCAGTTGGACGCCGCCGCCGGTGGAAGAACAAAAACACTCATGGGAAGGCCGAGGCGCAATCGCCACCGCTCCGGGTACGCTGACCAAGCAGGAAACCTTCTACTACAATCTCTCGCTGCCCATCAGCACGGCGATCATCGGGTGTGATTCAGTCGAGCAGGTCGACGAATGCGTGGAACTCGCACGTTCCTTTACTCCGTTAAGTCAGACCCAGATGGCTGCTTTGGAAGCAAAAGTAGAGCCTGTTGCCAAGCAGTCTCTGTTTTTCCGGCTCATGCCCCGCTGAGGATTCGAGGGGCGTGCCAAATCGCATTCCGCCGTGCTTCGGCACGCTTACTGATCTTCTTCAGCACCTTGGCGAGACTCTCTGCAAACAGATCTCGCAGTTGCGGAAGCGGATCGCCTTCGACGCCGCCTCTGGAGCAGTAGAGGCTCATGCAGCGAATTCCACCTTCTTCAATCCGGGAGCGAGCCCGTACAGAACGATCAGAGCCAGCAGATAGGCACTGGAGGCGATGCCGAAGAGGATTCCATAGCTGTGAGTCAGTTGCAGGATGTGGCCCGCGAAGAAAGCGAAAAGTGCGCTGCCCAAGGATCCAGCCATACCGCCGATGCCGACCACTGCGCCCACGGCGCTGCGAGGGAACATGTCCGACGATGTTGTGAAGAGATTGGCAGACCAGCCCTGGTGTGCGCCTGCGGCGACTCCGATCAGCGCGATCGCGCTCCACAACGACTTGACACTCGCAGCCGTGAAGATGGGAAGAACCAGCGAAGCGCAGACAAGCATGGCCGCAAGGCGCGCATAGTTGGGCGAGAGTCCAAGGCGACGGAAAGGCGCGGGCAGCCAGCCTCCGCCGATACTGCCAATCGCCGAAACGTTATAGACGAGGATGAGTGGCAGGCCGAGGTGCGAGAGGTTCAGATTGAATTTCGCGCTGAAGTAAGACGGCAGCCAGAATAAATAAAACCACCAGATGGGGTCGGTGAGGAACTTGGCGGCAGAATAGGCCCATGTCTGGCGGCAGCGCAACAGTCTTCGCCAAGGCACGGAAGGACCCAGGTCCTCGGCCGCTTCGTGGTAAATGTAGCGCAGTTCCCTGGCAGTCAACGTCGGATGATCGGCAGGCCTGCGGTAATAGAGAAACCACCAAAGAATCCAGAGTGCGCTGAAGAGGCCAGTGGTGAGAAAGGCTACGTGCCAACCCCAGCGCAGCGTCACCCAAGGCACGATGGCAGGAGCCAGAATTGCTCCAACATTTGCGCCAGAGTTGAAGATGCCCGTTGCCAGCGAGCGCTCCTTCTGCGGAAACCACTCGGCTACCGTCTTAATCGCAGCCGGGAAGTTGCCCGATTCCCCGAGCCCGAGGAAGAAGCGTGCAACGCCGAACTCCAGCACGGTGTTAGCCAGCGCGTGCCCCATTGCGGAGAGGCTCCACGTAACCATTACCAACAAGTAGCCGATGCGCGTGCCCAGCTTGTCGATCAGCCGGCCTCCCGCCAGCAGGCCAATCGCGTAGGCGATCTGGAAAGCATCCACAATGTAGCCGTAACTTACTTCCGTCATGCCGATGCTGTGCTCGAGGGTCGGCTTGAGGATCGCGATTACCTGGCGGTCCATGTAATTGATCGAGGTGGCGGCGAACAGCATGGCACAAATGGTCCACCGCACTCCGCCGAGCCCCGCGCGTGGAGCGGGTCCCGGAGATGAGCCGCCTTCCGTCCGGTTGTCGAAAGCCGTCGTATCGGCCATGCCGCGCTCCTACAGTCGATATGCTTTTTTTACCAGCCCGTAGGCTAGGTCCCGCGCCACTTCCAAAGCCTCTTCCTCTTCCAGTCGATGCTCGGCGACCAACTTCGCCAGGAAAGCACAATCCACGCGCCGTGCCACATCGTGCCGTGCCGGAATTGAGAGGAAGGCTCTGGTATCGTCGTTGAAACCCACCGTGTTGTAGAAGCCCGCCGTCTCCGTTACGCGCTGGCGGAAGCGCATCATTCCCTCTGGACTGTCGTGAAACCACCACGGCGGGCCCAGCCTCAGGCAGGGATAATGTCCAGCCAGCGGGGCTAGTTCCCGGCTGTAGGCTGACTCGTCCAGCGTAAAAAGAATGATCGTCAGATCGCGCTCGTTGCCGAATTGATCGAGCAAAGGGCGCAGCGCATCCACGTAATTCGTCGGCGTGGGAATGTCGGCACCTACGTCGTGACCGTATCGCTTGTAGAGCTCCCGATTGTGATTGCGCGCGCTGCCCGGGTGAATCTGCATTACCAGCCCATCTTCGAGGCTCATCCGCGCCATTTCTGTCAGCATCTGGGCACGAAAGAGTTCATGTTGTTGGGCAACGGCGCCGCCAGCGATCACCCGATGAAAGAGTTGCGCGGCCTCTGCTCCGGGAAGATTCGCAGTTCGCGCGGTGGGGTGCCCATGGTCGGTTGCCGTGCAGCCGAGTTCGCGAAAGCGGACGCGGATCGCTCGGAGCGCGCGCAGGTATCCCGCCCATGTCGAGGTGTCTTCACCGGCCTTCGCGCTTAGCTTTGTGATATTTTCGGGGAAACCCTCAAAATCAGGGTCGACAACCGGATCTGGCCGGAAGGTCGGCAGGATCCTTCCTTTCCAGTTCGATTCCCGAATGGCTTGGTGATAGGTCAACGAATTGAGCGGAGAATCGGTTGTCGCCAGCACTTCCAGATTGAAACGGTCGTACAACGCGCGGGGTAGAAACTCCGGTGTCTGTAACTTTTCTGAGATCGTGTCGAAGTACACGTCGGCGGTTTTTTCCGACAGCCGCGGTTCGAGTCCGAATAGTTCCTGGAAGGCAGAGTCCAGCCACATCCGCGTCGGCGTTCCGCGGAATAGATAATAATTGCTCGCGAAGATGCGCCAGACTTTCCGCGGATTCTTTTGTCCCGTCTGCCCAATCTCAAGATCCTCCAGGGAAACACCCTGGCTGTACAGCATGCGGAAAATGTAGTGATCGGGCTGCACAAACAGGCTTGCTGGATCGGGGAAGGGCTCATTCTTCGCGAACCATGCTGCTTGCGTATGCCCGTGAGGACTGATGATGGGCAGGGATCGCACATCCTCATATAGCGTCCTGGCTATCTTTCGTGTGCCGGGCTCGGGCGGAAACAGACGATTTGGGTCGATCAGCATAACTTCGATACTAGCTTGTCCCTTCGCGTTTCCATGGTGCGCTCATCGGAAACCTCGCGTCACCACTTTATCGTAAGTAGAATTGCGATTATCTTACATTGGCCACAGGCAAGCGCCTCGGCAGAACCCCCTTTCAGCATGAGCTCGATCCAAACTCGGTCAGCTTCGCTTCCCATCTCAACGGCCGCATCCGTTGTACTGCACGCCGGGTTTGTTGTTACGGGTGTCGTAACGACCTTGATTGGCCCCGTCCTGCCGATCTTTATTGCACGTTGGTCGTTAAGTGACCAGCGTGCCGGGCTGTTCTTCACGGCCCAGTTTTGCGGTTCGATGGCGGGCGTTGCGTCGATCCGCTGGTTGATCGGGCGCGGATACAGGCACGCGTTTGTGTGTGGGTTCCTCCTGATTGCAGCGGGAGTGGCAGGGTTAAACCTGGCCAGCAACGCGGCATGCCTGGGTGCAACCTTCGTGTTCGGCTGCGGATTGGGTCAGGCGCTTTCCACCGGCAATCTATGGGTGGCGGAAATTGCCAAAGCCCATCGCGTGGCTGCACTCAGCATTCTGAACCTGCTATGGGGAATCGGCGCGATTGCCTGCTCGCCATTAGTGATGCTGGCTCAACGGCACGAAGCAATTCCATTGCTCCTTTATGCGCTCGGGGCAGGATCTGCGCTTGCGGCCCTGATCCTGGCGGGGATGAACCTGGAGCCTGCCGAAACAGAAGAGGGCGAGGAAGAACCCGAACTGGGGATGCAAGAGGGCATCAGCCGGCGAAGCACCTTGAGTCTGGCTGCGTTGTTCTTTCTCTACGTCGGATCGGAGAATTCGGTTGCGGGCTGGGTCGCCTCACTGACGAAACGAATGAATTCTGATTCTGGCGACCTGTGGGCTCTGGCGCCCATGTTTTTCTGGGGAGGATTGATTGCCGGGCGCGCTCTGGTACCGATGCTTCCACTGCGGAGGTTCGAACGGACACTGCTGGCGAGCGGCTTGATCCTGGCTGCCGCCGGCATCTGCTTGTTGCTGCAGGCAAGGACCTTCGCCAGCGTCGCAGTCAGCGTGAGCGCGGCGGGGTTGGGATTGGCTGCGATTTATCCAGTCCTGGTTGCGTGGCTGGTGAAGGCATTTGGCGAAAGGTCGAGGCGCATCGGGGCGATCATGTTCGCGCTCGCAGGAATGGGCGGCGCCGTCATGCCTTGGTTTGTAGGTCTCACGTCGACGGGAACGGGGAGTCTGCGCGCCGGATTGTCGGTGCCCCTGGCCGGATGTTTAGCGATGCTCGCCTTGATTGCTACGATGCCGGAGCCGCTGTTTTCAGACAGCAGACAATATGGTTCCAATAATCCACTCGCTCGCTTAGGACCGGCGGCATCTCAGAGAGCCACGCGCTTACCAGACAAAGGTTCCTACCGACTCCGACGGTAACATGGTCTCGAAGAATGTATCGTGATACTTCACCGCGAAGGACTTCGGGAAATTCGCCGTGTTCGAAACCACCAGCACTACTTTGTGCTGAGGTGTGACAAAGGCGACGCTGGCCAACTGCTCCATCTCACTCGACGCTACTCGCACCGATCCCGGGGGCACAAACTGCGAGAAGTGCTCGACGACATAATAGGCAACATTCTTGGTCGCAGAATCGCCATCCAGTGTGATGGCTCCGGAGCAACCGGTGCATCCGCCATTGTCAGTATGCGGCCCGTTGTGCGGATCAGCCGCCAAATTCCAGAGGAGCACGTTGCGGCACCAGTTTCGCGTTGCGCCGATCATCACGCTCCTTACCGGCTCGGCAATTCCAAGCGGTCCGGAGCGCCACTGGGTAACCGATTGCTCCGTCAGATACAAATTCTTTTTCGGATACGCATCATGCACCCGCGTCAGCAGGCTTGCATCACCGCCGTAAAGGTGAAATGCCGTCCCGTCCACATACTTGCTCGCGGCAGGATCTCCCAGAATCGACAGCGCATAGGACAAGACGTCCGGGTTGTGATCGTAGAGCAGAATCTTGGTCCGAATTCCCGCCTTCTCAAACGCAGGGCCAAGATCCTTCGCGATGAACGTGTGCTGTTCCTCCGCAAACATTGCCATGCTCGGCGTGTTCTTCGGATTGAGTGGCTCATTCTCGACGGTGATCGCGTCAATCGCAATCCCTTCAGCCCGCATGGCCTCGATGTACTTCACGAAATACTTCGCGAACGCTCCGTAATATTCCGGCTTCAGCTCGCCGCCCTTCACGTCGTTGTTCGTCTTCATCCAGGCCGGAGGCGACCACGGTGATCCCAGGATCTTGATCTCCGGCCGGATCGCCAGGATCTCCTTCAGCACTGGAATCACATCGGCGCGGTCCGGTCCCAGATCGAACTTCGCCATCTCCACATCGGTCTCGCCCGGCGGCAGGTCATCGTATGAAAACACGCGCTCGTTCATATCGGAAGAACCGATGCTCAGGCGTAGGTAGCTCACTCCGATCCCGTCGTCACCGGTCGTAAACAATTCTTTCAGCAGGGCCGCACGTTGGGTAGCGCCCATGCGCATCAGTAACTGCGCGCTTCCTCCGGTCAGCGCAAAGCCAAAGCCATCGATCGACTGGAACCGCTGCGCATCGTCCACAGTGAGCGCCGGCAGTTGACCGGCCTTCGGGGAAAAGTGCAGCACGGCCGCTTGCGGCGCGACCAGGGCAGTCCGGTCGGGCGTCGTCAGCCACATCCGCGCCTCACGCTCCTGCTGCGCGTTCGATGACAGAGAAGAAAACAGCAGGGCACAAGACAAACACTGGAGAAATGTAAGCCTCATGAGACCTCCAATTTACGAACGCCGGGATGCGATAAAGTCGCTCGCTGGTCACGACGATACCATATAGTGCCGAAATATCAGGATTCCGGAAGGCACTACACATTCACCGGCAGCAGCAGCGTCTGCCTAGTTGCAGTCCTCAATTGAACTGGAACCAATTTAAATTGCCCAGGCCGCTGGTACCGCTCGCAGGGGCGTTGAAGACCACGTACAAGTCATGAACGCCGCTTGCTCCGGACACGTTTGCTGGGGAAGTTGTTTGCCATGTTTCCCATCCTCCGGTGGAAGGCACAGTGACGGAAGCTACGAGGGTACCGGTATTGCTGTCCAAGTGGAACTCGAGGGTTCCCCCGCAATTTCCTCCTTCGTTGCCCTGTCCGTTGTCTTGAAGGCAGGCGAGCCGGGCAGCGACGGTAGAAACCCCCGTGCCGAAGTCAAGATTGTTGTAAACCGCGTAGTCTCCATCGCTGGCGAATCCGACGTCATACCCGCCATTTGTGTCTGAAGTGAGCTCTGTCTCAAGTCCCCAAGTCAGGTAGTTCCCCGGGGTGTTGTTGCCCGCAGTGTTATTAAAGCTGGAGGCTTGAATCTGCGACAGTGCGCTGACGGTGTATGCAGGAGTTGCGCCGCTTTGGGTTCCAGCCCAAGTGAAGGTTGCTCCGGCTAGAGATGGAAGCGTGTAGGTGAACGACTGCGTTCCCCATTGCACTTGAAACGTCTGGGTCTGGCTTGAATCGTTGAAGGCCACCAATATCCTGGAGTTGTCGGGAGCGGGATTGACGAATGCCGCCGTCACGATGCCGTCGGCATTACTGGAATAAATACGATTCGCGCCGGGCAGAACATATTTGCTGAAGTTGCCCATGGTGTAATATTCGCTACCGTAAGTGATATTCCCGGAAGCACTGTTCACGGTTACGATTGGAGTGCACGTGCTGCAACCGCCCGTGTGAGGGCCATTATTCTCGTCCAGCGCCAAACTCCACTTGACGTAAGACCTGGCCCAATTCCGCATACACTGTGTAATCTCCTCGAAGTCTACTCTCGTCTGGTCGGAATTCGTTGTGAAGCCAGAGTGCTCCGTTTCGTAGGCACCTACACTGGAAAACATATTCTGGATGGGGGTCATTGCTCCCGGCGTGGAAGCATAGCCGTGCCAGGCGACACCAGCGATCTGGCTCAGATTTTGGTTTGAAAGAACGTTTTCCGGATAATCCGGCCTGTCCCAGTTGTGGTCGTAAACCAGCACCTTCGTATCAAGGCCCGCTGCGGTGAGCGCAGGCGCCACATAACTAAACAAAGCTGTCGCCTGATTGGTTTGCGATGTTGGGCAATCGGTGGAAGAAAGAACCGCAGGCATGCACATCCCTGGATAGTTAGCAGGAACGTAGAGCGGTTCGTTCTGTAAGGAAATATAGTCCACGTCTACGCCGGCAGCCGCATAGGCTTGCAGGTAGTCGACGAAATAGTTGGCGAAAGGAGCGTACATGCTGGAGAGGAGGGACCCGCCAATCATGGAACCCGAGTCTTTCATCCAGCCCGGAGGGCTCCATGGATTCGCCATAATCTTGATTTGCGGGTTGAGCTGCTTCGCCTCCAGGATGAGCGGGATAATATCCACCTGGTCGTGCGCAATCGAAAAATGCGCCAGAGTTGGGTCCGCTTGGCCGTTATTGTCGTCAAACGAATATACACTCCGCGCCAGATCAGAGGCACCCATCGGATTGCGAAGGAAACTGAGCCCGATGCCGTTGCCCTGGCGAGTAAACAAGTTGTTCATGGCCTGGGAGAGTTGGGCGGGCTGGGCGACCTCATTCAGAAGGTACATCGCCGAGTCTGTGGTAGCAGCTCCAAATCCTTCGATCGGTTGATACACCTGCGTTTCATCCAGATAAACCACATTGCTGCCGCCGCTCGCGGTCGAGAAACTCACGGTTGGTTGCGCCGTCAACTGCATCGTCTGGTCGCTGGTTGTCACGACGATCGAAACTGTCGAGCCGTTTCCTGGCGGCGTGAGTGTGTAAGTGCCGGTTGCCAATGCACTCTGCGAAAAGCCCTGGGCCGTGGCGATTGCCTGGATCGTGGTTGTCGAGGTGATCGTGATCGGATTCTTGTATGGAGTTGAAGAAGTCGTCGGCGTCGTTCCATCCGTCGTGTAGTAGAGGGATGCGTTTGGAGTGCTATCTGTTAGGGTGACCGTCTGCCCTGCCTGAGTCTGACTGTAGGAGCCCGGAACGGGCCAGAGCGCGGGTGTGGCCGCCACAGGCGGAGGTGGCGGGGGAGTAACGGAAGATCCGCCTCCGCCGCAGCCTACTGCCACAATCGCCAGTGTGAGGGTGGAGAACCAGTTACAAAGGGCTCTTAACCGGGAAGCAGGGGAACGATGTCCTTGCATTTCACTTCCACCAAAATCTCTTGCGGCCCCATTTAATTCACTGCGCGACCGCTATTTTCTTGCGGGCGGGACGGAATTTATCGCCACGGTGAGAGAGCCGCAGGTTTTCTGGGCAGCATCAGTTGCTCGGCCTCGCGGTCGATTGGCGCACGACCAACTCTGGTTCGACCGTAATTTCCGGAACATACTTCATCCGTCCCTCAAGTTGGTCGAGCAGCGTGCGCGCCGCGATCGCCCCCATTTTTCGCATCGGCTGTCTCACAGTCGTCAGCGGCGGACTGATGTAGGCAGAGTTCTGAATGTCGTCGAAGCCCACCACCGACACATCGTCCGGCACACGCAGGCCTGCTTCCAGGAAAGCGCGGATAGAACCAATCGCGGAAATATCATTGTAGGCAAACAGGGCGGTAAAAGCCTGCTTACGGGCCAGCAATTGCCTGGCAAAAGGGTAGCCCAGATCTGGCGTGGGATCGTCCCCTTCGAGCCGCACAATCAATTCTGGCTGCACGGGAATGCCCAACTCCGCGGCGACTTCGCAAATCGCATTCCACCGTGTGTCCGAATCGGCGCTTACCGCTGAACCTTTCATGAAGGCGATTTTCTTGTGGCCCAGATCGACCAGATGGGTCAGTGCGAGCCACGCGGCACGGCGGTGATCCAGAACAATATTAGTTACTCCTTTGATACGCCGGTGACCAGGAACAGCTACGGTCGGCAGAGGAAGTTGTTCCGTCAAGGAAGTGTCTACCGTGATGAACCCTTCGACCCCGCGTTCCAGAAGCATAGTCGAGTATGTTGCCAGCAGTTTCTTGTCGTGGCGGTGACTTACAGTAAGAAAGAAGAAATTCTGCTCTTGAAGGTAACGTTCCATGCCGCTTATCACGACAGCACCGTAAGCATCGCCGATTTCCGCCAGAAGCACTCCAATTGTGTAGGTGCGCTTAACCCGCAGGGAACGGGCAAAGAAGTTGGGCCGATAGTTGAGGTCGCGCGCTGCCGCCAAAATTCTACTTTTTGTACGCTCGGGAACAGAACGCGAAGCTGAAGAATTGTTCAGGACGGCCGAAACCGTGCTCGCGGTAAGCCCTACACATTCCGCTACCGATTTCAGAGTTACCGGCGCCTTTTTACCCCGACTTTCTTTTTTTTCTTGAGGCTTCATTCCGAAGGCTATCCTCAGCTTTGTCCTGTCCTTTGGTCTCTGCGGCGCTCGATCTTTCTGCCTCCACCCTAGGGTTGCACCTCAGAGCAGTTGCAGAATACAACCAGCCTGATGTTGCGATTCCCCCTAAGAATATCGATATTGCTCTGTATTTTTCTCTTGACAACGAAAGGTGTTTGGGACTAAACCTTCGTGCAGAGTGGAATAGTACAGAAGTACTAGCAGAAACACCAGTAAAAGAACGATATTCTCAATCGCCTTCGATTTTGGGGGATTTTTGGCAGGAACCGGGTACGGCTGGGAAATCTGATCGGTTTAGGTCAAAACACCCGTCTCTGTGGACGGGACTAACTTCTAGCTTGGGAGAAACTCCATGATGAGCTTCGTTCGCTGGGCGCTCGCCTTGTGTCTTCTGCTGTTCGTGTCCCTGTCAGCATTTTCACAAAGTAGAAACACCGGCGAGATTCGCGGCACGGTGTCGGCTGGGGGAGCCGTGTTGCCGGGTGTGACTGTTACTCTCACGAACGTCAACACCGGCGAGACGAAGACTTTCGTCACCAACAGGGACGGCCTTTACGACACGGTTTCGACGCCCGCCGGAAACTACACGATCAGCTTTACGGCCACGGGATTCAAGAAGCTGGTGCGCGGTCCTATCGTGCTGCAGGTCGACGTGATCACCGAGGATGCCAGCATGGAAGTTGGCGCGGTGACAGAGACGATTACCGTGGAAGCCGGAGGCGCGCCGCTGGTGGAGACCGAGACCGGCCAGCAGGGTTACATCATGGAGGCCAAAACCATGACTGAGCTGCCTCAGTCCGGGGGCGGCATCACCGGCGCCGACTGGGCCGCTTTCAATATCTACCTGCCGGGCGCTGGAGGCACTACAAACGGGCGGGTCTCGCAGGCCGGGGGCGCCTGGAATGCCGGCGACGCGGTTTCCATCAACGGCAACCTGCCGAACTTCGGCAACTTCCTTCAGGACGGGGCCAGCACCTTACTGCCGGCGAGCTACAACAACGATGATGCGATCTTCGATACCGTTCAGGAAGTTCAGATCAACACCTCTTCCTTCTCGGCGCAATACGGCATGGGCGGCGTCATGTTCAACCAGATCACCAAGAGTGGAACCAACGCTTGGCATGGGTCTGGTTATGAGTATTTCTCCCAGAACTTTCTAAACGCCAACAGCTATTTCAATGATCAGCAGCCTAAGACGGTTACAAACCCCCTGAACCCCACGGGCCCGGAAATTCCTAACATCGCGTCGCAAGTGCCGTATTTGCGGTACGACCAGTTTGGCGCGTCCGTCGGCGGGCCTATTATCAAAAACAAGTTATTTTTCTTCTTCGACATCGACCGGATCGTCAATAACAGCGCGTCGAACGGCTTCGTTACCGTTCCTACCGCCGCCATGGAGGCGGGCGATTTCACCGGCATGTACCCCATTTATGACCCGCTCACCACCACCGGGTCGGGTACATGCACCGGCAATGGATGCGTTCCCACCCTTGCTCGCGCCACTTTCGCCAGCGAATGCGGTGGCCTCAACATGATTCCGAACGGCACCAACTGCGGCGGCGCGCTCAGCCGGATGGACCCCGTGGCGCTTGCGATTATGACCTCTAAGTATGGCTGGCCCACCGCACCGCAAGGGGTAGGAACATGCGCGGCCCCTCCGTTCCAGAACGAGTGTACAAATAACCTTTACCTCGCGCATACCAATCCTGCCCCGGTTCACCGGTATTTTGGGCGGATAGACTACGACCTGAGCTCGAACAACCGCATCAATTTCTCAATTACGCAGAAGGATAACCCCGGGGTCGACAACGGCCTGTTCGTCTGTCCTCTGGATTGCGGCAGCGGGGACGTGGACGGTTGGAACACGCAGATTAGCGACGTATGGACGATCAGGCCGAACCTAGTCAACGAAATCCGGATGGGGTATACCAGGCAAGGCAACTGGTTCCTGTCCCAGTCCATTGGATTGAACCCCGCAACCGCATTTGGCCTGCAAGACACCCATTTTAACCAACTCCCCTTCATCGGCAACTCAAGCATTTATGGTGGATTCGGCGGCCCGAGCGCCGTAAGCGTCCTGTCGCCCGCCACCGACGCCATTTACATCGAGAACTCGTTTGACCCCTCGGATATGGTGACGCTGGTCAAGGGCAGGCACGTTCTGCATTTCGGGATTGAGGTGTTGATGGCCGAGGGTAACACCACGGCTTGGGGCTCCAACAGCGCCGGCAACTACAATTTTACCGGGCAATACAGCGCAGGCATTTCCCCCTGCACGCCAGGAACGGCAACAACGCCAGGATCTTGTACGCTGAATACCGGAACCGCGGGCTCGGGCTTCTCGGATTACCTGCTCGGCAATGTCCAGGGTTGGGCCGCGAACAATCAGGGCCTGACGGGGATGCGGCTGAAGAGTCCGCAGGCCTTCGTTCAAGACGACTGGAAAATCAAGCCCAATCTCACTATCAACCTCGGCTTGCGCTGGACGGGGAACACGGGCATGAGCGAAGAACACAATCGCCTTGGCGATTTCGACCAGAATCTCATCAGTGGCGTCGGCCCC
>JBAUYE010000159.1:0-2443 GCA_049584615.1 Candidatus Sulfotelmatobacter sp.
GTTTCGCGGCGTGGATTGGTAAAACAGGCCTCCTGTACGAAGGGGAAGCTCAGCCTGCATCTGCCGCTTCAGTGATCCTTGTTGACAACCCCCACAGAAAGGTCCTGTGGAAAGCTCCATAGTGGAGCCCGCCTCGCGCAGAAACTTAACTGGTAGTTGGTGAAGCCGCGGTATTTCAACAGTGAATGACATTTCATTTATCGATGTTACTTTAGTGATGCCGACGGATTGACCATTCCGTGCACGAGTGGTGTCTACTCTAGGCATGTGCAAGAAGATCCTGCGCATCCTGGCATGGTTCTTAGCGGCAGCGTTGGCATCGATTCTCTTGCTCGCCGCAGCAATTCGCGTCGACCAATATGTGCTCCGTTACCGCGCCGAGCGCCTGCAGTCCGATATTCGCTCACTTGAATTGCGAAAAAGCACATTCGCCGACGCCCGGCGACTGGAAGATCGCTGGTTCGATAACACGAAAGAAAAGGTCTGCCGGCCGTCTTGGTGCGATCTGTACATATCCCTGAACAACACAAGCGCGCGGCACCTTGAGTTTCTCTTGCATCACCTTGCAGTTCGTGCCATTTATCACCGTCTCGGCGGGCGCGTCGCGGGCGCATATGCGTTCATTCAAGTTCGAGACAACATCGTATGGGGAAAGTACATAGGCCTGGGCATCGAGACCTTGGATACGGAACCGGACGGTAGACACGTCGAATATGGGCTGGGAGGCAGCATCGGGACTGACTCTCCCCCGTGGGTGCGGGCCCGACATCCCGAATATCAAATCGGCAGGCCGACCGCATGCACGGGTTGCGTGGACGGATGGGTCAAATTCACTCCCTTTGCCGACCCGCGAGATGTTTTGCGCCTCACCGACCTCAACTTCACCTGCATCACCCGCTGGCGGCATTGCACTGAACAGGCGGACATTCTTCCCACGGCTTGGAAAGAACTACGGGCAGAAATAGCGGAAGGCGCGGAGGATGATCCAAATCCCTGCACACCTGCGATCATCCGAAGCCTCAGCCGCCAGACCCACCGCTTAGAACTTCTAAAAGTCATCAAACTAAAACCTGACCCCAATTTGCCCCTGATGACAGTTCGTCGACCACCAGGAAGTACGCCTCAACGTCCTGAGCAGTGGCAGGAGTTCGACCTCCCTGTGGACCTTACAGGCTTGGGCGTCGTTCACCTAGGCGAACAGTTTCTGATGTTCGACAATGGCGCGTGTAGGGCGGTTCCGGCCACAGAGGAAAACTTGAAGGCCGCACGACTGGGTGCAGCCGAAGGATGGATAAGCCCGGCGCACCCGCTGGACCTGCCGTTTGGAAAACCGAGTCCTCCTAAATTTGACGTTCACTAGACTTGCGGATCTGCCTGCCTTGCCGCTCCCTTCGCCCCGGTTGTAGCCTCTATGAGGCTCAGGCACTCAGGGACCGCGAAACTCGCCGGGTAAGCTCCGATTCTTGCTCATCCCTGTACAAGGGACGCTATCAGGGGTTCTCACAAGCTTGCGCCAATCGTTCGCCCCTTGAAGCACCCGAAATCCAAAGGTTCAGACCGTTCAGACTTCCAATTCAAAATTCAAATCACAGATGCCTTCGGCAAAACAGGTGGGTTGGCCAAACGTTTACACTGAGAATCCTCAACTGTCGAGAACAGGCGTCTCTGACAATGCCGGCGGTGTCAAGCATGTTTCGACAACACTTCCCCATGCGCTCGAAGAAGAGCGCCATTTCGCTCTAATTGAAGAAGTGCTAAATCCAACCCAGGCTCGCTTCCTAATCAGTATTCAGGTCGGAAACTCAGTTCGACCCATGCATCTCTTCGGTCCCACGTTCGATCATGATTACGACTTCGAACTCCTCCGTGAAGAGGAGCGGGCTGCTCATTCAATTACTCGGTGTTTCTACTGCACACCATCGCCTGTTCCGAGCTGGCCCGCGTGCGAACCGAACTTTTTGACTGCTCGTAATTCCATCCGTTGCGCCACATCCAGTAGAGGACAACGGCCAGTCTCCGTGCCATCGCTACCTTGGCGATCTTGCGTCCTCGCCGCATCATCAGGTGGACGTACTTTCTGCGCCACTCGGGAAGACTGCGCACTGTGACCTGCGCCGCCTCCACTAACAAAAAACGCAACATCGAACTGCCTTGTTTGGTGATGTGACCCAGCCGTCGCCGATTCCCGCTGGACTTTTCCAGCGGCACCAGGCCCAGATAGCTCGCCACCTGCTTCCCACACTGAAAGCGCTCGGCTTTCCCGACAATCAGCACAAACGCCAGCGCGGTCAGTGGACCCACGCCGGGATGCGTCATCAGTCGCTGTGCTTCGGGGTGCTTCTCTGCTTCCTGCTCGACGGCCTGACTCAGTCCCGCGATCGTCGGGTTCAGTCGATCCAACAACTCCAGCAGATCGCAGCGTCGCCGGCTGGCCCATGGAGCC
>JBAUYE010000160.1:0-2520 GCA_049584615.1 Candidatus Sulfotelmatobacter sp.
AAGCTATCCTTGCGCTGGAAGACGGGCGAGTCTTCCGAGGCAAAGGCTACGGCGCCAAAGGCGAATGCTACGGCGAAGTCGTTTTTAATACTTCCATCACCGGCTACCAGGAAATCTTCACCGACCCTTCTTATTCGGGACAGATCGTTGTCCTGACCAATCCTCAGATCGGCAACTACGGCACCAACCAGGAAGACAACGAAGCCACGCGTCCGTGGATCGAAGGCCTGATCGTGCGCGAGTTCTCGAAAGTGAGCTCGAACTGGCGTTCGCAGCAGGTGGCCGAAGAATATCTTGAGCAGTTCAAGGTGCCGGTGCTTTCGGATATCGATACGCGGGCGCTGGTGCGGCACTTGCGCGACCACGGAGTGATGCGCGGCGTCGTCTCTACTATCGAGAACGATGCTGAGAAGCTGGTGGCCAAGGCGAATTCGATTCCGAAGATGGACGGAACGGACTTGGCGAAAGTTGTGAGCACCAAGGGACCCTACGTTTGGGAAGTGGGTGAGCGTTCGCACGAACCAGTGGCTCAGGTGGGAGTTAAGGACGAGCCAGCGCGCTTTCATGTAGTGGCTTACGACTTTGGGATTAAGCAAAATATTCTGCGGAAGCTGCGCGGTGAGGGCTGCCGTGTGACGGTGGTTCCGGCGCAGACTCTGGCGGAAGATGTGATGGCTCTGAAGCCCGATGGAGTTTTTCTGTCGAATGGTCCGGGCGATCCTGAGCCTTGTACCTATGCCGTGGACAGCATTCGGCGGCTGATGGGAAGAATGCCGATCTTTGGTATTTGTCTGGGACATCAACTCGTCGGCATCGCGCTCGGCGGAAAGACTTTCAAACTGAAGTTTGGGCACCATGGCGGGAATCATCCGGTGAAGCAGTTGAAGAGTGGCAAGATCGAGATCACGGCGCATAACCATAACTTCGCGGTGGATCCGGATTCGCTGCCCGAGAGTGAAGTCGAGTTGACGCATATCGACTTGAACGACTCGACTCTCGAAGGCCTGCGGCACCGGAACCTGCCGCTGTTCAGCGTGCAGTACCATCCCGAAGCCGCGCCGGGGCCGCATGACTCGCATTATTTGTTCAAGGATTTCGTGACCATGATGGAGGAGTGGAAAGGGTAGCGCTGCCGTCTCGGCGGCAGCGGGCGGGCGGGACGCCCGCCCGACAGCCGGCAGGATGCCGGCGTTACTAAGAACTAAATGCCAAAACGCACTGACATCTCGAAGATTCTGATCCTCGGCTCCGGGCCCATCGTCATCGGGCAGTCGGCGGAGTTTGATTACTCAGGCACGCAGGCTTGCAAGGCCCTCAAGTCTGAGGGCTATCAGGTCGTGCTGGCTAACTCGAATCCTGCGACCATCATGACCGATCCGGAAATTGCCGACCGCACTTATATTGAGCCACTCACGGTCGAGTATCTGGAAGAGATCATCCGGATCGAGCGTGAAATGTCGCCGAGTGCAGGTTTCGCGGTGCTGCCTACGGTGGGTGGGCAGACTGCCCTTAACCTTGCGATTGAGCTTTCCGATGGCGGCGTGCTGGAAAAATACAACGTCATCCTGATTGGAGCGAAGGTCGAGGCCATCAAGAAGGCCGAAGACCGGCTGTTCTTCAAGGACGCGATGCAGAGGATCGGGCTCGACGTGCCCAAGTCGGCGCTGGTGAACAGCACAAAGGACGGGCTGGAGTTTGCCGGCAAGATCGGTTTTCCTGTCATCGTACGGCCTTCGTTCACGCTGGGCGGTACGGGCGGGGGCATCGCCTTCAACCGTGAAGAGTTGGTGGAGGTGCTTAGCCGTGGTTTGGATATGTCTCCCGTGCGCGAGGCGCTGATTGAAGAGTCGGTGCTGGGATGGAAGGAATTTGAACTTGAGGTGATGCGCGACACCAAGGACAACGTCATCATCATCTGCTCGATCGAGAATTTCGATCCCATGGGCGTGCACACCGGTGATTCGATCACCGTGGCGCCGGCGCAGACGCTCACTGACCGCGAGTACCAGGCGATGCGTGATGCCTCGATCGCGGTGATTCGCGAAATCGGCGTGGATACGGGCGGATCGAATATTCAGTTCGCAGTGAATCCTGAGACTGGGCGCATGGTGGTGATCGAGATGAACCCTCGCGTCTCGCGCTCGTCGGCGCTGGCGTCGAAGGCTACCGGGTTCCCGATTGCGAAGATTGCGGCGAAACTCGCCGTAGGCTATACGCTGGACGAAATTCCAAACGACATCACGCGCAAGACGCCGGCTTGCTTTGAGCCCACGCTCGACTACGTGGTGGTGAAGATTCCGAAGTGGCAGTTTGAAAAATTTCCCGGAGCCGACGAAAGCCTTGGGGTGCAGATGAAGTCGGTCGGCGAGGTGATGGCCATCGGCCGCACTTTCAAGGAAGCGCTGATGAAGGGTGTGCGCTCGCTCGACACGGGAAAGCGCGTGGGCGGCGCGAAGATCGAGCCTAAGATCCTGACGCAAAGGCTAGTGACGCCGCACCCCGAGCGGCTTGCTTATGTGC
>JBAUYE010000161.1:0-25233 GCA_049584615.1 Candidatus Sulfotelmatobacter sp.
CTACCGCCCAGGAAGCCAAGAATCCTCAGCGCGACTTGCCGATCGGCATGATCGCTTCGCTGGCGATCTGTACGGTCTTGTATATTGCCGTGGCCGGCGTACTGACGGGCATGGTTCATTGGCAACAAATCAACATCGAAGCGCCGGTCGCCGTTGCCTTCCTGGACCGGGGGCTGACCACGGCGGCGAACATTATTACGCTGGGGGCTCTGGCTGGACTGACCAGCGTGATGCTGGTGATGCTGCTGGGCCAGACTCGAGTGCTCTATTCCATGGCCAACGACGGCCTTTTGCCTAAGAAGTTCTTCGCAGCGGTTCATCCCAGGTTCCGTACTCCGTGGAAGAATACGATTCTGGTAGGTCTGCTGGCAGCGGTCGTAGGCAGCATTACGCCGATTGACGACATCGGGAAGATGGTGAACATTGGTACGTTGCTGGCGTTTGTAACTGTGTCGTTGTCTGTATTGGTTTTGCGCCATACGAATCCCAGCCAGCCGCGGCCGTTCCGTACGCCGTGGGTGCCGGTGGTTCCAATTCTGGGCGTGATCGCGAATGGTTACATGATGTACAAGCTGGGCTGGGTCAATTGGGCGCGGCTGGTCATCTGGCTGATCATCGGGCTGGTGGTGTATTTCACTTATAGCGTGAAGCACAGCCGTGTACAGGCGCTGAAAAGCAGTGGCCAGTGATTGTCGATAAGTGATCAGTGGCCAGTGGCCAGTAAAGTCAAAGGTCCTTCGCAAAGCGCGGAGGGCCTTTTTGTTTTATAGTCGGGAAGAAAGTGGTCCGTGGCCAGTGGTCGGTGAAAAGCCGGTAGTGGGCGACTCCGGCGATGGAAGCTGGTATCGCTAATCACGTTTGGAGTTTGGAAGAATTGATAGGGTTGCTCAACGTTGAACCACGGAGCACAATGGCGACGGACTAGAATTCAAACGGCCCAGCAGCGGAGGGCGGAAAGAGTAGCGTAAATGTTTGAAGCTATGTTTCAGCCATGGCACCTAGCATTGCTTACGGCGGTCGGTTTCGTGGTGCTCCTTCCATTTTGGCAAATTTTCAAGAAAGCCGGTTTCAGCCCTTGGCTGTCCCTCTTGATGATGATCCCCTTTGTTGGCTGGTTGTCGCTTTATTACCTCGCTTTCGCCAAATGGCCGACAAATTCAAAGTAGCCCACTACGGAAAAACCTAGGCCGTTCACTTGCTTTACTGGCCTCGTCACTGAACACTGGCCACTGATTTTATGAAAATCGTTTCCACTGGAGAGATGCGGGCCATTGACCGCGCCACTAGCGAGCGCTTTGGCGTGCCATCGCTCAGGCTGATGGAGAACGCCGGTGCGACCGTCGCTGATTATGTGCTCTCGCGTTACCCAGCCGCGGGACGTGTCGTGGTTTTTTGCGGGAAGGGGAACAACGGCGGCGATGGCTTCGTGGCGGGGCGCAGACTGCAGGAGAGTGGGAAGAAAGTTCAGGTGATTCTGCTGGCGGACCCCGCGGATCTGCGCGGAGACGCGGCTGCAATGTTCGGCAAACTTCCGTCCCCCGCAATCGCCGTGCACTCCAGTGCAGAGTTGAAAAGTGAGCAGGTGCAGCTCGCTATGCAGGCCGATCTTTATCTCGATGCTGTGCTGGGCACCGGGTTCAAGCCTCCGGTGAGCGGACTCTACGCCGATGCGATTGCCATCATGAATGCAAGCCAGGTTCCCGTGATTGCGGTGGATATTCCTTCCGGCGCAGATGCCGACGCGATGGGCCCACAAGGCGGGACGATTGCCAGGGCCGATGCCATTGTTACGTTTACGGCTCCGCGTCCGGCGCATGTGTTCAGCATGTTGACCGGAGGGCCCACCGTTGTAGCTGACATCGGTTCGCCGGAAGAGGCGATTGTTTCGGCGCTGCGACTGAATGTGATCACCGCGCGTGATGTTGCACCGTTCGTCGGGCCGCGGCCGGCGGAGTCGAACAAAGGCAACTACGGGCACGCGCTGGTGATCGGAGGATCGCTCGGGAAAGCTGGCGCGGCGGCAATGGCAGGGATGGCTGTACTGCGTGCGGGAGGTGGGCTTTCAACCGTGGCAACAGCGAAATCCGTACTGGGAACTGTAGCGGGATTTCATCCTGAGTTGATGACTGAGCCTTTGCCGGAGACCGATGCGGGTGCGATTTCGACCGAGGCGCAGGACCGAATCGAGGCATTGTCGAAGGGGATGACTGTGCTCGCGATCGGGCCGGGGATTTCGCGGGATTCGGAGACTGCGGAACTGGTGCGGGCGCTGGTGGCGAAACTGCAACTTCCCATGGTCGTCGATGCCGACGGCCTGAATGCGTTTCAGGGGCGCACGGCGAAATTGAATGGCCAAGGCCGGACACTGGTGATTACTCCACATCCTGGCGAAATGGCGCGGCTGGCCGGATGCACCATCGCCGATGTACAGAAAGATCGATTGGGAACGGCGCGGAAGTTCGCGAGGGAACATGAAGTGATCGTCGTGCTCAAAGGTCACCGCACGCTGGTGGTGCGGCCCGACGGCGAAGCCTGGGTAAATACTACGGGTAACGCGGGCATGGCTACCGGCGGCACAGGAGACATCTTGACGGGCATGGTCGCGGGAATGATTGCGCAGCACTCGACAGACGCCTTTACGGCTGTGCTGGCGGCTGTGCATCTGCATGGGCTTGCTGGTGACGTGATGCGCGAGCGGGTCGGGGAGCACTCACTGGTCGCGACCGATCTTCTGCAGGGACTTCCTGAGGCGTTTCGACGCACGCAGAACGCTCTGCTGGAGAAGCTCGCAAGCTGGTGAGCTCTCGCGAAAATGCATTGTCCTTCGGGACATTAACTCTTTACTAACCACCCTGCATCTTCATGACGGCGCGTGTGTTGCACCTTGGAACTCCCCGTGCAGCGCGGGAATCCGGCCACTCTGCTTCCGTAACCTGTTACCCGTCCTGAGAGCGTGCCATAGTGCATATATCTTATGACCCACTTCCCCCAACCGCACCCTTCGCGGCGCGCGGCCCGGGTCCAGCTTGGGGCTTCGGTCCTGGCTGCGATTCGTTTCGAAGATGGCCGGCACGCTAACGCTAAACTTCAAACCATCTCGGCGACGGGCGGACTGTTGCGACTGCCGCGTCCGCTAGCCGAGGGCGATTTCGTCGAAGTTGCCTTTCAAACGCAATCCGGGCCGGTACGCGCCATGGCTGAGATACTCAGCCCCATGCAGAAGATGAAGGACGGAGTGTTGCAGGCGTTCCGCTTTGTCGCGCTTGAGGATGACGACAACCGCCGCTTGCGCACGTCGCTTGATCACGTGACGGACCGGAGCTTGCTGGGGCTGAAGTCGTCCGCGTTCAACGTGCCGAGGACGATTTAGAAGGCGCGGAGTGTGTCGCGATGATACGAACATGCAACCACCGGGGCTGAAGCCCGCATTATTTATGACGCTTGACGCGGCGCTGAAGCGCCGCTCTTCCACGTTACTGCACGCTTTCGTGAGTTTTTCCGCAACCTGTTAGGTTCTGCAGAGCTCTCGCTATACTGTTCACGATGACGCGAGAGATCACTACAGGCTCAGCCGAGGAAACGATTGCCTTCGGACGCACCCTGACGGAGATGCTGGCTCCGCCGAAGCTGGTTCTGCTGCGCGGCGATCTTGGGGCGGGAAAAACCACGCTGGTCAAGGGAATCGCCGCCGGCTTCGGAGCGGCGGAAGAAGAAGACGTCACCAGTCCCACTTTCACGCTGGTGCATGAGTATCGCGGTCCGCGAGCTAACCTTTATCACATCGATCTTTACCGAGTCGATTCCCTGCGTGAACTCGAAACGCTCGGGTTGGACGATCTGCGTGCCGAAAAGGGCAGCGTTTTGCTGATTGAGTGGGGAGAGAAGTTTCCGCGGTTGGTGCGGGAGCGGGATGTGGAGATTTCGTTGGAGCGGGATGGGGAGAATGGGCGGCGGATCAGGATGAGCGGCTACGTCGCTTATTGACGCGCAAGCACTGTGACCGCCTGTTTACGGCAAGAGCGCGTTGCTAGCGGGAACGATGTCCTATCGGGCTCACGGAGGAAGTTGCCCGGACTGTAGCTTCAACGGGCCGAACGTCGTAACGCCAAATCCGCCCGGGATTGGGGCCACTTCCACCGAAAAAAAGCACACTCCCTTGGGATATTGCGTCGTCTTGGCGGCATAGTAGAACTTTCGTGTGGGATTCTTGTGCCCGCTCAGATACACCTTGAATCCAACTTCGTCGTACTTGAGCTCGCTATCAAGCGGACGACCGCAATAATCGAACACCTTGCGTATCCCTGCTTCAGCTTGCTGGTGGGTTGCCCACTGAAACATCTCCGGCTCCATTTCGCCCACCGCGTCGTTCACCCGGTCCGCAACCAAATACTCCATGAATGAGTCGCTTACTTTTTGTGCTCCCACGCGGTCGATCGAGGAGCCTGTCTTGCACCCACCTAATGCTAGCGCGGACACAATGACAGCGAGCAAGCTACGTCTAATCCCTAACGATGTGGCAGTTCTGAAAGTCACCATAAGCACCGCGTTCATAGCGGAGTTCACAGTCTGGAACTATACACTCAGGTCGAAAGAGGCCGTTAACGTTGCAAAATCGCAGTAGCACTCATCGGAGTCTATTTATTCTTGATCTCGTTGCCGACGATAGCCGGCTTAGAACCCCATGATGTTATATCCGCAGTCGACATAAATCACTTCGCCGGTGATGCCGCTGCTGGCGTCGGAGGCGAGGAAGACTCCGGTCGAGCCGACTTCTGCAATATCGACATTGCGGCCGAGCGGGGCGTGTTCGGCGTGGGCTTTGAGCATGTCGCCGAAGCCTGAGATGCCGCGCGCGGCCAGGGTTTTCACCGGTCCGGCGGAGATGGCGTTTACCCGGATATTCTTTTTCCCCAGATCGTAGGCGAGATAGCGCACCGAACATTCCAGGCCCGCCTTGGCCACAGCCATGACGTTATAGCGGGGAACGACTTTCTCGGAAGCGTAGTAGGTCATGGTGATGATGGAACCGCCATCTTCCATGAGCGGCGCGGCGGCGCGTGCAACCGCTATCAGCGAATACACGCTGACATCGAGTGCAATGCGGAAGCCTTCGCGTGTTGTGTTTACAAACTCTCCCTTCAGTTCCTCCGCGGGAGCGTAGGCTACCGAATGCACCAGCGTGTGCAGCTTGCCGTGACGTTCTTTGAGCGTGGCGAAGAGGCGGTCGATTTCTTCATCCTTGCTGACGTCGCACATGTAGGCTTCGGCGCCGGGCAAGGAGAGGATTAGGTCTTTCGCTTCCTGCTCCAGGCGCTCGTTCTGGTAGGTGATAGCCAGCTTCATGCCGGCGGCGTGCAGTCCCTGGGCAATGGACCAGGCAATCGAGCGCTTGTTGGCGACTCCGAAGACGACGCCGTTACGGCCTTGCAGATCAGAGGACATGCGTGCTCCTTGGAATGGGAAAGAATAACAGTGAAAGGAGGGGATTTACCACAGAGGCAGAGCACGTAACGTTGGCGCTCTGGCCAAGGTCACGTCTCTGGCTGACGCTCCGCGATCATGCCGACCGAGATCCCTCCGCGCGCGAAGCAGAACGCGCGCTGTCGGGATGACATCGCGATGGTTTGCACGCGTTTGTGGTGATTCGATTTTATTCCACTGCACTCACCTCTTGTACTGCAGCCGCTGTTCCCACTGGCCAACTCGCGGCCACAAAAGCCAATCCGTAAACGCAGGCGAGGATTGCGAACGCCGCAACCAGGCTGACTTTGTGCGCGACTGCGCCCACGGCGAGGGCAAGCACCAGCTGCAGGAACGTGCCGAAAAAGTAGAAAGCGTTTTGCACGCGTCCCATCAGATGCTGCGGGACCATTTCCATCAGGCTGGTGTTCATAGCGATCCCGCCGACGCCGCGCGCCGAGCCCATCAGCCCATACAGCAGTATGGCCGCTACGAACCAGTGCGAGACTGGGGCGCACACTACACACGTCGCCAGCAGCGCCATGGAGAATGCCACCGATCGACGTCCGCCGAGGCTGGCAATCACCGCGGGGGCATACAAGGCGCTCAGAAAAGCGCCGGTGCCCCATCCGGCGTTGAGCCAGCCGTAGCCGACGGCGCCGGCGTGGAAAACGCGTTCGCTCAGCGATGGAGTGACGACCACGCCGGTGATCATGGCGCCGAGAAACAACGCCCAGCTGATGCCGAGCAGCACGACGGCACGATGGTCGCGGAGAAAGTGCAGGCCTTCGCGCATCTCTCGCCAGAAGCGCTGGAACTGACTTTCAGCGGCGAGAATATCGGCGCGCAATTCCTCAGGCCGCAACACAACGTGGCGTCCCTTGCGCACTCCGAAATAGCACAGGAAGGAGACCACGTAGGTGGAAACGTCGATCAGCAGCACGCCGCCGAGGCCAATGTGGTTGTACATGAAGCCGACGATGGAGCCGGCGATGAGCCATCCGCCTTGAATCCCGGCCAAGAGAAAGGTGTTCGACTGCACGAATTGACCTTCGGGCGTGAGTTCCTGGATCAATGCCGTGATGGTTGGCCAGAACATCCAGAAGCCGGCGGCGACCAGGGTGTTCATCAAGTAGAGTTGCCAGAGTTGCACACGATGGCGGAACGCGAGAATCGCCACGGTCACGATGATCACGGCGCGCACGGCATCGAGCCACATGACCAGGAGGCGGCGATCTTCGCGGTCGATAAGAACTCCGGTGAAGGGAAGCATGAGCATGGCGGGAACGGTCTGCAGCACAGCAAAGGTGCCAAGAGCCATTTCCGAGTGCGTGGCTTCGAGGATGTACCAAGCCACGGCGGCCGAGTTCATCCCGCTGCCCAACATGGAGATCACGTTGGCGGCAAAGACGAAACGCAGCGGACGCTGGCCGAAGATCGAGCGCATTCTTTTAATTTAACTCAGAGGCAGCGGTCACTGTTCTTTCTTGCTTCCGCGCGCGTTCAGCGCTAGGATTCGCCTGCTGTTTGGAATGGAGTCGGTTCTCGCTAACCCTGAGGTGACCTATGAAACGTTATGCCGGGTCGCTGGTGGTTGTCCTTGCCTTCTGCTTTTTCTTTATGCTGCCGAGCGCCAACGCGCAGGCGGACAGGATCGTGATTCCTGCTGGCACGCCCGAAGACCAGGATCTTCAGGCCATTACGAACGAGCAGGATGCCACGAAGAAGCTCGCCATGTACCAGGATTTCGTGCAGAAGTTCGCGTCGAACCCGGCGGCGGTGGCTTATGGGAACTGGCAGCTTTCGCAGGCCTATCAGGCTGCGGGCGACTTGAGCAAGGCGCTTGATTATGGAGATAAGGCTTTGGCCGGGGCTCCGCGCAATCTCGATATCCTAGTCTCGCAGGCCAACATCGCGCAGCAGGCGAAAGAAGACACGAAGTTGATCGACTATGCGGCAAGGGGAGGGGCGGTCTGCAGTTCCATCGGAAAAGAACCCAAGCCGGAGGGCATGAGCGACGACGATTTCCGCAAACAAGTAGAGGAGGACGAGAGCGCGGCCAAGAACAACTGCGATTTTCTCGAGTCGGCAGGTTTCAATGCGATTGCCAGCGAAAATGATGCCAAGAGCCGGATGGCTGACATCGAAAAGTACTCTGCGGCGTTTCCGGATTCGAAGTTTCAGGATCAGGTCTCGAGCTACGCGATGTACACGCTGGGTCCGGGACAGTTGAACGATCAGGCACGGCTGGTAGCGTACGGAGAAAAAACGCTGGCGGCGAATCCCAACTCGCTGCCTGCCTTGCTCCTGTTGGCAGGGTCTTACGTAGATGATCCCAAACCGGGCAGTGTTGCCAAGGCTGTCGCTTACTCGCAGAAAGCGATTGCGGCCTCCAAGGCAGATGACCCGGATGCCGATAGGTCGCGCAAACTTTCGGCTGGGGTTGCGCATTCTGTTCTGGGATACGCCTACATCAAGCAGGACAAGACGGCGGCGGCAATCCCCGAATTGAAGTCAGCCGCGGGGCTGCTCAAGGGAGCGGACGATCAGCAATACTCCATCGCGCTTTATCGCCTGGGTTTTGCCTACGCAAAGCTTAGTCGTGTGAGCGAGGCTCGGGATGTGCTGATGGAGGCGGTGAAGATTTCCGGTCCGGTGCAAGCCATGTCGCAGGATCTGCTCAGCAAGGTAAATGCGGCGCGGGCGAAAGGGAAGTGAGGGGGCGGCTAAAATTGCAATTTGTGAGCTACGGAATTCGCCGTATTGCCCATAACAGTTGCCCCGCCTAATATCGGGTGGAACGTTGGATTGGCGGTCATGGGTTAGCGTCGGTCAGACATTTGGACCCTCACGACCGCTGTTCAGTTAAATGCGACGCTGCGCTTTACTTTTCCCATACTTATCATTTGCAATCGGAGTGCTCGGAAAATGTTAAACTCCGCGGATCAAGCATCTTCTTCTTCCCCTGTGAAACTACGCGACAAATGGGAACCCCTGCGTTACGAGCAACGATTGCAGACGCTTCGCTGGGAACGGAAGGCCGAAGCGAAGCAGTCAGAGCGGTTGTTCGCGGTACTCGCGAAGAAAGTACGTTCCGCCGAATCCGTGGCAGCAGCCGACAGAGCTGCTTAGCTATTCCTTACGCCCCAAGTACATACCCTGTCGCTTGCTCCTCCGGAGTCCCTCCCGGCGGCCATTCAACTTTTCAATAAGCCGATCTACGAGCTTGGATAGGCGCCGCGGGTCGACTTCCCCGGCTACCAACTGGCACAACTTTCGCCATTCCTCTTCTTTTTTCTTAATCGTCATGGAGAATCTAAGGCAACTACATTGCCAATTTCGGAGGCGAAGTCCGCACCGAAGCTGGCGCCTAAATCGATCAGAGCGCAGGACTTATACGGGCACCCTGAGAGGGGACGAGTGTGGGCTGTAAGAAGATATTGCACGAAGGAACAAAGTGTCGGACTGCTGGAAGCGGTGTCTCCGTGTACGTCTCAGGGATGTACTGTATCGAACAGAATAATCAACTGCAGTTAGAATCTACCCGGTGCCTTCGTCAAGCGATTCCCGCATTGAAGAGCTTTGTTCACGGATTAAAGTACTCTGTCGTGAGCCGTTTTCTCGTTCCAGCGAGGCGGAGCTTAGAAGGCTCGCCCGACTACTGCGGGTTGCCATCAGCCAGCACGTGGCCACGGCGAAGTCTTCCCTGAGCGCAAAGAAGGCAGCCATCGTCCGGCGCGATCCGGGCGACAAGTAGTCTGTTCCCCCCGGGCACCTGCAGAAAAACGCCGTTCCTCAAACCGAGGCTCGCTAGGTTCAGGGTTTCACCAGCTCGAGAGAAAGCAAGTGCGCTTTCAGGGCGAGATTATGGGCGCCCTCCAGGTCTCCGGCGGCGACGGCCGCTTTTGACTGCGCCATGAACTCCCGGATCTGGTTCACCATCTCCCGTTGGCTCGGGTTGAGCTGGAGTCCAGTGGCTTTCTTCAGATTTTCTTCAGTCGCGGCCCTGAGCTGGTTGGTCGAGGATTTGTCTGAGGCCTGTTCCGCGGGCGTGTCCCCGGTAAGTTGGACCTTGGGCTCGCTTGAGCCTCCGTTGCGGACGACTTTCTTGGGTGGCGGGCAAGGTTTCAGGGGCGCCGCGTTTGCATTCCTTGCATCGGTATCAGTCGATCCAGCGGTGGCTGATCCAGCCCCCGTTGAGTTCGGATCGGAGGGGTTGCCGACTGTGGGGTTCAATGCAGTCGGGGCATTCGAGCAGTTGGGCGGAATCGTTTTCTTGCGACGGGGGCGAGCCGGAGTCGGCTTGGCTTGAGCCGGGGAGTTCGGCGTCTGCGCTGGCTGTGCGCTTTGCGATGGTGGTGTCTGCGCTTGAGACGCGGAGCCGCCCTGGTTCTGGGCCGGCGGTAACCAGGCCGCGCTCCACAGACATAACCCGAGGATTAGGGCGAGGTTCATATTCAATCCGAACTGGTCGAGTGGGCAGCGGTCTCTCGCTCTGGACGCAGACTCGATGTCGCCAGAGGCAGGCGAAAGCGGAACGTTGTCCCCTCACCTTCCGTCGATTCAAATTCCACCGATCCGTAATGCCACTGCAGAATCTGATAAGTCTGGGCCAGGCCGATGCCGTTGCCGTCTTTCTTGGTGGTGAAGTAAAGCTCGAAAATCTTGTCCTGCACCTCCCGACCGATGCCCATGCCTCGATCGCAGATTTCGGCGATGGCGGCATGGTCGTCGCGGCGCGCCGAGATCGTGAGCTCGCCGCCGCTAGGCATGGCCTGGATGCCGTTCAGCACCACGTTGAGCAGGGCTTGCTTCATAAAGTCGAGATCGGCCTTGATGGCAAGAGGTTCCTGCGGCATGTCGCGCTGGATCGTGACGCCGTGCTGTTCCGCGTCGGGAGTGGCGAGCAGGGCGACCTCCTCGAGCACACGGCGGAAATCCACTTCTACCAGGTGCAGTTCGCGAGCCCGCATGAAGTCGACTAGAGTTTGCACGACGCGGTCGAGGCGGTGAATTTCGCTGCCGATGATATCCATGTGACGGCGGGTATCGGGATCGAGTTGCACCAGCTTGTTCTGCAGCAGTTGCAAATGCAGCACGATGGCATTGATGGGATTCTTCACTTCATGGGCAACGCCGCCGGTTACCCGTCCGCTGGCCGAGAGTCGGCGGGACATCTCAATCTCATCGCCGATTCGGCGCACCGATTCGGCGTCGCGCATGATCAGCAGAGCGCCGATCTGAGTGTTCTTCTCCTGAACAAAATCCAGAGACACCTGCACGCGCCGGCCGGCGGGTGCGACAAACTCGCGCTGCGAGAGCACACCCCGGTGTTCGAAAGCGTCGAGTACCATAATTCCGAACGGCGTGTCTCGGGTAAAGACTTCCTTTACCGTTCTACCCAGCAGTTCTCCTCGAGGCCTGCCGAGGAAGCGCTCCACCGGCGCGCTCACCAGCACTATGCGGGAATCTCGCGCGAACAGCATCAAGCCGTCCTGCAACTTCGACATGAGCTGGTCCACGTTGTCTTTCAACGCAGAAAAAATCTCTCGGCTGTCGCGCATCTGCCGGCCGAGGTTGGCGATCTTCAGCGTGACCAGGCCGAATTCATCGTGTTCTGACTCTTTCCCTGACAGTTCCTCGGTTGCCCCCGAGCTGACGCTATCGAGGTTGCGGCTGATCTCCTTGAGCGGCCCGAGAGCGAGATTCGAGAGGAGCGCCGCCAGCAGGAAGGAAACGAAGATGAACGTTACGGAAAAATAGACAGCGCGCAATAAGCGGGGCTCGATTTCACTCCTGAGAAAGACGGTAGAAACGCCGATGTGGATCGTGCCAAAAGGCACTCCGTTCAGCAGTAGAGGAGAACTTACGTCGTAGACGGTCGCGGGACCATATGCGATGCGGAGTTGGCGGCGGAAGCGAGCCGTCCTGACTCGATTGAAATCTGGCCGCTCCACAGCCGGCTTGCCCACGAATTGAGGAGTGGTGTGGAGCAGGACCTTGCCGTTCGCGTCTACGATGGAGGCATCGAAGACGTAGGGCCAAAGGGCGATATCGGATTGAAGATCGTTCAGAATGTTCGTATCCATCGGCAAGTACTCGGCGAGGGCCCGCCGCACCGCTTGAGGATTGTTGGTGTCCACGCGAGTGCTGCTTAAATCCGGCATGTCATTCGAAGCCAGATATTGCAGTTGCTTGGTGAGGTGCTCGGCGCCGTTGGAGGCGCCGGTAATTTGCTGGCTCAGAGTCTCCGAGACATAAAGATAGGAGAATGCAGTCACCATCACGGTCACCATGAAGGTGATGCCGAGCACGATGATGGTTTTACGTCGCATAGAAAATCAGCGGTCAGTGGTCAGTAACCAGTGGCCAGTCGAACCGGGCGCAGTGAATTAGTGGAAGGTTTTCCACTGGCCACCGGACACTGATCACTGGGTTTCCTCAGATGCCGCATCCGGGCCGCTGCCGCCGTACTCCTTCAGCTTATTATGAAGGGTTTTCAGGCTGATGCCGAGAATTTCCGCAGCCTTTGTCTTGTTGTTGCTGGTGGATTCCAGAGTCTTGAGGATGAGCATCTTTTCCGCCTCTCCCACGGTCGTGCCGACGCCCAGACGCACCGCGTCCGGGTCATTTGCTGCAGGGCGCAAGGGCGCGTGTCCAAATCCAGGAGGCAGGTGTTTGGTTTCGATCATGCCGCTGTCGCAGACGATCACCGCGCGTTCAATCGTGTTGCGCAATTCGCGGACGTTTCCCGGCCAGGAATAATTGTTGAACTGATTCAACACCGCCTCGCTCACGGCCGCAACCTTGCGGGAGTGCTTCGCGCTCATTTCCGACAGAAGGAGTTGCACCAGATCGGAAATATCTTCTTTATGTTCCCGCAGAGGAGGCATGTGGATGTTGAACACGTTGAGCCGGTAATAGAGATCGCTGCGCAGTTCTCCGCTGGCAACGGCCTCGTCCGGAACTTTATTCGTAGCGGCCAGCACCCGCACATCAACCGCCGTTTCTACTTTGCTGCCCAACCGGCGCAGCTTGTGGTCCTCGAGCACACGCAACAACTTGGCCTGAGTTCCCACGGGCATTTCGCCGATTTCGTCGAGCAGGATCGTTCCTCCTTCGGCCAGTTCAAAACAGCCAGTGCGCCGCTCCAGCGCTCCCGTGAAAGCGCCTTTTTCGTGGCCGAAGATCTCGCTCTCGATCAGAGTTTCAGGAATGGCCGCGCAGTTGATGGCCACAAAGGGCCGCTCGCGGCGCGGACTCAGTTGATGGATGGTGCGGGCCACTAACTCTTTGCCGGTGCCGCTGGCCCCCGTAATCAACACCGACGCGGTGCTCGGCGCAACCAGCTCGATCAGCCGGAAAATCTCCTGCATCTTGCGCGATGCCCCGCGGAGCGTGCCCAGCGAGCCGGAATCCCGCAGCTTGCGGCGGGCGCTCTCCAGTTCCGCACGCGTTCCCACCAGCACGGCCGCGTTTTGCAGCATGGTACGCAGGCGGTTGGTGTCGATGGGTTTGGTGATGTAGTCGTATGCACCCATCCGCATGGCCTGCACCGCACTATCGATCGTGCCCTGGGCCGTTACCACAATCACCGCCATGGCCTGGGATTGTTCCCCCAGCCGCTCCAGCAGTTCGATGCCACCCATGCGCGGCATCTTCAGATCGCTAATCACGATGGAAGGAACCCATTGCGCGGCCTTCTCCAGGCCGTCCACGCCGTCGCGGGCGGTTTCGGCCCGATATCCCCAGGAGGAAACTAATTCGGCCAGTCCCGTGCGCTCGTTTTCTTCGTCCTCGACAATCAATACTTTTTCGTGGCTCATTCCTATTGGTTCTGCCCTTTGGTCTGCCCGCTTCTTCAAGGTCGTGCTTCCGCGCCGCCTTGCCGGCAGCGAAACTACAACCATACGCGGCTAGCTTCCTGCGGGGCAAGGTCTACAGGCTGGGTCCCCGGCCGTTTAGGCGCAGCGCAACATCGGGATCAAGGTTCCGTGACGGTCATGTCAATTTGAAACCAGGATCCCAGCCGAAGAGGAGACTGCAGGCATGGGCTGTCTGAGGAGGCAATTCTTGAAAATCGCTCTTTCTCTTTAAGATTGCAGTGCGTTAGAATTACCCGTTTCCCGGCAGAGGTCGTTCAAGCGGTTGATCATGCGTTATCTTTCAGCGCAGCCTGCGTGCCAAAGCGCGAGTGAGACCGCGCGCACATCATTGGAGGACGGAATGTCAGTTCGTTTTCGCTTAACCAGGAGGCGCGCCGTCGCGTGCCTGTTTGTGGTTCTGGCGGTATCACTCATCTCGATTCCTGCGCTCGCGCAAAGCGACTCGAATCCGAAATATGACGTGTTCGTGGGATATCAGTGGTTGCATCCAGGCGGGACAGTTCCTGCAAACAACGGCGATCCTTCAAATCCCAGCGGCTTTCAAGTCCCAGATATGGCCAAAGGACTTGGTGGGTCTTTCACTTACAATTTCGATCCACATTGGGGAGCAGAGGCCGACATCGGTCACAACTGGGGAAACAGCAACTACGAGACGACGTACTCGGTTGGGCCGCGGTTTATTTGGCGCACGGATGGCGCCAACTACTTTTTGCATTCTCTGGTCAGTCTGAATCGTGTGAGCGTCAGTGGGGTCTCCTCCAACAATGGAATCGGAGCCATCCTCGGTGGAGGAATGGATCTGCCGATCAACAAGAAATTGGCTTTTCGCTTGTTTGAAGCCGATTACGTCTGGGGCCGGCACAATTACTCCGATTTCGCCAGCCAGGATTATCCTGATCTGCGGCGTCCGTCGTTTGAAGGTGTCCGCCTGCGCACCGGGCTCGTTTTCAGCTGGGGTGGCGCGCCTGCGTTGACGCCAGCCGCCAGTTGTTCGGTGCAGCCGGGTGAAGTGCTGGTGGGCGAGCCTGTCACCGCCACTGTCGCGATCAGCAACTTCAACCCCAAGCATACCGTCACCTATGCCTGGAGCGGCAACGGAGGTCAGATTACCGGGAAAGATACGACCGCCCAGATCGACACCACCAATGCGGCCCCCGGCAGTTATACCGTGACCGCCCACGTGACTGACGCCAAAGAAAAGAACAACAATGTGGCCAGCTGCTCGGCGAACTTCATGGTCAAGCCGCTGCCACCGAAGAACCCGCCCACGATATCCATTTCTGCCAGCCCAAACAGTCTGCAGGCCGGTGGAACCGTGAACTTGTCGGCCAACTGCACCAGCCCGGACGGTGTAGCAGTCTCAGTAGCCAGCTGGACCGCCAGCGGAGGAACCGTTTCCGGCGCCGGAAGCTCAGCCACACTGAACACGACCGGCACTTCCCCGGGTGCGATCACGGTCGGCGCTACCTGCACGGATACGCGCGGTCTGACAGCTCAAGCCTCAACCGAAGTGATGATCGAGAACCCGCCCCCTCCGCCGGTCAATCCTGAGATCGTACGGCTGGAAGCCCGGCTCTCATTGCACAGTGTTTACTTCGTAACCGACTATCCTAAGATCGCGAATCCCAAAGGCGGCCTGCTCCCGAGTCAGCAAAAAACGCTGATCTCGCTGGCGACCGACTTCAAGGAATATCTCCAAAGCAAACCGGATGCGCACCTGATTCTTGGGGGCCACGCTGATCATCGTGGCTCCGTGGAATACAATCAGGCGCTCTCCGAGCGTCGAGTCAACCGCGTCAAGAGCTTCCTGGTTGAACAGGGCGTTCCCGAGGCCAACATCGACATAAAGGCGTATGGCAAGGAAGATAACCTGACCGATGACCAGGTGAAGAGTGAAGTGGAGAGTAATCCTGAGCTGAGTCCGGAAGAGCGGCAAAGGATTCTCAAGAACATGGTAACCATCAGAATGGCAAGCAATCGCCGCGTTGACGTTACCTTGAGCACGACGGGCCAAACCTCGGTTCGCCGATTCCCCTTCAACACTACGGATGCCTTGACGCTGATCGGAGGCAGGGAATCCGAGAAAAAGAAAGCAGCGCCAAAGAAGCCCCTTGTGAAGCCAAACACTAAGAAGCCGTAACAGGGTCTGGGTGAGGCTTGGAAGAACTCTCGCGGAGGACGCCAGCGTCCTCCGCGATTTTCTTTTGCTCTGGAATCCGCCCCGCGCCAGCTGCCTCAGAGAATCTCGGTACGCGACCGGGCAACTTCTACACGGATGGGCCAGGACCGTCTCCCTATGTGCTTGATTCCATGAACCCAGATCTGGTACTTCATTTGCCACTGTCGCAGAGCAGGAAGCCGCGCGACCATGGATGCGATGACAACACTCCGACGGGTTCTCCGGTCGCGATCTGCCTTTGGGATGTTCTGTCTTGCTCTGAGCCTGAGCCTGGGCTGCGCCCGGTCGGAGCCCTCGAATCCGACGAACGCAGATTCTGTCGACGCACAAAAACTTCCATTCCGTCCAGAAACTGATCCGGTCCCGGATAGCGACGGCGAGCGACCCGCGCCTGCTCCCGATCCAAAATTGAGTCTGCCTTTTCGGACCGGATCGCACTCGCGGATCCTGCCCTCTGGAACTCTCATGACCGTACAATTGGAAGACTCACTCTCCACTACCAATGTTCATGCTGGTGACTCCTTCACAGCATCGGTCGCCGCGCCCCTTACGGTAGACGGCGACACTCTGGTCGAGCGTGGCACAGCTGTGACGGGACGGGTTGAATCCGCGCAATCCCAAACCGACCGGCCCGGCCTGGTTCGCGGTTCCGGCTACTTCCGGCTGACTTTAAATGCGATCACTATTGAGGGCAGGCAGCTAGCGCTTCAGACCTCCAGCCTGTTTGCGCGCGGACAATCGCCGAACGTTTCGTCTTTGTCCCCCGGTACCCCCTCGGATCTGCGCTCAGACGGTGTGCAGGTCCAAAAGGGACGTCGGCTAACCTTTCGGCTCACAGCCCCGCTCACCGTCAACGACCCAAAGTCGATGGCCAGCGGTCAATCCCCGAGCGCACTCCCCGAATAAACTGGCGTAATTCCTCCATTTGTAGCCTTATTCAAGCGGTTTTCGATGCTTATTATTTCTCCTATCTAGCAGAAACTAAACTTCTTGCCGAGTTTTCCACAGGCTTTTCCTGATTTGAGTGACGTATGCCCTTCGCAGCGTCAGATTCTCCCTCCTATATTGAGATCGATTAGCGGGGCGGTTTGCGATGCTAGGCGTTCCTGATTCGGGAGCACCGAGGTATCCAGGAGCCCATCGTGGGGTTTCTTTCGGGAACCGTCCCGCGCCAAAGTAAATGCATGAACGCCGCAACCCCATTTCCGTGGTCGGACCTGGCAGCCGGAGACAACGCCAACACCCCCATTGGGGAAGGCCAGCTCCAGGCGCAGAGATGGGAGGCGGTCGGCCGCCTGGCTGGCGGCGTGGTGCATGACTTCAACAACCTGCTCACCGGCGTCATGCTCTACTGCGATCTTCTGCTCTCGAGCCTCGATGCACGGGACCGCCGCCGGCGCTACGCCGAAGAGATTCGCTCTGCCATCGTGCAAGCCACCGGCCTGGTCAAGCAGTTGCTGGTTTTTGCCCGGCCGCAAGCCACACCGGTTCGGACTTTGTGCCTCAACGAAATTGCCTGCGGGATGCACGATCTGCTGGCCCGGCTAATCGGCGAAAACATCGACCTCGAGTTGCATCTAGACCCGGAATTGGGCGCAGTCACTATCGACCAGGCTCAGGCGCAGCAGGTCCTGCTGAACCTGGTTCTCAATTCGCGCGACGCTCTGCCGAGCGGCGGCCGAATCACGGTCGAGACCAGCAACTGCAAATTCCAGCCCGTCGCCGGGACCATGTCACCCGCCGGCCTCCCTGCCTTTCCGTGCGTGCTGCTGGTCGTGGGTGACAACGGTCACGGCATGGACGCCGCTGCCCGCGAGCGCCTCTTCGAGCCATTCTTCACCACCAAGAATGCCGGCCAAGGCACCGGCTTGGGACTAACCACGGTCCGCAGCATCGTTACCACCAACCGCGGACTGATCCACTTCGAAAGCGAACCCGGCCGCGGTACTCGCGTGCTGATCTTGCTCCCCCGCGCATCTCAGCCTTCCGATCCTCTGGACAAGGCCGATCCAGATTCGGAGACCCAGTCCCCAACACCAATTCAGCAAATCAAAAAGGAATCACTCTTATGACCTCAGTCGCAGTAACCCACACCCTCGCTACCCCTCAGATCATGGCCGCAAATTTTCTGAACCTCCTCATCGTCGACGACGAACGCTCCATCCGCGACGCTTGCCGCGAGGTCGCTCTATCCCTGGGTTTCATCGCCCACGTTGCCGATTCCGCCGAGCATGCCTATCGCCTGCTGCAAGTACAAAGCATTGACGCGGTGTTGCTCGACCTGCGCCTGCCCGGCGCCGGCGGCCTCGAAGCTCTCCGTCAAATCAAGGCCCACCGTCCTGAAGCTCTGGTGATCGTGGTGACTGGCTACGGCACCGTGCAGTCCGCCGTCCAGGCCATGAAGAACGGCGCTTACGAATACGTGACCAAACCATTCAGCGTCGAAGAGCTCAAACTCCTGTTGCAGCGCGTCTCCACCCACCTGAAGTTGAAAACCGAGAACCGCATGCTCCGCGAGAAGCTCAAGTCGAAGCAGGGCTACGGCGGCATCGTCGGCCGCGCCCCCGAAATGGAGAAGCTCTACCGCATCATTGCCAAAGCCGCCAACAGCTCCCACCCTGTGCTGATCCTCGGCGAGAGCGGCACCGGCAAGGAAATGGTCGCGCGCTCCATCCATTATTCCGGACCGTTCCATGACAAGCCGTTCATCCCCGTCGATTGCGGCTCGCTGGTGCCCACGCTGATCGAAAGCGAACTGTTCGGCTACGTCAAAGGCGCGTTCACCGGCGCCAATCAGGCTAAGGACGGACTGCTCGCCATCGCCGAAGGTGGCACCGTGTTTCTCGATGAAGTCGGCGAGCTTCCTGTCGACCTCCAGGCCAAACTCTTGCGGGCAATTCAGGAAAAAGAAATTCGTCCCGTCGGCAGCACCCGCCGCATTCCCATCAACGTCCGCATCCTCGCTGCCACCAACCGCATGCTGGAGCAGGCTGTGACCGAAGGCTCTTTCCGCCGCGACCTGTATTTCCGGCTCAACGTGCTCAGCCTGTGCATCCCGCCCCTGCGCGAGCGCCGCGAGGATATCCCCCTGCTCATCGCTCATTTCATGGAGCGCACCGCGCACGCCTCCGGGCAGGAAAAAATCCTTACCGACGAGGCCGTCAAAGCCATGCTGGCCTACGACTGGCCGGGCAACGTCCGCGAACTGGAAAATTGTCTGGAGCGCACCTGCGCCTTTACCAGCGGACCGTTAATCCATGTACCCGACCTGCCACCGGCGATCGCCGGCGCGCACGTTGCGGTCCCATCCAACGGCAACGGACACAGTCAGAACAAAATCGTCCCCATGGCGGAACTGGAGAGGCAAACCATCCTCAACGCCATCGCAGAACTCAACGGCGACAAGTTGCAGGCCGCCCGTTTGCTCGGCATCGGCAAGACGACTCTGTACCGCAAGTTAAAGGACTACGCCGCCCAACCCTAAACTGTTTCGGATGCGGCGTGGAAAACAAGTTTGTCATCCCGAGCGAAGCGAGGGACCTTGGTTCTTGCACGCAGCGCAACTCATAGCCGACGCATGCAAACACCAAGATCCCCTCGCTTCGCTCGGGATGACAAGCAGCGGAGGGTGCGATGAGTGAAGAGCGGCGATACTTCGTCTACATCATGGCCAATGCTTCAAAAAGGCTCTACACCGGTATGACCAACAGCATTCGACGGAGGGTTCGGGAGCATAAGCTGAAACTGACCCCCGGCTTCGCAGCGCAGTACAACATCACCCGCCTCGTCTACTTCGAGAGCTTCGAAGATGTCCGCAACGCGATTGAACGCGAGAAGCAGATCAAGGCTTGGACCCGGGCCAAGCGGCTGGCGTTGGTAGAATCGATAAATCCTAAGTGGGATGATTTATCGCGGGAGTGGGATCAGCCGCAGACGTTTCGGCTCACGCCAATGACTGCCTAGGGGCATCCACCGCCGCACAGATCGTTTTGCGCTGCAGGCAAAACACCAAGATCCCTCGCTTCGCTCGGGATGACAGACGGCGAGTCGTTCGCTTATGAAATGAGTTCGCACCCCTCACCGTTCCTTAACGGGAACGTACCAGCGCCCGGCGCCTTTAACCCGCGTCTTTTCAATGCGCGGGTAGTGGTGCACCGCGTGCTATAGAAACCGCATGATTCTACTCATCACCCCTTCGGCACGCGGCCAAGAGTGCGCTGCCACCGTAAAAGATGCCACCGGCGAAGAAACCCATTGGGCGGAAGATCTGCCGCAAGCGGTAGCCCGGCTGCGCGAACAGACTTACTCAGCCGTCGTGATCGACCAATTCCTTTTAGAGAATGAGCCCGCCGAGAGCGACCAGGTGATCGAGCACTTGGGCACAGCCTTCCCCGTCTACCTCAACTTCGCCGTCAGCGGCATGGAACGTCTGCTGCGCGAGGTTCGCTCCGCCTTACATCGCCGCAAGCGTGAGGAAACTCAGGCCCGCCGTTCGGTCGAGCAACAGATTCGCAGCGAAGTATGCGAATCCCTCACCGCCATGCTGCTCTCCTGCGAACTAGCCATGGCCGTGCCCGAAGTCCCAGCCCCCGCCGCGGAGAAAATCCGGCTCATCGACAGTCTCGCCCGCGACATGCGCCTAAGGCTGGGCGCCAACTGATTTGCTTCATTGATCTATGCAAGATTCTGCACCTTCGTCAGGCGCAGAAAATCTTCGACGACCCACCCCCAGTGGCACTAAAATAGGGACCGCACGATGCCGGAGCCCGCATCCCGCGAGCTATCCGACGCACAGGAGGTCCCGTGCACGTTCTGGTCACCGCCGATACCATGTCCGGTTCCTGGAGCTACACCCGGGAACTGGTTACAGGCCTGGTCACGCGCGGCGTCCGGGTCACGCTGGTCAGCTTCGGCGAGATTCCACTGCCCGAGCAGACTGCGTGGATGGACCTGCTCCACGGCCTTGAATATCGCCCCACAGCTTTCCGCCTGGAGTGGATGGACGAGGCTCCGCAGGACCTGCACGAGTCTTCAGATTTTCTTGCCAGCCTGGTTCGCGAAGTTCGGCCAGATCTGCTTCACCTCCACCAGTTCTGCCATGGCGATCTCCCGGTGAATGTTCCGCGCGTAGTCATGGCCCACGGCGACCTCATCAGTTGGAGCGAAGCTGTCCAGGGCTGCAGCCCGCGCCCGACGCGCACGCTGAAATGGTATCGCGACACGGTGGTCCGCGGCATCACCGCTGCCGATGCTGTAGTCGCACCCTCAGCCTGGATGCTCGATACTCTCCGCGCCACCTACACTCGCCCCCGCCGCGGAGCGGTAATCTATCCCGGACGCAATCCCATCTTCTTCAATCCCTACGTCAGCAAAGAAGACTCCGTGCTTTCCGTAGGCCGCCTGCTCGATGCCGGCAAGCAAGTCCACCTGCTGACGCAGCACACGCAGCCGTTCCCCGTCTGCATCGTGGGCGCGGAGCAAACCGTGCCCGTGCCCCGCATCCCGATTCGCGCCGACGTGAAGGTTTCGACCGAGCAGAACTCCGTTGCCGTTCGTGGGCCGCAGACTGATGCTCAACTGCGCGCCCTCTACAGTCGTGCTGCAATCTACGCGGCCACGGCGCGCTATGAGCCGCTCGGCATCGCGCCTCTCGAAGCTGCCTTTTCCCGCTGCGCCATTGTCGCCAACGATATTCCCAGCTTCCGCGAAGTCTGGGGCGACGCCGCCCTCTACTTCCGCACCAATGATGCCGGCAGCCTGGCGGAAACTCTTCGCCAGCTCGACGCCGACCGCGCCCTGCGCCAAGCCTACGCCGACCGCGCCTACACCCGCGCCCGCGAACGCTTCACCACCAAGCGCATGATCGACGACTACCTAGAGCTCTACCGCAGCCTGGTTTCAGCCAACACCCTGGCCGCCTAGATCAAGCCTTTTCCTCGTCATCCCTTCTCGTTGTCATCCCGTGTCATCCCGCTTCGTTTGTCATCCCGAGCGAAACGAGAGATCTTGGTTTCTCTCGCGCATGGAGAGCCGCGACCGTGGTTTAATGTTTGAAGGCCCAGGAGAACACCATGCCCCAGAGCTCTCACAATCGAATCGCAGAACTCCACAATCTTGCGGCCCACGCCCACACCGCCGCTGCCGTAGCCCACGGCAAAGGAGATCATCTGACCGCTCACGAACTCAGCCAACAGGCGCACGAACACTCCAGGAACGCCCTCAAACTAGCCGAAGAACTCTCCAGGGAAGCCAGAAAGTCCAGCAAAGACTAAAGCGCACCAGTTTACGGGGACACCGCGAACGGGGAAGCGCACGACCTTCAGTCAAGACTATTCTTTTGAGCAAGGGGGCGTCTGTGGTTAGATACCCGCTTCAGCCGGATGTTTTCTCAACGATGAAGAGTTCGAGGCTCGTGTTGGAGGTGAGCGAATGACCTTGTGTATAGCTGCGGCCTGCATGGAGAAGAAAGAACCGCGCATCGTGACCTGCACGGATTGGAAAGCCTCAACGGAGCTTGGAAGTTCGGACGCGTTCGATAAATTCAAAAAGCTAAAACCTGGCTGGGTGGCCCTTCTCGCCGGCAAGTCCTCTCGCGCAAAGGAGATGGTTGCAGCCTTGATCGGTGTTCTCAAGCATACAGATGTCACATCCGAAAATGCAGTCACCTTGGTTAAGAGAGCCGCCGCTGCACATGCCAGAAACCTGAAAGAGGAATATTGCGCGTTCCGTTTCGGGATGGATTACGAGCATTTTCAGCAGTGGTGCCGCGAGGTTAATCCCGCCTTAGCCAAACCATACGTGGATGAGCTGACAAAAATTAAGTGGGGCGCATCCCTGTTGGTTGCTGGTTTCGTAAAGGATGACGACGGCGATCCGTATCCATTGATACTGAGGATGGCACAGGCCTCCAGTGAAGTCACCCACGAGGAACACTTCGGGATTATCGGAGAAGGTATGTCTGTGGCGTTGCCGCCGCGGCTGCGGAGGGACTACGACTGGGAAGAAACGTCACTGGGCAAAGCAATCTACTACCTCTATGAAGCCAAGACACTCGCAGAGATAATTGATTCGGTTGGGCCGAGCACGTCCCTCGATGTTTTGTATCCGAACGGCGATCTTAGGTCCGTTACTCAGGCCGGGTACACCTATTTCGATGAACTACTAAAAAAGTTTGGGCCGAAGCCCAAGGCTACTGGAGTTAAATTGAATGAAGAGCACCTCGGTCCATTCGAGGATGAATCTGAATCAGACGTAAAGCCGGGAGATATTAAACAGCGCGCTCGCGCTCCTTCTCCGTCGTCAGAGTCTCAAAAGTCAAAGTCGAAGCGGTAACCACATGGGGTCGGCCCATCCTTAGTTCCCGTGACTGATTCGGAGTACTGCGGCTGGGGGGTTCACTGACCTCGATCCTGTGCTTGTCTGCTCTCCATGCTCCAAAGCCCCGCGACATTCAGCCCCGCTTAATGGTATCTTCTTATCCTTACTAGAAACCCGTAAGGTTGGAGGAATCAAAGTCATGGCGCAGGTAAAGATCACAATCCGTCCCAACGGCCCCTACCGCGTTGAAGCGCCCGAGGGTTCAATCGAACTCGTCGACGTCAACGGAAACCAGTACGATCTCACCGGCAAGCCCGCCTTTTCTCTCTGCCGCTGCGGCGGCTCGGTCAACAAACCTTTTTGCGACGGCACCCATAGCCGCATCGGGTTCCAGGGCGCAGAACTAGCCGTCAAAAAAGCCGAAGGTTGAAGACCGGAGTACCCCGAGACCGCCTTTGTCAAGAGGGCGTACCCGCTCGGAGCTGTGGAAGCCTGTGGAAAACCACCTCGACAGCCCGTTTCGCGACTTCGAGAGGTGCGCAAAAGACACAACCACTATCCGCAACCACCTGATTCGGATGGTCTTGCAGGTGTATAGCTGGGAGATATTATTTGCAAATATCGCCTAAGTGTTCCAGTCGGAACATTCAGCACAATGTTCCAGTCGGAACGTTCGGCGACTCGGAGGCTGCTTGAGCGACAGAAGCGATCGTGAACTGAGCGACCGTGAATTAGGAATGCATCGCAACATCACGCGTCGCGACTTCCTCAACGGCGTGGCCCTGACTGCAGGCGCTGCCATGATGCCCTGGCATGTTCTCGCCGCTGCCGATACTGATTTCGACCCCGAAAAATCTCCCAACTACTACCCGCCCGCGCTCACCGGACTGCGCGGCAGCCACGCCGGCTCCTTCGAAGCGGCCCACTCTTTGCGCGACGGCACCTTCTGGGACGCAGCCGGTACGCCGCAAGATACCGGCGAAGCTTACGACCTCATCGTCGTAGGCGGCGGCATCAGCGGCCTCGCCGCCGCGCACTTCTATCGCAAGCGTGCAGGCGCGAACGCGCGCATCTTGATCCTCGAGAACCACGACGACTTTGGCGGACATGCCAAGCGCAACGAATTCCAAGTGGGAAAGAAAACTCTTCTAGGCTACGGCGGTACCTACTCGATCGAGAGTCCCGAACCTTACAGCGCGGTGGCCAAGGGCGTGATTGAAGAATTGGGAATCGAGGTGACCAGCTTTCCAAAATATCTCGACCGCGATCTTTACGGTGCCATGGGGAGAATCCCCAAGATTTTCTTCGACAAAGAAACTTTTGGCACCGACAAGCTGGTGGATGATCCTTATCCTTTCCCCGGTGGCGAGACCTACGATCTCGCAGTCGCCGCGCCCGATGCCTGGGCGCACTTCATGGCCGAGGCCCCGATCGCAGAGCAGGCCCGCAAAGATGTGTCCCGTTTGTGCCAGCAGAAGAAGGACTATCTGCCGGAGCTTAATGCCGAACAGAAAGAGGCGCGCCTGGCACGAGTCAGCTACGCCCAATTCCTCACGGAGCAAGTGGGCGTGCACGCTGACGTCATTCGCCTGTACCAGACTGTTTCGCAAACATTATTTGGCGTAGGGATAGAAGCAGTTGCCGCGCTGGACGCTGCGGAGACGGGATATCCAGGCTTCGGCGGAATGGGCATTGAAGCGGAGGGGTTGAGCAACGAACGAAAATATTTCTTCCACTTCCCCGACGGCAACGCCAGCATCGCTCGCCTGCTCGTGCGCAATTTGATCCCGGATGCCATACCGGGCAGCTCCGCGACGGATGTAGTTTCGGCGCGTGCGAATTACGCCAAGCTCGATGAGAAAAACTCTAGCCTGCGCATTCGATTGAACAGCACGGCGGTGCGAGTGAAGCATGTAGGCTCGACTAGCTCTGTTGACCCGGCGCAGGCCACCGAGGTTGAGGTCGCCTATACCCGGGGCGGCAAGGTTTATACCGTCAGAGCGAAGCACGTGATTCTGGCTTGCTGGAACATGATGATCCCTTATCTCTGCGACGAGTTGCCGGAAGCGCAGAAAGAGGCGCTGGCCTTTGCGACCAAGGTGCCGCTGCTCTATACCAATGTGCTGTTGCGTAACTGGACTGCGTTTCAGAAACTGGGGGCGAATGCGATCTATGCGCCGGGCGGCTACCATACGGGAGTCGACCTGGATCTTCCGGTCAACATTGGCGAGTATCGCTGTCCGCGCTCGCCCGACGAGCCGACAGTGGTGCACATGAGCAAGTCTCCCTGCCGCGCGGGGCGCCCGCCGCGGGAACAGCACGTCGCTGGCCGTATGGAACTCTACAGCACAGCGTTTGAAACCATGGAGCGCAAGATTCGCCAGCAGTTGG
>JBAUYE010000162.1:0-3779 GCA_049584615.1 Candidatus Sulfotelmatobacter sp.
ACCCAGAGCATCAGCAACAAGGAGTCAGCATCCTTGCGTCTCCACGCGTCCGCGGCCACCAGTGCCATCACGGAGACCCCGGCCGCGATGAAGAGCGTTAACTGAACGCCGACCAGGAACCAGTGCCGATAAAAGTCAGACGGTCCCAAAATCTCGCCGAGACCGATCCGGCCCGTGCTCATGAGAAACCCCGCGAGTGCACTCAGCACGCAGACTGCGAGAATCTTCTTTCGCGGCCAGATGAAGGGAGCAAACGTCAGCGCGGGCAGCGCGCATCCTCCGGCAAAGCTGAGATCAATCAGAGCATTAGCCAGGATCGAAGCGTGCCTTCCTTGCCGAACCCCGGTGGCAACATGAGCGGCGAATGTGATCATGCGCAGTCCGTAGACCGCTTTCGTCCAGCGCTGATACCCCGTCAGGGCGAGAATTGGCACAAGGAGATACCAAGCCCAGCTTCCGAGACGCCGTTGCCGGGCCAACGAATACGTCGCCAGCAGGGGAATCAAAGCTATGCCAAAATACTTCGTCAATGCACATAAAGTGATCAGCAAAGCAGAAATAGCCAGATGGCTCGGTCTATGCGGCTCAAGCCCTTCGATCCAGAAAATGATGGCCCAAAGCCAAAGCGCCAGCGCCATCGTGTCGCACATCACGCTGTTGGCAGATACGAGAAACCCCGGCGTTAAAAGCGCGGCCACGGCAGCCAACAGCGGTGATTTTGTAAGCCGTTGCGCCAGGCGATATGTGCCCCATATCGCACCGAGCGCAGGCAACAGAAACGCGAGGTGCAACGCGCGTTCCGACCATCCGACGAAAACCGCAGCGGCAGCGCTGTAGTAGGACGCTAGAGGAGGATTCCTGGTTTCGTACGCCATCGGTATTGCATCGAGGTACCAATTCACTTTGAATCCGAAAGGATCGAGCGGGTGCTGCGCGATCTGCCGCGCCTCATAAACGAACAATGTGTCATCAATATTGAAAGGCTTGCCAGAAAAAGGAATAAGGCAGGCGAGCACGGCAAGGGTTAGAAGGATGTAATGAACGTGACGATGATTTTTGCGCAAGCTGTCGATAGGCGATGCCATCAGGAGTGCAGCAAGACTAGATGTCTGTAAATCCTGTGTCAATCGAATGCATCCACGGGATGCCGCGATTCAAGAGAATTCCTCAGCGGATAACTTCCGCCACCTTGCCGCTGGCGATCAACTCCGCAAGCCGCGCGAAATCTTTGTACATGACCCGGTCCTTCTCCATCGTGGGACACACCGACCGGATCGTTGCATGGGCCGCCTGTCCACGCTTTGAGGGCTTCAGCGGAGCCAGAAAATCGATTGCCTGAGCCACGGCCATGGCTTCAATTGCCAGCACGTTGCGCGTGTTCTCGACAATGCGCTTCAGTTTGATCGCCGCCGTCATGCCCATGGAGACGTAGTCTTCCTTGTTGCCCGAGGTCGTAATCGAATCCACCGACGCAGGATGCGCCAGCACTTTGTTCTCGCTGACCAGCGCTGCAGCGGTGACCTGCGCCATCATGAAACCGGAGTTCAACCCCGCGCCCTGCGCGAGAAACGGCGGCAACCCCTCACTGAGCGCGGGGTTCACCAGTCGCTCGATTCTCCGCTCGCTGATGCCGGCGAGCGCGCTCAGGGCGATGCCGAGAAAATCCAAAGCAAAGGCGAGCGGCTCGCCATGAAAATTCCCCCCTGAAATCACATCGCCGGTAAGATTCCTGGCATCCGTGATGAATACCAGAGGATTGTCGACCGCAGAATTCGCCTCAATCTCAAACACTTTGCGGCAGTGCGCCAGCGTATCGCGCACCGCACCGTGCACTTGCGGGATGCAGCGCAGAGAGTAAGCGTCCTGCACCCGGCCGCATTCACGGTGCGATTCGCGAATCTGGCTGCCTTCAAGCATTCGCCGCAAATTCGCCGCAGTCTTCATCTGACCACTGTGCGGCCGAGCCTTGTGGATGCGTTCATCGAAAGCCGTGTCAGTGCCCTTCAGCGCATCACAGCACAGCCCGCCCAGCACGTCGGCGGAATCGACGAGTGTTTCGGCCGCCAGCAGCGCCAGCGTACCCACGGCCAGCATGCCCTGCGTCCCGTTGATCAGGGAAATCGATTCTTTTGCTTCCAGCACCAGCGGCTTTATCTGCGCCCGCTTCAGCGCGTCGCTGCTGGAAACGCGCACGCCTGCAGCGTCGATGCATTCCCCTTCGCCAATCAACGCCAGCGCGAGATGCGCCAGAGGCGCCAGATCGCCGCTCGCGCCCACGCTGCCCTGCGACGGCACGAACGGGGTCACGCCGCGGTTCAGCATTTCGCACAGCGTGTCGATCACCACCCCGCGCACGCCCGAGTAGCCCTTGGCCAGAGAATTGGCCCTCAACAGCATCATGGCGCGCGTTTCCGGGACGGAGAGCGGTTCACCCACTCCTGCGGAGTGCGAGTGCACCAGGTTGACTTGCAGTTCGCGAATCTGGTCGCCAACAATGCGGACGTCGCTAAGCTTGCCCACGCCAGTAGTGATCGCATAGGCGACTTTGTTACTGGCAACGATCTCGTCAACCACCGAGCGCGCGCGATCCACGGCCTCGCGCGCGTCAGGAGATAAGAGCACCGGGCGTCTTTCCGCTGCGACTTCGCGCACCGCTTCCAGAGTGAGATCGTTCCCGTTAATGTGAAGTGCGTTCAAGAGAATTTCCGTTTCGCTTTCCTAGGGCCGCACGAAATACCTTCAAATACTTTGCCGGCAGTGCAGCAACTTTCATATCTGGACCGGTAACGATGTGCGTGGTCTCGCCTTCTGCCAGCAGAGCGCCATCCTCGGTGCGCCGTAATTCATAACCGAAGTGGATCACTGACTTGCGCACGTTCAATAATTGCGTACGCACCAGAACCTCTTCGTCGTAGCGCGCGGGCGCACGATAGCGGCATTTGGCTTCGGCGACCGCGATGAACCGTCCATCCTTGCTCTCCATGTCGCGATAGGAAAAACCCAACTGCCGCAGCAGTTCGACGCGTCCCACTTCAAACCAGATGAAATGATTGGAATGGTAAACCACGCCCATCTGATCGGTCTCCGCGTAACGCACGCGCAGCCGGGTTTCGTTGATCGCCTGTGGGTGAGCCGACTTCATTTGCCGCTCTTCATTTTCCGCTCCAGACGGGTTTGCGCTTTTCGAGAAATGACACAACCCCCTCGCGGAAGTCGGCGGTGGTGCGGATCGCTGCGTTCTGCCGCAACGCAGCCTCAATCTGTAAATCCAGTTCGGCGCGGGCATGATCGTTCAGTAGTTTCTTTGTCGCTCGCAACGAAGTCGGACTATTCTCCATCAGCAGCGCCGCCAATTCGCGGGCCCGTATCATCAGATTTTCCGCTGCGACGATTTCGCTGATCAATCCCATGCGCGCGGCTTCGTCGGCGCCGATGATTCTCCCAGTCAGCAGCAGGTCGCGCGCCTGTTTCTCTCCGACCTGACGCAGCAGGAAAGTGGAAACGATGGCAGGCACAAATCCGATGCGCACCTCGGTATAGCCGAACTTCGCTTCGGGGACGGCCAGCGTGAAGTCGCACAGGAAAGCGAGTCCAGTGCCCCCGGCTATGGCCGCTCCATTCACTGCAGCGATTGTCACTTTTGGAAACTCGTAAAGCGTTCGGAACAGGCGGACCATCGTCTGCGAATCCTTCAGGTTGTCTTCTTGAGAGCGGCCGATCAGCGCTTTCAGGTTGTCCAGGTCCATGCCAGAAGAGAAAGCTTTGCCTGCTCCGGTCAC
>JBAUYE010000163.1:0-19134 GCA_049584615.1 Candidatus Sulfotelmatobacter sp.
CCAGTTCGACGCCGGCGGCGATGGAGCGCCGGTCGCGGCTGATCAGACTCGATTCCAACGAAAATCCTTATGGACCCTCGACGCGCGCCCTCGATGCCATGAGGAACGCGCTGGGCACAGCGAACTCGTATCCTGATGACGATTGCAGTTCGCTGCGCCTGAGGCTGGCCGTGCACCACGGACTACCGCCAGAGCAGGTGCTGGTGACTGCAGGCTCGACCGGCATGTTGAGCCTGCTGTGCCAAACTCTGCTCGCGCCAGGGCTGAATGCGGTGACCAGCGAACGCTCATTCATCGTTTATTCGATGGCCGTGCAAGCGGCGGGCGGGTGTCTCGTCGAAGCGCCCATGCACGACGACAGCTTCGATCTGGAAGCAATTCTCGCCGCGATCGACTCGAACACGCGCATTGTGTTCCTGGCGAATCCCAACAATCCCACGGGGACGATGGTAGAGGCCGATGCAGTGCAGCAATTTCTGGCGCGGCTTCCCGGGCATGTAGTCGCGGTTCTGGATGAGGCTTACTACGAATTCGCGCTGCACTTCGCGGCGCTGCGGAAGATCAAGTATTCGAACTCGCTGGATTATGTGCGCCAGGGAGCAAGTGTGGTGGTGCTGCGCACCTTTTCAAAAGCTCACGGACTTGCCGGACTGCGCGTGGGCTACGGATTGGGCCCTGCGGAACTGCTGGGATATTGCGCGCGCATGCGCAATACGTTTTCGGTGTCATCAGTGGCGCAGGCAGCAGCGGCGGCGGCGCTGGACGACTATCTCCACATTCAGCGCGTAGTGGAGAATAACGCCCAGCAGTCACGAGTGGTCAGCCAAGGGCTGTCGGCGCTGGGCTATCGGGTAGTACCGACCGCGGCGAATTTTCTATTCTGCGATCTCGGGGGAGAGGCGGCGCCGGTCGCCAATCGTTTGCAAGATGAAGGCGTGGCAGTGCGTCCGCTGGGACATTGGGGATCGCCGAATTGCATTCGCGTGACGATTGGAACGCCGGAACAGAATCAAGTCTTCCTGGGGGCAGCCCGGCGGCTAAGCTTGCATAATGCCGCACCGGGACCGCAGGTGTCACGGTCGGCGCGCGGAAACTAACTGGCCGGCATGGAAACGCGCGCGGCTCCGTACAGCCCCGCATCACTTCCCAGCACGGCCCGCGTGATGATGGTCTTTCCTTGAGCGCCACTCTCGATTCGCGCTGACACACCGTCTTTCTTCTCTGAGTTGCTACTCAACGGCTCGCTCGGGGCTGTCGCCGCATAGACTATCGAGCGCTGGCGCAGCTCGTCGAACATGGTGGGCGCGAAAGCATCCCACGCACTCGACGCGCCTCCGCCGATAACGTACATCTCAAGATTCAAAACGTTGACCAGGCCAGCGAGGAGTATGCCAAGGTAGCGTCCGAAACTCCGTAAGATGAGACGGGCTGGCTCATCTCCCTGGATCGCGAGGTTGTAGATCGACTTCGCGCCGAACTCGGCATCCGACGATACCGCCCCGGCCAGCGATGGCGCCTGGCCGCTCGCGACCGCTTCCCGAGCCATGCGAACCAGGGCGCTGGCTGAGGCGTAGCGCTCAGCGCAACCCCGATTGCCGCAACCGCAGGGGTAGCCTTCCGGCTCGACGGTGACATGTCCGAACTCGCCAGCCATTCCGTTCATGCCATGCCAGATTTTCCCTCCCAGTACGATGCCGCCGCCGATGCCGGTTCCCAGAGTGAGCACCGCCACGTTCGAGACGCCGCGGGCAGCGCCCAGCCACTGCTCGCCCAGAGCAGCAACCCGGGCGTCGTTTTCGAGGACCACGCGCGCTCCGCTTTTTGAGAGCCCCAGTCGGCGCTCGATTTCCGCGCGTGCCGGATAGTTTTCCCAGCCCGGAAGATTGGCTGCCTTCCGCATCATTCCGGTTTGCATGTCGATGAGGCCGGGAACGCCGATGCCAGCGCCGAGGAACTCTCCTGTCGCTTTGTACTTGCTGGATAGACGTTGGATGGCGGTGCACATTTCGTCGATGACGTGGTCGCGGCCCAGAGCGAGTTTGGTGCCGAGTGTCAACTTTTCGAGCAGCTCTCCAGAGGCGCTCACAGCGGCGATGCGCAGGTTGGTGCCGCCGAGGTCAACGCCAATGCAGAAGTCAGGCATGGAGGAGAAGATTATCAGAACTAAGGCGGAGCGTGCTCATTGTTGGTTGACGATTGTTGATTTGTGATCTTCGATTGATGATTGAACGGCTTCGCTGTCACTTCTGGCAGTGTGGGCAGTAGTGGCTGCTGCGACCGGCAATCACGATCCGTTTGACGGGCGTCTTGCAGACCAGGCAGGGCTCGCCTTCGCGGCCGTAGACGCGATGCTGCAGTTGGAAGAAACCTTCTTCGCCGTCGGCGTCCACATAGTCGGAGATGGATGAGCCGCCGAGGGCAATCGCCTCCTGGAGAACCTCTTTCACTGACGCCAGCAGTTTAGCCAACTGGTCCCGGGTGATGGTGGAGGCACGGCGACGGGGGCGAATACCAGCGCGGAACAGAGATTCGTCGGCATAAATGTTGCCCACGCCGCGCAGCAGTTTCTGGTTCAGCAACGCGCTCTTGATGGGAGTTTTGCGGCCGCGAAACAGCGGGAGGAAGCTGTCCAGATCTGCTTCCAGCGGTTCAATGCCTCCCGCCTCGAAGCCGCCGGCGCGGACAACGCTTAAGCGCCCGAAGCGGCGGGGATCGACAAACCGCAGTTCCCTGCCCGACTTGAGCTTCAGAATCGCGTGCGTGTGCTTGAGAATTTCCGCCTGCGGCTCGCAGACCTGCAGGCGTCCGGTCATGCCCAGATGGACGATCCACTGGGTGTGCGTGGGGCTGTTCTGTTTGCGGCGGACTCCGTTGGGTTCCAAATCGAAGACGATGTGCTTCCCCATGCGCCGCACGGTCGAGATGCGGCTGTGCTCGAGCGCGGCGGCGATTTCCAGCGCCGGAGACTTCAGCGGCTCCGGTTTCTGGCCGAGCCAGACCGAGTCAATCACGTCGCCGGAGACGCGGCTGGCTAGTCCGCGGGCGATGGTTTCAACTTCAGGGAGTTCGGGCATGAAACATCAGTTTACTAGGCGCACTGAGGATTGTCCCGAGAGTGACAACCACCGGCGCAAACACAGAGACCGCCGGGCTGGTTTTCTCGGCGATCTCGGTGTGCTCCGCATCGAAGCGGTTTGCGGAGAAAGTTAGTCTTTCAGCGGCACGACAGTCTTGCCATCGCGGCAGAAGGTGGCGACTTTCTGCAGGTCGCCGTTTGCCTGAGGCAGGGTCATCACAGGTCCGTAGCAGTACACCGCGTGGCCGTTGGCGGCGAAGTACCAGCGTCCGCCCTTGGAATGCTGCTCCAAGTGGCCGGATGGGCGACGCACGGGCGGTGTCGGATTGGCACCTGTCAGACTGAACATCAAGGCTAGGGTCAGAACCTTCATCGGTGTCGAGTTTTCCACCAAGCGTCCGCAGACGCTTACCTGGGTACTAAATAGTTCGCAAAGCGCGACGCTGATCTATCAAATCCGCCGCGGGCACGGGAGGATGCTGGGGCTGGGACCCCCCGATCCTGCCGGTATGGCCTTGAGCATGGAGCTGCGGTGCTGCCTGGGCCGAGGGAGCCTGGGTAGACGGAATCTGGGTAGACGGAGTTTGAATCGAGGAAGCTGGCGCATGGCCCTGACCTTTCGTCCGGGCCGTTTGCTGTTCGGCGATCGCCTTGCCTTTCATGGTCCAGAGCTCTGCACTGTCGGTCATCAATATCTTGATGAGATTGCGCTGCGATTGAATGACCGAGCCTTGTTCGACAATCAGCATGGTCATCAAACCGTAGGAGAGCAGGAACACCACGGTGAGCAACGGAATGAGAGTCCGCTTCTTCTTTGGAACCTCGATCGGCATCACCGCTGTGGAACCGAACAAAGTAGTCAAGTAGCACCCCGGCCTAGCCTCACAAAGGCAGGCACAGTGGATAATGCAGCTTGTCAGCCAATAGAGAGAGCTGCCGGAAGAGATTGAATTTACTTGGGTTAGAGCGATTTATCGAGTCCGGGTTGCGGGCTCAAAGTGCAATTCGATGCATATAATGAGCAGGGCAACCGTTGCCAAATGAAGCGGTCAGCCTCGGAAACGACTGCCAGTTGCGGGTTTCCGGGCGAGATGGGTCGCGGTGAGCCTGGGTTCCTCCCCTATTCTCCAGCCAACAAAAGTTTGGCGATGGTGGCTAGCTGCATGTTGGACGTGCCTTCGTAAATCTTGCCGATCTTGGCGTCGCGCCAGAATTTCTCGACGGGATAATCCTTGGTGAACCCGTAACCGCCGTAGATTTCGATGGCCAGGGAAGTCACGCGCTCGGCCACTTGCGAGGCGAAGAGCTTGGTCATCGCGGCTTCCTTCACGAAGTTCACGCCAGCATCCTTCATCCGGGCCGCGTTATAGACCATGAGGCGCGCGGCTTCAATCTCTGTCGCCATTTGCGCAATCTGAAACTGGATGCCCTGAAATTCCGCAATGGCCTTGCCGAATTGCTTGCGCTCCAGGGTATACTTCGCGGCGAATTCCCAGGCCCCGCGCGCCAGTCCGATCATCTGCGCGCCAATGCCGATGCGGCCTTCATTAAGAGTTTCAATCGCGATCTTGTAACCTTTTCCGGTTTCGCCCAGCACGTTTTCTTTGGGCACGCGGCAGTCTTCCAGAATAAGCTCACAAGTCGAAGAAGCGCGGATGCCCAGCTTGTCTTCCTTCTTGCCCACGCTGAATCCCGGGAAGTTCTTTTCTATTAGGAATGCGGTGATGCCCTTGTAACCCGCAGCGGGGTCGAGCGTGGCAAACAGGACGAAAAGTCCGGCCTCCTTGCTGTTAGTGATCCACAGCTTGCGCCCGTTAAGAACGTAATCGCTGCCTTTCAGTTCGGCGCGGGTTTGCAGGGCAAACGCGTCAGAGCCCGACCCGGCCTCGCTCAACGCGTAGGCGCCGACCGTGTCGGACGCCATCTTCGGCAGGTAGCGCTTCTTCTGCTCAGCGTTGCCCCATCGCAGCAAGGCATTGTTGACCAGCGTGTTTTGTACGTCGACTACCACGCCCGCGGATGCGTCAACGCGCGACAGTTCTTCCACGGCCAGGATCGCCTCAAAGAATTTAGCGCCACCTCCGCCGTATTGCTCCGGGATTTCGATCCCCATCAAGCCGAGTTGGAAGAATTCGTGGATGAGAGCCTTATCGAAGATGCCTTTCTCGTCCATCTCCTTGACCAGCGGACGAAGTCGCTCGTCGGCAAACTGACGGATGTTGTCGCGGAAAAGGATCTCCTCTTCGGTGAGCGTAGTTAGAGGCGTGGGCGGGGCGGGCTGCAGCGCGGTCTCGGGCATACGAATACCTTCAAACGAAGAAATAGCAAACTCTGGATTCTAGCACTCTTGGAATGGCCGGACCAGGAATGGCCGGACGAGGAATGGCCGGAAGAGTCCTGATGCTCAGCTGCGCCGCGAATGTACCAACTTCAGGGTGTCAGCTTGCAGAATGCGCTGAATCTGATTGCGGGCGTGGACTGACCACGGTCCTGTGGTATCGAGCTTGATGTACGCCTGCCAGTGTTTCAGCGCCTTGCGCGGCTCGCGGGTTTTTTCGTAGGCGAGCGCGAGGTTGTAGTGCGCGTCGGCATAAGTGGGAGCTAGCTGAATCGCCATCTTGTAGGTCTGGATGGCCTCTTGCACGCGCCCCGTCTCGTCGAGGACGTTGCCCAGGTCGAAATAGGCCAGCGCGTAGCGAGGGTCGGCCTGCAGGGCGGCGCGATAGTGCTTTTCCGCGAGCGAGAAATCCTGCCGGTTGTAGTAGAGCGTGCCGAGATTAATGTGCGCGGCCGCGTGGCTGGATTCGAACTCGAGTACCTTCTGATAGGCCGCCAATGCCTCGGTCTGCGTGGCTGGATCCTCTTCAAAGGCGATGCCACGGGCGAACCAGGCTGCAGCATCGTTTTCCTGTGGACTCGATTCGGGGGTCGGAATCGGCGTGCTGGTTACAACTTTTTCTCGAGCCGCGAAGTCCATCACAAACTGTCCCGCGATCGGCTCCAGCAACTTGCCCGCGTGGCGGAACGCCACGCGATGCTTGTTGGTGGACGAAGCGCCAGCCTCCAGCAAAGGATTTCCCATGCCGGACGCCTGCTTCTGCATGGCTTCGAGCGACTGCCGGATCACCGCTGGCCGTACCCGCATGGCGCACAGGTCGCGCACCTTCTTGACTTTCAGCAGGTCGGAAAAGGAGTAGGTGGTAGAAGCAGCAATCAGCTCCGCGCGCTCCCAGTTAGCCAACTGGCGCGGCGTGAGATGAAGGATCCTAAGTAAATCAGCTCGACTGTACACGACTTTATGTAATCTCTCCCGCCGGAACCGCGCCAGAAGTTACGCCGCCATTATCTGCAACTTGCGGCGGTAAACGCAACAGCAAACGCTTGTGGAAATCTGAGGAGAACCTGGTTGATTTACATGCAACGGGAATGGTGCAAACACCAAGATTCCTCGCTTCGCTCGGAATGACAAGCTGGGCAGACGTGTTGTCATTCCGAGCGAAGCGAGGAATCCTGGTTTCCGCCTACACCACCACGGCCGCCTGATACTCCTCGTAAGTCCCCTTGAAGTCAGTGATCTTGTGATCACTCTCGAAGTGCCAGATGCGAGTCGCGACTTCGTCGATCAAGTCGTGATCGTGCGATACCAGGAACACAGTCCCCTGATAGCGCTGTAGGGAGATGTTCAGCGCGTTGATGGCTTCAAGATCCAGGTGGTTCGTGGGTTCATCGAGTACAAGCACATTGGGCTTCTGCAGCATCAGCTTGCAGAAAAGCAGCCGTGCCGCCTCGCCTCCGGAAAGAACGCTGGTGGATTTCGTGGCTTCGTCGCGGGCAAACAGCATCTGCCCCAGCAGGCCGCGAATTTCTTCGCTCACCGCCGCGGGATTCCATTGATGCAGCCACTCCAGCACGGTCGTGCCGCCTTCGATCAGGCTGCGGTGATCCTGGGCGAAATATCCAATGGACGCTTCGTGTCCCCAGATCACTTTGCCGGAGTCGACGAACGCCCCGTCGTAGCCACTAGTCTTGCGCAACTCCGCTTCCGGCGTGGTCGGCGAATTCGCCAGCAGGGCATTCACCAGCGTGGTCTTCCCAGCTCCGTTGCGCCCCATCAATGCGATTCTTTCCCCGCGCGTGATGCTGGCCGTGAAGTCGCGAATGACCTGCTTGTCGCCGTAAGCCTTGCCCAGGTGCTCGACTTCCAGAATGTGCTTGCCCGACGACCGCTTCTGTTCGAACTTGATGTAAGGCCGTGCGATGTTCGACTTTGCCAGCTCCGTCACCTGCAACCGCTCCACTTCCTTGCGCCGCGACTGCACCTGGCTTGATCGCGTGCCGGCGGAAAACCGTGCGATGAATTCGTTCAGCTGCGAAATCTTCTTTTCGCGCTGCGCGTTCTGCGATTCAATCTGCGAGCGCACCTGCGTCTTCGCCAGCACCATCTCGTCATACGACCCGGTGTAAGTGATGATGGTCTCGTAGTCGATGTCGGCGATGTGCGTGCAGATGCTGTTGAGGAAGTGCCGGTCGTGCGAGATCGCGATCACAACGCCATCGTAGGCGTTCAAAAATCCCTGCAGCCAATGGATCGAATCCAAGTCCAGGTTGTTCGTCGGCTCATCGAGCAGCAGCGCCTGGGGATGCCCGAACAAAGCCTGCGCCAGCAGCACGCGGACTTTCTGTCCCCCCTGCAGTTCGCTCATCTTGCGGGAATGAGCTTCGTCAGGAATGTCCAGACCTTGAAGTAAGATCGCGGCGTCGCTCTCCGCCGTGTAGCCATCTTCTTCTCCAACAATGCCTTCCAGTTCGCCGAGCTTCATGCCGTCTTCATCGGTCATGTCGGGTTTGGAGTAAATCGCGTCGCGCTCCTGCATGGCCGCCCATAAGCGCTTGTTGCCCATGAGGACGGTGTCGATCGCAGAGTAGGCGTCGAAGGCAAACTGGTCCTGGCTCAAAACCCCGAGCTTCCGCGGACGCACGACAGTTCCTTTTTGCGGCTCCAGTTCGCCGCTGAGCAGCTTCATAAACGTCGACTTGCCCGAGCCATTGGGCCCGGTCAGGCCATAGCGCTTACCTGGCGTAAACGCCGTGGAGACTTCGTCAAACAGAATTTTGGCGCCGAAGCGCATGGAAACATTACTGACTGAAAGCATGATTGGTTAGTAACTCTTTTTAGGACTGCGGGGAATTTCCGCCAAGACGGTACGCAGCTGGTCTTAACTAGAATACCATGCTCCGAGTTCCCGACTTACCTCTGGTCGAGCAGTGTCCGCACCTTTTGCGCCAGCGTGTCCAGGGAAAATGGCTTTTGCAGGACAGCGTCTTGCACGCCGACCTCCGCGCCGCCTAAGGCTTCGTGGTCGGGATAGCCGGACATGAACAAAACCTTGACTTGCGGACGTACTTTTCTCAGCCGGTCCGCCAACTCTTTGCCTCCAACGTTGGGCATGGCCATATCGGTCACCAGGAGGTGGATCAGGTCTTCATGTCCTTCGGCGATTCGCAGAGCCTCGTTACCATCCATCCCGTGCAGCACCTTGTAGCCTTGACGCTGAAGAAATTCACAAGCCAACTCGCGAATACCGGTCTCATCTTCCACGAGAAGAACCGTCTCCGTACCCTTGGGAGCGGCGGCGAGATCTTCTCGTATCTGCGAAACCTGTAGCGCTGTCCAGGTCGCTGCTTCTTCCGCCGCCCACGCCTCTTCTGCCGATGGAAGATAGATTTCGAAAGTCGTGCCTTTTCCCGGCTGGCTATCGACATGCGTCCAACCGCCAGTCTGCTTGACCACTCCATAGACAATGGGCAGCCCCAACCCGGTGCCTTTCCCTGGTTCTTTGGTGGTGAAAAAGGGCTCGAACATGTGGGCTTGCGTTTCACTATCCATTCCGACCCCGGTATCCCTGACAATCAGCATCACGTAGTGGCCCGGCAGCACGCCATCGCGAAGCCGCGGATGGTTGTCGCCTATTTCGGCATTCCTTGTTTCAATGACCAACTGTCCTCCGTGCGGCATCGCGTCCCGGGCGTTGACCGCAAGGTTCATGATCAGCTGTTCCATTTGTCCCGGATCAGCCTTGACCGGCAAAAGCTGCGGAGCCGGCACTACGCGCAAGGCAATGTTTTTGTCAATCAGGCGCTCCAACATCTTGGCCACTTCCGCCAGGACTCCATTCAAATCCATGACTTTGGGCTGCAATACCTGCTTGCGGCTGAAAGCCAGCAACCGGCCCGTAAGGCTGGCCGCTCGAGTGACCGCATGTTCAATGCCCAGGGATTCTTTTTGCGAGTGCGCATCTGGAGCAAGCCCCCGGCGCAGCCGCTCATTGTGAGCCTGAATGAGCATGAGAAGATTGTTAAAGTCGTGAGCCACGCCTCCCGCCAAAAGTCCCACGGCCTCCATTTTCTGCGAATGCAAAAGTTGATCTTCCAGACGTTTCCGCTCGGTGATGTCATACATAACCCCTTGCATGAGGCATGGCTGGTCCTCTGCCGTGGGCAACATGACGGCCTCGTCGCGGAACCAAAGTACCCGGCCGTCGCGAGCAAACATGCGGTATTCCGCCTGAAACAGGTCGCGGTTTTTCTGGAAGGTATCTTCGACTGCGAGAACGCTGTCGCGGTCTTCAGCATGGATGCGATTGATCCAGTTTGCGGAATCAGAGAGCCAGTCAGCGGACGAAAACCCGAGCATCGACTCGATCTGCGGGCTCACATAGTGCCAGCGACCTAAGGGTCCGAGTTCGGCGACGTAAGTAACGGCGGGCAGGCGCTCGACCAGCGTGCGATAACGGCTTTCGGCCGACTTGAGTTCCGCCTGCGCTCGATCCCATTCCACGGCGACCGCGGCAAGATGCGTGGCATGAGCGATGAGTTGTAGATGCGCTCCGTCAGGCGTTCGAGGTTCGCGATAGTACACGGCGAATGTGCCCAGGATGCCACCATCCTGCGAAGCGATCGGCGTAGACCAGCAAGCCCGCAGCCCATGAGGAAGCGCCAGATGGCAGTAGTCTGCCCACAAAGGGTCGGAGGCAATATCGGAGACGATAACCGGCTGGCGTCGGTAAGCGGCAGTGCCACACGATCCGACGCAGGGGCCGATCTGGATGCCATCAATAATCTGCGTATATTCCCGGTGCAGAGAAGGGCCAGCACCGTGGCGCAAGGTTTTGCCGTCGGCGTCCAGCAGCAGAACCGAGCACAACAACCCACTGTGTTGCTTCTCGATGTTCACGCACAAGGCTTCCAGGATTTCAGGAAGAGGCGCATGGGCCATGATCATGGCCAGAACTTTTACGTCGAGGCGCGCCAAAGCTTCCGGTGACTCTTGCGCCACTTCGACTGCCTTCTGCGCTCCTGTAGACATGCTGCGGCTGTTAGCTTCCTTTGAAAGATGAAGATAATGAACGGTGAACAGACTGGTGCTACCCAGGGCACGCACGCCGCCCGACACTAGGTAACTATTATTGATGATGAATCGGTTGGGGTAACCGGATACTCGGTATCTCACGGTTACATAAGTAACATCAAAATGAGGACCGCGGGGCGAACTCTCTCTAGTGTCCGCCGCTGAGTTCGCGAACGATTGCCCCGACGAACTGTTTGGCGTCCCCGAAGAGCATCAGGGTGTTCGGGAGGTAGTAGAGAGGATTATCAATGCCGGCAAACCCGGGACTCATGCTGCGCTTGATCACCATCACAGTGTGGGCTTTATCCACGTCGAGGATAGGCATGCCATAGATAGGGCTGGCGACGTCAGTCCGCGCGGCCGGGTTGGTGACGTCGTTGGCGCCGATCACCAGAGCCACGTCAGTTTGCGGGAAATCGCCGTTAATCTCATCCATCTCGATGAGCCGGTCGTAGGGGATGTCGGCCTCGGCGAGCAGCACGTTCATGTGCCCAGGCATGCGTCCGGCAACGGGATGGATCGCGAAGCGAACATTGACTCCTTTCTTGGTGAGCACGTCGTAAAGCTCGCGCACCTTGTGCTGCGCCTGGGCTACCGCCATACCGTAACCGGGCACGATGACCACGCTGTTCGCCGCTTCCAGAGTCGACGCGGCATCCTCTGCGCTCGCGCTGCGCACGACTCGTTCTTCTTTGCCGGCTGCCGCCGACGCCTGCACCTGGCCAAACGCTCCGAACATCACGTTCGCAAATGAACGGTTCATGGCTTTGCACATGATGACCGATAGAACGAATCCAGAAGATCCATCGAGCGCGCCCGCCACCACCAGCACTTTACTATTCAGAACGAATCCCAACAGCGCTGCCGAAAAACCTGCATAGGAATTCAGCAGAGAGATGACCGTCGGCATGTCCGCGCCACCTATGGGCGTAACCAGCAGCACGCCGAAAATCAGCGCCACAATCACCATCGCTGGAAATAGCACCGCATGCGCAGGCTTCACCACCAGCGCGACCGCCAGCCCGAGGGCTCCCGCCAGAACAGAAAGGCTCACGATATTCTGCCCACGATAGACGATGGGCCGCTGCGGCAGTATTTCCTGCAGCTTTCCCGCGGCGATGACGCTACCCGTAAACGTGAGTGACCCGATTATCACTTCCAGCGCGATCTCGCCCATTTGAAAGCGAGTGACCGGCGCGGTGCCCACGTAATACTCGGCAATGCCGATCATCGCTGCCGAGAGCGCGCCAAAAGCATGGCTCAGGGCGGTTCGTTGCGGCACGGCCGTCATATGCACCAAGCCGAGGGGAACACCGACTCCGGCGCCGATAATCAGGCTGATGAGAATCCACCTATACTGCACCACTTCCGGGTTGAAGAGCGTTACGATGACCGCCAGCGCCGCACCGATCTCTCCTGCAAGGACGCCCCAGCGCGCGCTTTTGGGCGAACTCAGGAATTTGAGAGAAAGAATAAACAGGACGACTGCGACAATGTAGGCAAAATCGAGATACTGCTGAAGCGCTGACGCGTTCATTGTTGTTTCGACCTAGGGGATTTGAACATGCGCAGCATGCGGTCGGTAATGAGGAATCCGCCCACCATATTGCTAAACGATGCCGCAACCGCGATCGCTCCCAGCGCCGTGGTCAGCGGGGTTTCGTGCCGTCCAGCGATGATGATGGCCGCCACGACCACGATCGCGTCGAGGGCGTTGGTGAGCGACATTAATGGCGTGTGCAGGAGTGGGGAAACACCCTTGATCAATCCAAACCCGACGAACCCCGCCAGGATGAAGACATAAAGATTGGAAATGAAATCCGCTGGCATGATTGCTCCTTTGCATTCTCACAATGGTCGGCTCACCAAGCGACGGCAGTGCAAAACCGACCAAGACAACACCGAACTGTACTGCCACTTAATTAGTGATCGCTGGCCACCAGCGCCGGCAGTTTGAAAAACTCGCGCACTCGCGCGTTCACGATTTCGCCCCCATGCGTAACCATGGTCTCGCGGATAATCTCATCCTGCAGGTTCAGCTGCAGCTTGCCGTCCTTCACCATGTAGGCCAGAAACGTGGCCACATTGCGGGCGTACATTTGGCTGGCATGGTAGGGGACGCTGCTGGCCAGATTGATGGCGCCGATAATCGTCACACCGTACGCCTTCACCGTTTCTCCGGTGCGGGTGAGTTCGCAGTTGCCGCCACGCTCGGAAGCCAGATCAACGATCACAGAGCCCGGCGCCATCCCTTTGACCATATCGGCGGTGATCAGCACCGGCGACTTCTTGCCCGGAATCACGGCAGCGGAGATCACCACATCGCTCTCCGCAACCACGCGAGTCAGGAGTTCGCGCTGCCGGGCGTAGAAGGTCTCGTCCTGGGCGGTGCCGTAGCCGCGGGCATCCTGCGCGTTTTGAGCCTCAAGAGGCAACTCGACGAATCGTCCGCCAAGGCTCTGCACCTGCTCTTTCGCCGCGGGGCGCATGTCGTACGCAGAAGCCACCGCGCCCAACCGGCGCGCGGTCGAGATAGCCTGCAGTCCCGCCACTCCGGCGCCAATCACGAATACGCGCGCGGGCGTGATGGTGCCTGCCGCCGTCGTCATCATAGGAAAAATTCTGATGGATGTTTCTGCAGCCAGCAGCACCGCCTTGTAACCGCAGATCGTGCCCATCGAGGAAAGCGCATCCATGCTTTGCGCGCGGGTCGTCCGCGGTACCAGTTCGACCGAAAACGCAGTGACCCCGGCAGCGGCAATCTGCCCGACTACTTCGGCAGAACCGAAGGGGCGCAGAAATCCAATCATCACTTGATCGCGCCGCAGCAGAGGAAGGTCAGCCTTGCCGGTCACGTCATTGGAGCCGTAGCAGAGCACCTGCACAATAATGTCAGCAGCGCCGAATACGGCGGCGCGGTCGGGTAGAACTTTTCCGCCCTTCTCGAGATAAGTCGAATCAGGATAGCCGGATCCTTCGCCCGCACCCGATTCCACAACCACTTCCAGTCCCACTTTAGCCAGCGTGGGGATGACTGCGGGAACCAGCGCAACCCGGCGCTCTCCCGGATAACTTTCCTTAGGAACTCCAACAATCACGCGGCTGTCCTTTCCCCGAGGAGAATCATCGCTGGCCTTTTCAGCCAAATGCGAATCCTACAGAATCCAATCCATCAGCGGCTGTGACGCCCATCACATAGTAATGGAATCAGCATCCAACGGACCCAAAACAGTACCAGAAAGTACGGGGAACTTGGAAGCGGTGCGCATAGACGGGAAATCAATTGGAAGGTCCAACTCTGCGAGAGGATTTTGCTCGTTAGACGCTGAAGTAGTCGGCGATCCGAAAAGTCCGCGCGGGAGGCGGTTGCAGAAAATGGGTTACGACAGGCCAGCCCGCCAGGATGAGGATGTCTTGAGCGATCGCCCGAACCGTGAAAGCCGGCCGCTTCTCGAAGTTGTCACCGCGAGAGAACGGCCGGCGAGAGAACGACCGGCCTTCGCGTTGCAGAAAGTTACTGCTGCGGTGGCGCGCTCTGGCCTTCGGGCGCACCGCCATGACGGTTCCCCCATTGCCCGTGCTTGGCTTGCATCTCATCCCACTTCTTCTGCTGCGTGGGGTCAAGGAGCCCCCGGATCTGGTCATCGGTGGTCTTGCGGATCTCCATCATCCTGGTGTGGCGATCCTGCTGCGAAAGAGAACTGTCCTGGTGCAGGCTCTCCATCTGCGAGTGCTCCGACTGCAGGGCATCCAGCACTTTAGGTTGCTGATCGGAGGTGAGGTTGAGTTGCTTGGTCAATTCGGCCGTGCGCTTGGCGGGATCTGGCGGACCATGGTGCCGTCCACCGTTCTCCTGCATCGGCGGGGATTGCTGGCTGTTGCTATCTTGAGCGCCAGCGAAAGGCGCCGCGATCGAAATAAGACCTGCCGCGGCAAGAATGAGCAGGGATTGTTTGAGCATAGGGATCTCCTTTTCAAAAACGATTCTATCTACACCTATGAACGGAATTATGAACCGAGAGTTGCGCAAGAAACCAGGATTCCCACAATCTTTGCATAACTTTACGAATGTCGACTCGATTCGGGATTCTTTGCGTACGACCGGAGATGCTCTGCCAGTCCGTCGTTACTATTTTCAACCGGTCAACAGCAGTTTTGCAGGAGTTTTAGAGAATGGAGCCGACGAGCGGACTTGAACCGCTGACCTGCCGATTACGAATCGGCTGCTCTACCAACTGAGCTACGTCGGCTTATACAGTGTTTATGCGGCTCTCGACCCTTTCAACAGTACGGCCTGTGTCACGAAAAGGTCACAAAGCGTCAGCGTTTCTTCTTTCTGGGCTTCACCGTTTTGGTCACGAGTGACTCCAGTTTCCGCATGGCCTTGCGCCCCTGCTTGCGTGATTCCAGCATTATATAGTGCCTGCGCGTGACCGCGCTGTCAGCATGCCGGAGAATCTTGGACGCAATTTCTGGATCAACACCCAGGTCGAACAAGATTGTCGCAAGCCCGCGCCGCCAGCCGTGCCAGCCGTGCCAGCGCTCTCCGACTGCTGGAATTATAGAACGCCGAGCGAGGTTGTCCAAGTTCAGCGCGAAGCCTTTCTTCTCCCCGGCAAAAATCCACGCGCTGTCTCCGTTTCGCTTACGGTGGGCATCGAGCATCTTCTTCAAGGGGCTGATGACAGGCACTACAGACTTGCTCTCCTGTGTCTTCGTTTGATCGACTGCCGTTCTCCATACAGCGCGTCGCACGAACAGTTCAGCGCCGTTGTAATCCGGCCATTGCAAGCCGCGCAACTCAGACTCGCGCAAGCCTGAGAATGCAGCAGTACCGACGACTGTACGCGCTGGCTCGTCCAGCTTTTCTAGAAAGAACTGAAGATCGGCGAGTGAGTAGGCATGCCCTTCAAAGTCAGAACGGCGCCCCTCTGCTCTCGCACCTTGCACCGGATTCGTTCCGCTGATGAACCCGAGTCGCTTCGCATGCGAGAAGATTGCTGATGCTGCGGACTTGATTCGAAGCAGTGAGCCGTGAGACAAGTCCTTCGCATCGAGCAACCGCTGAATGTGGACCGTCTGAACATCTCGAAGGCGGAGTTGGCCGATGACAGGCGTAACACTGCCCTCTATCGTGTCACGGTAGAAGCGCAAAGTGGAGGCTTTCTTTTTCGCTTCTACGAATGGCAGGTAAAACTTCTCAACGAAATCAGAAACAGAGAGAGAACCCTCCGCGGCACCACCCTTTGTTTCCTTGGCGAGTTCGATATCGGCCAGCGGCCATACATCACGCGCAGACCGATATTCATCATTGATAGGGGCAAGCCGCTTGCGGATGAGGCGGCGTTGGATCTTGCCATCGCTGTCTACTTCCGTAGTGCGGAAGCGGACATACCATGCGCCGGATTTCTGCTGAACAGATCCTCTCTGCATGTGCATAATTATATGAGCAGGCTGTCCACCCCTAATGCCCGATTTTCGCGGACTTTCTCCCCTCTGCCTCGAAATTTATTTTCGGCTTTGAATCAAAGACTTGCAGACGCTCATCCAGAACCCTCTGTGAAAAGCGGAGAAGCGTGGCCAAACAATGCTTAAAACGCGGTCAATTCTCTGAAAAAGACGCGAGAAAACTGGGAGAAGAAAGGGCAAAAGAAACGATTTAATACGACCCTGCCCTTAACAGTTCTCGCGGGACAGTGAAGAGGTGAACATGGACACCAACGACATTCTCACTGCAGAAGAGACTGCTGAGCTTTTGAAAGTTAGCGTCGGCTGGATTCACGCGAAGACGCGCGCGCGATCGCGCAACCCTTTGCCCTGCTTTCGGCCCGGAAAATATCTCCGCTTCAGTCGCGAAGAAGTTCTCGCTTGGCTGCGTTCAACTTCGAACATCAAGAAAGGGAGGAAACAATGACGCAAAAAGAGAAGATTGCCTTCGCGCAGGGGGTCGAAGAGGGCTACGTAAAGGCCGCCGAGCGTACCTATTGCACCCGGTCAAATCCGTGTGGTGATAGTGCTAGTGGGAGAATTGTCCGCAAAATGAGCAACAATCTCGAACGTACCAAGCACCTGCTCGGTCCAAACCATGCCGATCCTGTCCAGTGATGAGCGCTAGTGTCTCCGTGCTCCAGTGGGAGCTTATCTGTTCAATTCGCGAACTGAGGCGGAGAGCGCCCCGGATCCAAACTCCAAGGGCGTGAGGATCCCCGATATCGGTAATGATGAGGATACGGCTGCGCTCGACAAGATGGCAGATCGCTACCCCTGGTCGGAAGGAACGTCGGGGGTGAAGATGGAATAGAGCAAGTCTAAGGGACACACAATACCCACGAGGCAGCATTCCCAAATGGTGATGGATAGACGCAGAAGCTCTCTGCGGCCGGCACTCCCAACCCGCTGGCCTTGGCAAAGATCAAGACTCCCATTCGGGAGAACTGCAGAAATCCTGTCTCCTATTGCAAGAGCCCAGCCCACCCACTTTACACTCCAGTACATAGGGCCGCACCCTCTAGCTATACAAGATGGTTGTTTCATGCAGTTGCACGCTGGAAGAACAAAGGAGAAGCCAGCACTGGCAAACCGTTTATTTGCCATCGCTTGCAAAGGGGGATATGGGGGGTCATTTTTGAACTTGACATCAGTTGCGGAGCGTGTAGCGCTCACATACACACCCCCGCGAAATGGATTTCTGTAAACCCAATGAAAATTTCTGCGAACGCAGTGGAGGTTTTCAAAAAAAAACAGCTTTAATTCTTAAAAGCTTACGGGTTGCTCCAGCTTCCAACACAACCAACGAACAGGGGTGCAAACAGTTGGACGAAAAGACATTTTGTTTGTAACAGATATTGCCCGCCGATGTAACTATCAAGTAAACAAAAATCGGATTAGCACCGTTGGTTGCACATCGACAGCCAAGGCCAGTTCTTTGACCGGCACGCGCAGCCCGCCACGCGCGAAACGCACTTGAACAAGTCGGCCACTCCTTCGCACAATCCGTCGCGGAAATGCACAGTCTCCTACCGGCAGCGGACTCAATCTCAACGGCCACGGAATTAGTCTCTAAACGTCGCCGAGAGTGCAGGGGGAGACGAACACAGTTGTCGTATTCTTAAGTGAACGGAAATTGGGGGTAGGCCAGGTGGTAGCCAGTTTAGGAGCGCGAATCGCAAATGGGGCTAGTCACCGCACCATTCCAGCAGATTTGCAGGCATTGCCGAATCGCATCGCTAATCCTTCCTTGAGGCGTCGCTGCCCAGCAGCCGAGGTCGCGTAGACTACCTTTGCTTACTGCAACCTTGGCGCCGTGAACGACTCGCCGCGATCCAGGTACTCCAGAACCAGTCCGGTCACTCTACCCCCTGTGTTGAACACGAATCGTATGTGAGCATCGTTCAGCAACTCCGAAGAAACTAAGAACGTCGTCGCAGAGTATGGATACAGCGACACCTTTTCCGAATCGCCAATCTGTCGTAGGAGGGTTTGACCGTCGTCACTTGTGCTCACGGTGATGATTTCGTCCCCGAGTTGGTAGCGTCCGACATATTGCTTGTAAACGCTAGGGTCTATTATCGCGGTCGGCTGGAGATTCACGAAGTCGTTCCAGTTGTATTCAAGAGCTATACTGCGGATGAGCGAAAAGGCAACGGGAATCGCAGTTGGCGCATTGGCAAGTACGACCACGCCTTTCCCTCCATGCACGTATCCCACCAGCCAGCCAGTGAAGGTGTCGTCGGCTGTTGAATCCGAGGTTCGTACGCGGAACCTACGGCTTTCGGGGTTGCCGGTCAAGAACACTCCCAAACCTGCATTCGAAACAACAGGACGAAGCAGCGATTCATAAGACGAACGCGACAGGACACCTCCGGGTTCGCCACTGCGTTGCAGGTTAATTACAAGGGCGGCCAAGTCGCTGGCAGTAGTCCACAAACCCGAGCCGGCGAGTTCCGGAAACGCCAGAATGCGAGCCTCCATATTTTGACCATTCTTCGATATGGAGTGGCCGCTTGCGCGCAAAGGATCTGGTTGTGCCGTGGAGGGTTGTACATACGTGCTATGTATCATCCCAAGAGGATCAAAAACCAAGCGATTCACAATTTCCGGGAATGGCTGGTTTTCGACGTCGGTGAGCAATTGCTGTAATACCAGGAATCCACCACTCGAGTAAACAAACCTGCCGCCGGGCTGCAGGACAACCTCGAGAGGGGGCTCGTTGGAAACTTCGTGACCACCGTTGATGAGGTCAAGAACCTCGGGTAAATGCTCCGATGGGTGAAGAGCACTGGGACGGTGCCGATTGGTTCCGGCACTGTGACTGAGAAGTTGGCGAATCGTAATCGGGTGTTTGGATGTGAACTGGTTTGTGGGAATCTTCCAATGAAGGAGATAGCGATTGACATCTTCATCTAAATCGAGTTTGTTGGCTTGAACAAGGCGAAGCACGGCCACGGCAGTCACTAACTTGGAAATTCCGCCGACGCAAAAAAGAGTTTCGGGAGTAACAGGGGTACGGGATCGAACGTCGTTCACTCCATAGCCTTTTGCCCAAGCCAAACGGAAATGATCGATCACGGCCACACTGAGACCAGGAACGCGATTGCTATTCAGCTCACTTGCAAGCGTCGCTGTTTCCAAGGGCCGGCCGGGAATAAGT
>JBAUYE010000164.1:0-2957 GCA_049584615.1 Candidatus Sulfotelmatobacter sp.
GCCTACGTTGCCGTCGATCGCCATCAGAACGACGATCTTCAGCCCTACATCTATAAAACCAGCAACTACGGCCAGAGCTGGACGAAGCTGAACAACGGCATTCCCGAAGCCAGCTTCGTTCGCGCCATCCGCGAAGATCCAAAGAAGCGCGGACTGCTCTATGCCGGAACCGAGAACGGTGTTTACGTTTCCTTCAACGACGGCGCCGATTGGCGGCCGCTCAAGCTGAATCTGCCAACCACGCCGGTGCACGACCTCGTGATCAAAGACAAAGATCTCGTGGTCGCTACCCACGGTCGCGCGTTCTGGATTCTCGACGACGTCAGCCCGTTGCGCCAATTCAATGACGACGTGGCCAAGCAGGATGTCCATCTCTACATTCCCGCACCCGCGTACCGTATTCAGGCCGGCAAGCCTGCCGAGCACGACTCCTTGAAAGGGACCGCGCAAAATCCGCCCGCAGGGGCCGTCATCTATTACTACCTGAAGGACGCGCCGAAGCCGGGCGCAGAGACCAAGCTCGAAATCCTCGATGCCTCGGGCAAAGTGATCCGCAAATATTCCAGCGCCGAACTCGAACGGCTCGATGAACCCCTCGGCCCCGACGACAAGAAACCGGAAAAGGAGATCAAGCCGGAGGCTGGCTTGAATCGCTTTGTATGGGATTTGCGCTACGAGGAGGCGCATCACGTTCCCGGATACTACCTCTGGGCCTATGACTCCGGAGCGCTCGGACCAGTGGCTGTGCCGGGCCAATATCAGGTACGCCTGACGGTGGGCGGAGCGAGCCAGGTTGCCCCACTCGAAGTGAAGCTCGATCCACGCGTGAAGGTCAGCCCTGCCGATCTGGCGCAGCAATTCGCCCTGCAGATGCAGATTCAGGAGGAACTGAACCACGTTTACGACGCGGTCAACCAGATTCAGGATGTGCGCTCGCAAGTGAACGGCCTGAAACGCCGATTGCCGGAGAACGCTAGCACGAAACCAATCGTCTCTTCGGCCGACGATCTCGAGAAAAAACTGGTTGTAGTGCGCGATCAACTCATCAACCTCACCATCAGCGCCGACGAAGACTCACTGGCCTACCCGCCACAGATCGATGGCAAGCTGGCGTTTCTCGCCATCGATGTTGGCGCCGCTGATTCAGCCCCCACCGACGCGGAGCAGCGTGAGTTCGAAAAGCTGAAGCGGCAAAGCGGAGAGCTACTCAGCCGCTGGGATGACTTGCAGCAGCATGATCTGGCCGCTTTCCGAAAGCTGACCGCAGAAAGCAATCTCTCCACCGTCGTGGTTCCGCCGCCAGGTCAAAGCGGCGAAGCGGAGACTGCTGACGCTCATTGACCATTAAAAAGGGCGGGTAGCGATCACCAACCCAGTGGGTGCCCCGTCCTTCGCGTCCTTTGCGAAGGGCGGGAGTCTCGAACGCGGGTAGCCCCAGACTCTAGATCTCGCTGCCATCAGCAACACGGCTGGGCCCCCGTCACCCGCGCTCTCGCGTAATGTAACTTGCGGTTTCACGTCCTATTACTTCCGTGCCACTCAGATGGCACCGACGGGCCTTGTCCCGCCTGCGTTCCACTGCTACTTTGCCGATAGTGATGCTGATCCTCCCCTGAGGTGATGGCCGAATAGGATTTTTGGGGGTAGCTATGAGGTTCATGCATCTGTGTTACGCAGCTCTGGGCTTTGCGGTGGCCCGTTGGGTATTCCGGCGGGAGCCAGTGGCTGATCCAGTCTCACGGTTACGGTCTTCGGGCCTTCTTTAAGAAGAAGGCTGTTTAAGAACGGCTTGGGGCTAAAGTTTGGGCGCGCGCGCCCGTTGCGCTTCCATTTCGTCAGCGCGCGCCCAGCTTTTCTTCTTTGCTTCATTCCGGTTACTAAAGTTCACAGGGTAACCTCCGCTTCTGCGCTCGCTCTCACTACAATTCGGGTAGACCACAGTCGGTCTCTGAATTTTCTGTGCCTGCCCCTACATCAATCCGCTTCACGTTCGCGCTGCTGGTCTTGACGACGCTCCTGCTAGCCCTGCCCCGAGCCAGCGCGCAGGAAGACCCCGACGATATGCCCTTGGGGGATGTCGCGCGCAGCCTTCGTAAGAATGCCGCTCCGTCCGAGACAGTTATCGACAACGACAATTTCTGGCAGGTGATCGACGACGCGGAAAGCCGCCGCGAGGCCGGCACCTCGCTGGTGTTCTCACTCGATCCAGGAGCTGGAACAAAGAATTTCAACGTCTCTTCGCCGGATGTAACCTGCAGCTTATCTTTTACGGCGAAGACCGCTTCACTGCTCTCCGATCCCGCGGTGCTGAACGAACTGCCTCGCACCGAACTGGCCAAGTTGGACGGTCCCGCGACCATCGACGGAGATTCGCTCCAGGTTTCCATGCACAACGGAACATCCTGGGAACTGCGCGAGGTCGTCATCGGTCTGACTATCGTGAGACGACCCGAGCCCGGCGACCCGGTCTCATACCTCGGCCCGGCCGGAGTCGTTCCGTCGGTCGTGGGCAACGCCTCGCCGCCAGTGCAGGCATCGTTCCAGAAGCAGCCTGATACAACCGTGCTTCTGCGCATGAAGGGATCAGCCGCTCCATCCTCGACCGCGACCTTCCGCACGCCCCTGAACTTTGCGCTCTTTCCTGACCAGGAATGGCACTGGGCGATCGTGAAGGCCAAAGGGATTCCTCCGCAAACTCTTCCTGACGCAACGGCGATGATGCAGCCGGTAAGCGCTGACCAGCCTGCCGTTGACCGACCCGACGTGAACACGAACAGCGTGGCGCCCACTCAGTCTGTGACGAACAACGTTCCCGCAAGTCAGGATACGTTGCCGCACTGATAGTTCCGTAGCGCTGTCATCCTGAGCGAAGCGATTCCACGTTCGACCTTCTCTGCTGCTTCAGGAATTCTCCCCCCCGCTCGGCATCGTGAGAATGCCTTGATGCGTTTCGCGCA
>JBAUYE010000165.1:0-6199 GCA_049584615.1 Candidatus Sulfotelmatobacter sp.
GCCGCACCACAGCCGTCACTTCAGGAGCGCGCAGCATGGGCTCTGCGCCAAACGCCGGGTCTTCATAGATGACCAGGTTTTCCAGGTCAAATCCGGGCTGCGGCAGGAATCGAAGGTGGACCGCGCCGATCTCGGCCGGACGGGCCACCGCGCGGCTGATTGAATTTGCAATGCGAACCTTCAGGCGTGCGGCGCCTGGACGCACCAGGAACAGACCCAGAAGGATCACCGCCGCCGCGGTCGCCATCCGCCGCTTGGAAGAGAGAAGCTTCACCGCACCACTTTCAGTGTTCGCCCCCAGCGTGTCTCGTCGAAGAAGTGCAACACCACATGCGCCAGAAATCCCAACCGGTCTGCCATCCCGGTCTTGGTGTACTGATCGGCCGGGGTATCAAATGACCAGTAGATGAACATGGGACGCCCAATCACGTTTGCCTGCGGAATGAAGCCCCAGTAGCGGCTGTCCAGGCTCACGCCCCGGTGATCGCCCATGGCGAAGTAATGCCCGGGAGGTACTACCAGATCTCCGCCTTCGACGTGCGAGGCCAGGGTATCGATCCAGTTCGGATAAACCCCATTCTCGTCGGAGGGAGGTACTGCAGGGAAGTCATTGCGGTAGGAATCGCTGGGATTGTCCGCATCGTGATCTATATAAGGCTCGTTCAGAGCCTCGCCGTTTCGATAGACCACGCCGTTGCGTAGATGGATGCGATCTCCCGGCACTCCGATGATCCGCTTGACCACATAAAGCCCCGCATCATGCGGATCAGGGTGCAGAAATACCACGATGTCGCCGCGCCGCACCGCCCGATAGGGAAGCAGCGGCCCCACCCACGAAGTCTTCGGGGCGAACTGGATGCGGTTCACAAACACGTGATCTCCGATCAGCAGCGTGTCCTCCATTGAACTGGAGGGGATCTCGAACGCCTGAACCACAAATGTGATGATGAACAGTCCGGTCACCAACACGGCTGCCAGCGATGCCAGAAACTCCACCGGAGTCTCGCGCGGTTTCTCTTCGATCTCGTTCTGCTCTTTTTTATCTTTCTTAGCCAATGTGCTCAATCCATCCAGTCTTGTTTTTCAGCTCCGCGCAGTTTCCCGAACCGCCAGCCTTAACGCACCAACCGCAGCGTGCGGTGCCACCGCGTGATCTGAAAGATGTGCGTTATCACGTAGGCGAAGTGGTACAGTTTAGCACTCACCGAAGAAGGCGCCGTTCCATCGCCCTCCACCCCCTGCACCGACCAGTAGATCACCAGCGGGCGCCCGATAATATTGGCCCGCGGCACAAATCCCCAGTAACGGCTGTCAGAACTGTTGTCGCGATTGTCGCCCATCACAAAATAGTGCCCCTCGGGAACAATCAATTGTCCGTCCTCGACCAGTTTGCGCAACTGCAGCCACCATTCCGGCGTGGGACCTGACATCACATCCAGCCGCGGAAAATTATCGCGGAAGACGTCATCTGCCGGCCGGCTGAAGCGCGCGTACGGTTCCTTCAACGGCACCCCATTCACCAGCACCTGCTTGTTGACCAGGCGCACACGGTCCCCAGGCAAACCAATCACCCGTTTCACGAAATGCTGCGCCGGGTCCACCGGATAGTGAAACACCACAATATCGCCGCGCTGCACGCGGCGGTAGGGCATGAAATAATCTCCCACGCTGCCTCCGCCATAGGTCAGCTTGTTCACTAGCAGGTAATCGCCCACCAGCAGCGTGTTCTCCATCGACGGAGAAGGAATCTGGAACGCTTGGACGATGAATGTGATCACGAATACCGCGATCACCACGGTTCCCAGCAACGATTGTATCGAGCTGGTCACATCCGTTCCAGCTGCCCACGCCGTTGTTCGATCGCCAGAGAAACCATCGGCCGGAGGCTGATCGCGGGAAGAATGATCCTCCCGAGAGTGATCTTCCAGAGCACGATCCTCGGCAGCACGATCCTCAGTAGAACGATCGGGAGAAAGCTCGCTCGAAGAAACTCCGCCCGAAGGATGTTCGCTTGCAAAATTGTCGTCTGGGGGATTCATTTACTCACTTATCCAGCGTCTCTACTTGTCTGCAGACCTCGACCCCCGCGCCACCCTGCCCGTCGATTGCGGTCGCGACGCCAGATAGGATAGCAACTGCCGCGCCGCATCCTGCTCCGCCGTCTTCTTGGTTGTACCTTGCGCTCGCCCGACAAATTCCTCCCGGTCTTCCCCGTTCTTGTTGTTCAGACGGACTTCCACGGTAAACGTCTTGCTGTGTTCCGGCCCCGCTTCCTGCACGAGTACATACGAAGGCTGCGCCATCCCCAGCCCCTGCAAAGTTTCCTGCAGCGCCGACTTGAAGTCGGTCATGGGCAGCGCACCACCCTCGCGCTCCATCCGCTCCAGTTCGGGCGCCAGGATCTCCCGCACAATAAATTCGCGGGCCGGTTCCATTCCGCCATCGAGGTAGATCGCCGCCAGAATCGCCTCCAGCGCGTCAACTAGGAGCGCCGTCTTGCTGCGACCGCCGCTTTTCTCTTCGCCCCGCCCCAACCGCAGATAGTGTCCCAACTCAAGTCGCTGCGCCACCCGGATCAGGTGCCGTTCGCTCACTACGTGTGCGCGCAATTTTGAGAGTTCACCCTCGCGAAACTGCGGAAAGCGCTGGAACAATTCCTCGCTGGTCACCAACGCCAGAATCGCGTCTCCCAGAAACTCCAGCTGCTCATTGTCGCTGACCTTGTACTTGCTGTCCCCCGTCTGCTGCGCCTCCTGCTCCCGGGCCTGCGAGCTGTGGGTCAGAGCCTGTTCGATCACCGTCCGGCGGTGGAAGTGGTAGTTCAACGCCGTCTCCAGCGCGGTGATTTCCCGTTCTTTCATGATTGCATCGCCGGAGTTCTGGAATCAATTCTTAGGAGGCGCAGGCGCCGGAGCACTTCCGCCGCCAGTCAACTGCGTCAAGCGATCTTTCTCATCGCGCGCAGCCTTGCCCGCGGGAGTGCCTTCCTTGGTCATGCTCACCGCCTGATTGGCATACTTGATGGCTTCGGGATATTTACTCTGCATGTCCAACGCCACCGAGAGTCGGAACACCGCGATCGGATCAGGCTCCTGCGGGAACGCATCAATCGACTTCTTCAGATTCCCTTCTGCATCCGCCCACGCTTTGGCGTTGAAATCAAGCGTCCCGAGAATCGCATAAGCCTCAGAACGCACATATCCCTTGAACGCGTTTAGTTGCTCTGGGGGGTACGCTGAGGGAACGTCGGTATCCACGGTGACCAGTGCGCGCTGTGCATCTTTTCTCGCTTCTGCCAGGCGCTGATCCTTGTCGAGGTCAGTATCGCGCGTCCGCTCGACGATTACTTGCGACACGGTCAGCAACGCCTCCGGATCATCCGCGTCGTAGCCCAAGATTTTCTGCGCCATCTCCATCATCTTGTCAAGATTGTTGGCCTGCTGGTACCTGTGCATCACCTGGGTGTAGAGCAGTTGCCGCAATTCGCTGTCCGGAAACTTTGTGGCGAAATCGTTGGCAGCCTTCTCCTGCGCCGCCGGGTCCGTCAACGCTACCGCCGCGTTGTATGCGGCGAACTCCTCTTGCGTCTTGGCCATCGGCTTGCGCTTGCCCGTCGGCGCTTCTGCTTGTCCGGCCGCTTGTCCGGCCGGCGCGTTCTGCGCCGCAGGCTTGTCGCTGCTCTGCGCAAACCCGTTTGCCGCGAAACCCCAGACCGATATTCCCAGCACTGCGATAATGATCGCTGCTCGCTTCATGCTTTCTCCTTGGCTTGCGCCGCCTGACTCAAAACTCGCGCTCTTCTAATTTCTGCAACTCCAGTCCACCGGTCGCATTGTAACCGTACTCGAATTGTAATCGCGAGGCCCATCCTACTGCGGCTTGGCCGGAGGCTCATATGCCTGCTGCAAACCCCGTTCCGCCGCCGCCTTGATCTCCGGCAATCCTCCCCCCGCATTCAACGCAGCCTGGTACTCGTGCAACGCGGCCTCACGGTCCTCTTTCATATCCAGAATCCTACCCAAATACACATGCGACCATCCGACCACTTTGGGATCCTCGGTCGCCGCGATCGCCTTCTGGAAGTTATCCTGCGCTCCGTCCCGGTTCTTGTTGGCCACGGCCACTTCTGCCAGGATGAACAGCGCCCGGCCCTGATCGCCGATCTTTCTATCGAGCGCCTGCTGCGCCAGTTCCTGCGCTCCCTTGGGATCGCCCGCCGCCAGCCGCTTTTCCGCCGTTATGAGCATCCGCCGATCTTCCGGACGCGACAGCTGCACCAGTTCCGGCGACGTCGCACTGGCAAACTGCACCGCAGCCGCGGCTTTCTGTTCTCTACCCAGGTCCAGGTTCGCGATAAAATCGCCGTACGCTCCTCGAATGCCGGTGGGATCTTTCTCGAACGCCACCACCGCATCGTAGAAGTATTTCGTCAGAATGTATCCCTGCTTCACCGCGTCATCCACCGCCTGCGCGCGCATTGCCTCCTGCGCCGGTTGCTTGCCTCCCGTAGTTCGAATCTCGATGGCCCGTATCAAGCATTCCGTCACCAGCAGCGAAATGTCAGTCTTGAAGCTCTCTTCCAGCGGCGCGCGCTTCACCGACTGCAGCAGAGGTTCCAGCCGCTTGATCGAGCTGTAGTGCTTCTCCGCCAGTGGATCCAGTTCGTAGTGCAAAAACGTGTGCCGGATCTGTTCCATCTTCAGCGCCGACTTCGGCGCTTCTCCCGAAGCTGCGTTCGGGGCCGGGAACACGACCACGTAATAATCCGTCCCGTAATTTCGCGCATCCGTCTCGTTCGGCGAGCCCATGAAGTCCAGATAAATCGTGAACCTGCGCCCCAGGTATTGCGAGGAAGGCAGCTTCAGATAGATCTCGGTATCGAACACCATCTTCTGTAGCGGTTCGTGGTAGCGTTTCATGGCCGTTGCGTAATCGTTGCGGTGCCGCTCCCAGATCGAATGCAACCCGGCCTTCTCGTAAAAGGGCTCCAGCAACTTTCCGAAAAGCGCAATCGCGGATGCATCCGGAGGCAGATCTTCCTCTTTCGTTCGCGGCAGAAAATGCGGCGGTCCATCCACGTATAACGCCAGCGAGATGTATTGCGACAGGTTGCGGTTCGCATCGCTCGACGCTATGTGGCCCTGGTAGAACTCACACAGCGCCGTCCGTGCTGCCTCGGCCTCCGGCGAATTCAGCAAGTTTTTCTGCAGCTCGGCCCGCACCGTGCTCCGGACGGCGTCTGAGATGGTCAAGTCCTGATCGTAGCCGCAAGTGTTGAGCGCCGCCAGCATCGAAAAGATCGTCTCGTTGCTGTCCAGCACGATCAGAGACTGATTCTGCGGAACCTGATTCTGCGCCGCCCGATTTTGTGGGGCCTGGTTCTGGCCCTGCGGAGCTTGAGTTGGCGCAGGCGGCTTCCGCGGAACCTCCTCCTCCGAAGAGGGCTGATCCTTGGAAGACGACTGCCCCTGGGAAGACTGGTCTTGCGAAGACGACTGGTCCTGCGGAGTTTGCCCTCGCGGAGTAGGGCTCTGCGGAGCCGGTTTTGCCGGAAGGGGAACCGGGTCCTGCCCGGCACACAACGGCGCTAGCAGCCCCAACAGGGCCGCAAACCACAGACTGCGCAGTCGCAGACTCAGGAAACCCTCCACAGGATTACTGGTATGCCGAGCGGAGAACACCCTCAAGTGTAAGGACTTCCGAGCAGAGGGTCAAACGCGGGCAGGAGTACAAGGAGAAGACCGCAAAAGTCTATTCAGGCAGCGCGAATCTTCATCTTCAGCCCGCTCTACCCTCGTACGCTAATCCTCGAGAACGACAGCACCGCGCGCGATGAGATCGGCCGTCCCATCGACATTGCCGGACGGAACGTCGTAAAGATCAGCATCCTCTTCACCTGCGGCAGCAGTTCCTGAGATTCCCCCGGATCGGAGAGGATCTTGTAATCGTCCACTCGCCCGCGCGAATCCACATAGGCTTCAATCACCAGCGAATCCGTATTCATGGCGCTCAGCGTCGTGCCAAAGGCGCTCTGCTGCAACTCCGGACCGGTATTCAGCACCAGCGGCACATCTTGATTATTCGCTTGCACCTCTCCCGGCATCGCCAGGATGGCAGTCACTAGGCCAAAGATCAATAAGGCGCAGACCAGCCCTGCCGTGGCCGGCACCATAAATGCGTTCACCGCATTTTCCACCCG
>JBAUYE010000166.1:0-13213 GCA_049584615.1 Candidatus Sulfotelmatobacter sp.
GGATGGGTCTGGCCACGTTACTGCAGAAGACCCTGTGGAGCACCGAAGAGCGTGAAGCAGGCGTCGCCGGAATCATCATGGGGCTGACTGGACTAACCGAGGGTGCAATTCCCTTCGCCGCTGCAGATCCGATTCGGGTCATACCCTGCATTATGACTGGTTCGGCAGTAGCAGCAGTGATTGCCATGGTCGGCAAAGTGGGGGATGACGCGCCCCACGGCGGTCCTATTGTGTTATTCGCAGTGCATCACAGACTGGTTTACTTACTGGCGATCTTGTCCGGGACGATCGTCACCGCAATCTCGATCAATCTGTTGAAAGCACGAAGCAAGAGATTGACTGATGCGAGAGAAGAGGAGGCTGCGTGAAGATTGTCGCTGTCACCGCTTGCCCAACCGGCATCGCCCATACCTATATGGCTGCTGCTCGGTTGGAGAAGATAGCAAAGACCCTCGGTTATGAAATCAAGGTTGAGACGCAGGGCGCCATGGGCATCGAAAATAAATTGACCGAGAACGATATCCGCCAGGCACAGATTGCAATTTTTGCCGTAGATATAGCAGTGGAGGAGCGCGAACGGTTCAATGGAGTCAAGGTCATCCAAGTACCGCTGCAAGAAGCACTGAAGGATCCCCATAGCATCTTCGCCAAGATCCAACGCTGATATGACGCAGAGGGCCGACACGTCGCTGGAGTTCGCATTTGTTTGCTCTTTGTCCGACGGCTTGCATGCGCGGCCTGCAAGCCACTTGGCTGAGGTCGCAAATGACTTTGCCTCCGAATGTTTTTTGACGAACCTGCGCACCGGTTCCGTCGCAAACTTGAAAAGCGTCCTGGCCATCATTTCCACAGACGTAAGACAAGGTGATGAATGCACTGTGCAAGTCAGGGGCAGCGACGAGCAGGCGGCGCACGCGGCGCTGTGTCGTTTTGTCGAGCAGGTTCTTCCGGGTTGTGACGTCCCTCTGGCCGGACTCAGTCTGACTTCCGCAAGCAGCACGCTTCCCCGTCTTCTCCGCGCGGCAGAAGTGAAATGTTGCTTCGGATTTCCGGTCAGTTCCGGAATCGGCCAAGGCAAGGGGGTATTGCTCGGCGGAGTGACGCTGCCGAAGGGATTGAACGAGTCGGTCGTCACGGATCCACAGACAGAATCGGGGCAGATCAAACATGCCATCGCTGCAGTGCGCGGCCGAATTCGAGAGAAACTGACCCGCCAGAAATTATCGACAGAGATAGCGGTCTTGCAGGCGGACCTGGCGATCGCCAGCGACGTATCCTTCGCTCAGAAGTTGACAGAACACGTTTCACAAGGCAAGTCGGCCGGCCAGGCAGTAATGGAGGCTGGCAAATTCTTCATGGATCTCCTGCGGCGTTCGGACAGGGAGTATATTCGCGAGCGCGCCTTGGACGTTGAGGAGATATGCCTGCAATTGCTCGAAGAGATCTATGGCGTGGATCTTGTGCCAGCACCCATCGAGTTGCGCGAGCCCTCGGTTGTAGTCGCGGAAACGCTGGCTCCTCAGCAACTCCTTGGACTCGACCGTCGATTGTTGAGGGCCCTTGTGCTGGAGTACTCGGGTGCGACTTCACACGCCGTTATTCTGGCACGTTCCCTTGGAATCCCCACCTTGGTAGGTGTTAAAAATGCGCGCGCCCTGCTGACGGCAGGTCAGGAAGTGGTAGTCGACGCCATCCGAGGGTTTGTTGTGACACAGGTCTCTCCTGCAGTTCAGCGTTTCTACGAGCGGGAGCAGCGAACGCTCGCGCTGCGACAAGAATTTCTTCCCGTCCAAACGACGGGGCCAGCCATTACGGCGGACGGCAAGACTCTGGAAGTAGCCGCAAACGCTTCCTCCTATGAGGAACTGTCTTTGGCATTCGAAAATGGGGCGGATGGGATCGGGTTGTTTCGGACGGAAATGGCCTTTCTGCACCGTGATCGTGCGCCATCGGAAGAAGAGCAATTCGCGATATACTCCGAAGCCGCGCGGATCGCGACCAGCCGGCCAGTAATCATCCGTACTTTTGATCTGGGCGGGGATAAAGCGGCACCCTATCTAAATCTTCCGGCGGAAGGTAATCCATTTCTTGGATATAGGGGCGTACGCATTTATCCAGAGCACCGTGAGTTATTGCAGACTCAGTTGCGTGCCCTTCTGCGCGCCTCAGCATTTGGCAATGTTCAGGTCATGGCGCCCATGATTTCCTCTCTGGACGAGGTGCTGCAATTCAAAGAGGAAATCTCCGAGGTAAAGCAGGACCTCGCGCGCGAAGGAATCGAATTTAAGCAGGACCTAAAAATCGGTGTGATGATTGAAGTACCCTCCGCCGGGTTCATCCTCGACCAACTCTGCGCCGAAGTCGATTTTTTCAGCTTAGGTACGAATGATCTGAACCAGTATTTTCTCGCAGTCGATCGAGATAATCCGAAGATCGCCAAGCTCTCCAACGTGTCGCATCCAGGATTTCTTCGATTTCTAAAAAAAATCGTCCATGATATTCATGAAGCCGGTAAGTGGGTGGGCGTGTGCGGAGAAATGGCAGCCGAGATCCGGCATCTGCCATTGCTCGTTGGATTGGGGTTGGATGAGATCAGCCTTCCCGCGGCAGGAATCCCAGCTTTCAAGAGGGCGATCTCGCAATTGTCATCGACCGACTGCGAGCGCACCCTTGACCATGTGATCGCCTGCCGGGAGAAGACCGAACTTGAAGCTGTTCTCGAAAAAGCTCAACCGTCGTGGTCGACTCAGCCTTTGTTGAGTAAAGAACTGGTCCTGCTGGGCAGCGAAAGCAATAGTAAAGAAGAGGCAATACAAGAGGTTGTTGACGCCTTTTACATCGCGGGACGTACCGGTGATCGCCAGCGCCTGGAAGAAGCCTTGTGGTCCCGCGAAGCTGTGTACTCGACCGGATTGGGTTATGGCTTTGCCGCCCCACACTGCAAAACGGAAGCAGTGACTGCCGATTCGATCGGAGTACTCAAACTAAAACAAGCCATCGACTGGGGCTCGGTCGACCGCGAGCCGGTAAATATGATTATCCTGATTGCGATGCGCGAGCCCCAACTCGCAAATCGGCACATGCAAGTCTTTTCAAAACTGGCGCGCAAGCTTATGAGTGAGGAGTTCCGCGGACACCTGCTGGCTGTAGAAAACGCGCACGACATGGCAACATATTTGGCCCGGCAACTCGACATCTCGCTTCATTAGGCGACTGTTAGTAACAGTAGATTCAAGATGCGACTAGAACTTTAGTTCGCTCCAGACATCCAGGTTTATCCAAACAATGTGCCCGCCGACGCTGAGAAGCATTCGATCATTGATATGCAAAGGCGTATCAGCCGTGACCGCCCTTGTATGGTCCGACGATCGGGGGCAAAAGAGCTTATACTTGCAAAAACTTTGCATTCGGCGAGGCATATTCCGACGAGGGAATTCGCAACGCTAAGGTCCTAGATGGGGTCCATTCCTACTACGTGGTCCCCCCGCTAAGGAGGCTGTCATGAAACGAAAATCTGCTTGGTCTCTTCAGGTTCTCCTCTCGGTCACGGTGCTGGGCGTCGGTTGCTTGGCCCAATCTTCTGCGGCATCGCCAGGCTGTGAGGCTGCGCCCGAAGTTCGCAAGGCGCTCGATCAATTGCCCCAATACCGGCAAGACCGGGCGCTGACGGATTGGCAGGTTTATCAGCAGCGCCTGGCTGGCCTTAAGGCATTGATGCGCCAATATCCGAACGACGTGTTCGTGCAGCAGACCTACATCCGATCAACGACCTCTCTGCGCCAGGTTGACAAGGTTAGTGTCGAGGAAAAAGGCAACGCGATGGCCGAATTCAAGATCCGGCACGAGCAGAAGCCGGAGGACGCGCAACTGGACTATCTTTACGGCCTGACGCTGATCGGAAGCGACACGCCGGAAGCCATCAAACTATTCGATGGGGCCTTGGAGAAAGATGCGAGCTTCCCCCTGCCGCATTTATCCCTCGTGCATATTTACCGTTCGCCGGTCTTTTTGGACAAGGAGAAAAATGCCGCTCACCTGAAGTCCATTCTGGGTGCTTGCCCAGCCACGCTGGACGCCTACCAACCGCTGGCCAATATCGAGAACAAAGACGTTCTGACAACGTATGCTGGCAAGTTGCGTGCTCTCGTCGAAAGCCGTGCCGACGTCGATGCGGTGGGCGCGTACCGTACGCTATGGTCGATCGAGTTCAAGGCACATTCCACATCTGAATATGACACTTTGCGTGTGAAAGTTAGCCACGACCTCGCGCGCATTCGGCAATTGAACATGCAGGACCAACGGAACTGGTACGAGACCCTCGAGGAAGGCTACAAGCTCACCAACGACAAGAAGGACGCCGATTCGGTTGAGGCACAACGCAACAAGCGTTTTCCGCATGCAGGATACCTGGCCGACCGAGAACAATGGTTGAAAGACCATCCCTCGCCAGATGCCGGTGCGTCTCCGGATACGAGAAAGGCGTATTTTCGTGATCTGCTGGCGCAGACCAATCAGTGGCTGAAGGAGCGCCCGGACTCAATCCTGGGGAACTTCGAAATTTATGGGGACCGCCTCGAGGCGATGAGTCATCTTGACGATGTGCCCGCCGCAGACGTGGAACTGGCCGTCGAGCAGAGGCTCAAGTTTGCGGGCGAGAACGGAGGGGGAAGTCCCTGGTCCACCGACCATAGTCCTTGGTCCGGCGACTACTACGACGCAGCCGAGATTTTGTCTAAGAAACATCTCGCGCCCGAGCGCGTCGTTGAGCTCGCCCAGAAGGCCCTGCCAATCATTGAAGTTTTGGCCAAGGAACCGATTCCTGACCTTTATGCCACCAGGGAAAACGTCGAAGACAACAAATTTTATAACAGCAACGGGCGTGTGGAAATGCTGAGATACGAGATTCATGGCTATCTGCAACTGAAGCAGGCTGAAAAGGCTGAGCCTCTGCTGGCGCAGGCAGAGCAGTGGCTGCAAGACCTGAAACAGCTCGCGGGTAACGATGACGGGCGTAAGCAGACCTATGCCCAGCAGCTTGCACATTACTGGGGTTTGCGAGCGCAAGAAGCAGAACTGAACGGGCGGAAACTCGATGCCATGGGATTCTATGAAAATGCCCTGCTGGCGCGACTCGATGCCCAGGTGAAACCGGCTGGCGATGAGAAAGATGAGTTAGCCGAAAATGCCCACCAACTCTGGGCAAGCTTGGGCGGTACTGAAAGCGGCTGGCAGCTTTGGTACGGCCGCCGCGCCAATGATTTAGCCAATCGAGTGATGCTTGCCTGGGAGAACGCGAATCAGCCTCTTCCCGCATTTGAGCTTACTGACCTTAGCGACCGGCACTGGAATCTGGACTCGCTGAAGGGAAAGGTGACATTCGTGGGCTTTTGGGCAACGTGGTGCGGGCCCTGCCGCGAGGAGTTACCGCACCTGCAAAAGCTCATCGATCATTACAAAGATCGTGCCGAGGTTCAGTTCATCACGCTGAATATGGACGATAATCCGGGGCTCATTCAGCCTTTTCTGAAGGAGCACGAACTCTCGCTGGTGGTGATCCCGGCATTGAGCTACATCAGTGACACGCTGAAGGTGAATGGAATTCCGGAAAGTTGGATTGTGGACGAGCACGCCGTGGTCCGCCGGAAGGCCATTGGTTACGGCCGTGCGGAAGAGTGGGTAAGAGGGATGGAGAGCGCCATCGAAGAAGTCAAGTCTGGTGCAGCCACAACCCCTGCTGTCAGCACGCCACAGTCAAATTGACGCCGGACTTGTGCCGCTCCCAATAAGGTGTTTACTGGTTAACGACATTAGAACCTATCGAGAAAATACGAACTGCAGTAGGTAATTGTGCGCAGTTGAATTTAGAGTCACATCAGTAGCTGGATGGCGTAAATTTCTCTCCCGTGCGGATCACGTTGCACCTCAGGAAGTCTGCCGACGACGATTTCATCAAGGCCATCGTCATCAATGTGAATTTGCCGGAGGTTGTGTCAATTTGCCTGGAGGTTGGGTAGCCGTGTAGTGGGCTACACTGGCTGGCGCGCTCCCACGAAAGAGAAATTAACAGATTAACAGGAGGTTGGCGATGCGATCTCTTATGGTGTTTGTTGCGCTCGCGTCTATGCTGTCGGAAGGCGTAGCCAAGGACGAGTTTCAAGCCGTCGATTTCGTCAAGCAGCATTTGAATTCCATCGGGAGCGAGCAGGCACTAGCGGCGGTGAAGAACCGTGGGGTCGGGGGAACCGTGAGTTTTCAGATAGTGACCGGCGGTTCGGGGCGCGAGGACGGCAGGCAGGTCCTGGTCTCGGAAGACGACAAGCTCGTCTCATTGTTCCAACTGCCAAATCACAATTATCCCGGCGAGCGCTTTGTGAGCGACGGCAAGAAGGTTTTCGTCGCAGAGTTAGCAGCCTCCGTCCATTCCGCCCTGGGCGAGTTTGTCATGGCGCACAGCGAGATCCTTACCGAAGGTCTATGGGGCGGCACGCTCTCAACCGGGTGGGCCTTGGCCCACATGGACAAGCGTCTTGCGAAACTGGAGGATCGCGGCTTGAAGAAAGTGGACGGCCGTGAGCTTCATCGAGTGGACTACGTGCCCAAGAAACCCAGCAATCTACAGATCGAACTCTATTTTGAGCCTGACACCTTTCGGCACGTCATGACCGTTTACTCATTCACAACCGCTCCACCGATGTCTCACAACCGAACTGAAAACGGGCGACAGTTGGAGTTGCACTACCGGCTTGAAGAACGCTTTGCCGATTTCAAGAGCATTGACAACCTCTCACTACCGAGCCGGTGGACGATACAGTTTAGTTGGGACCGTCCGGGGGGACTTACGGGGTATTCGGGCAACAAGAGAGCCCCGGTGAGTAAGGCACAAGCGTCGCCAACTGAGATCGACCAGTTTGACGTGACCGAGACCAACCTTTCGCACAATATACCGATCGATCCGAAGAACTTCGAAGTCAAGTAAGTGTCAGAGACGGATCAGATGACAGCGAGGCCAACTTCTCGGTCCAACAAGCGCAACCACTTAGGCGCGATTGCGCGAAACCGGAAGGCAATTGCCCGTCGAGCTTCGACAGCAGCAGTGTCCGACTCGATCTTTAGAACATCGGCTGGGACCCGACCAAATTCCGGAACGCGGGGGAGCCGTTTGACGATGCGAATTTTGTCATTGGCAAATATCAATATAACTTTGCCGTGCTGGTAGGGGTGGGAATCCATCTCTGGGGCGTGCGCATTGACAGTGAATCGATAAACCGCTGGCGCGATGGTCTCGAAGGTTGCGCCTTGCGCCTCCTTGATTGCCCAGGGCGTGCGAAGCTCGAAGCGGGAAACCGCCGATGACAGGTAGTCGAAATTTGGCGTATAGACTTGGTCCTTCAAACTTATTCCGGTAAATCTTGAGAGCCTTGCTGGGCTCCCCGATCATGAGTTGTGGGGGGTCAGGGTAATTGCAACTCCGCCCGCGCAATCGATTTTCAGCCATGTACTCCGGTGAGGCGGACTGAATTCCACTCTCGCGTGAGTATATTGCGGGTGAGACTGGAGCTTCGTGGCGATGGGCCGGTTCTCGAGGGATGCGGTTCGCAGCTTTGCCCCGAAAGGAATTTCGGGATCAAACGCGATCTCCACCGGAGCGCCTGCATTTTGCACCTGGAGGCGTACTTCATCGCTGGACTGAATCATGTGGATAGTAAGGCCGCCGCTCTCTCCAGATCTTCGCGAAGTACCCTGATTGATCGTAGACCCAACTGAAATCTCGATTGCCTCGTCTGGGGTCGTGTCATGCAGCTTGACCCCGTTGTAGACAAATTCTCGTTCCAGGCGATGTAATTCCATGACGACTCCTTTCGCGGACGATATGGAATGGGTTGGACGCGATGGGACTGTTCGACAGCCTTCAGCTATCGGTCTTCGGTTCAACGTCAAACAGGCTGCCGGTACTCCCGCTAAGAGATCCGCCCTCCGCTCCGACAATTACTTGTGTTGGCGCAGGACTCGATTGTGAATCATCTGAGTCTTCTTTCGCGCCGGCCTCTGTTTGCACTTTCGCCGGACTGGGAGGAGCACTCTTGCTGGATCCGCTATGAGATTTCGAGTTCGTGGGCTTCTTGGCTGCTTCCCTAGCTGCTTTGGCAGCAGCCTCCATTTGGTCCTTCGCGCTCTTCAAGGTCGAGGACAGCCCGAGGTGAGTCTCCACAAACTCCACCAATTGTCGTGGCAGTTGTTCGTCAAGCTCTTTGGGAGTACCGGTGACGCTCAGTGGTGTGGTAAGCGCGGCGTCATCATCGTGTTGATCGGACTTCAGCAGCTTCGGGACGACATTGATACGCATCTCATCGTCGCTCACGCGCGACATGGTAACAATCAGGGTCCGGTCCGCGAGCAACGGCATCAATTCTTGAAACATGGCTTTAACTCCTTAAAAGTAGGAAGGCGGGGAGGCGGTTGGTTTATGGCGGGCAGCTGAGGGACAGACGTTCCAATTGAAGGATGAGATCCCGCTAGCGCTCAAGGTCTCAACTACAAACGCTGTGCCTCAAGCGATCGATCTCTTGCCGCGAGAGGCAAGGCAGAGTCCGCGGGCGATTCACGCCAGTTCGGAAATGGGTTCCGGCTCGACCTACGAAATTCGCCGATCAACTTCCGAATCGCCCCACGGCGGTGGTGTAGTGCCTCCACCAACCGATTCAGGCCGTCTCGATCTCCTTCGTACCACTCTTCGGGAATCCCGGCAGCGCACCGCCAAATGGTGTGCGCATCCATCTCCTCGGCTCGACTGAGCGCCGGCTCAAATGCCTCCCATCCCATCACAGCCTCGTAAACGCAGTTGTTCGCGTATGCGCCCCGCAGGGGAGAGTCCGGAAACATCCACTCGCCAGCATTGAAGCAGTAGCCCTGGTCAATGAAGGTTGCCGTGTATCGCTGGCTTCGCGGCGCTTTCGAGAAGATCGCCTGCCGTCCATCGCTGTTGCACGTCCATTTATCCAGGACAAGGACGCGGGCGAAGTCACTAAGATTGCGAACACCCTGCAGCAGCTCACGAGGCAAGTAGTCGAGTGTCAATGCAGGACTCTCGCAGTCCACAAACAGCGATCCCAATTGCTTGCCGCTGCAACACGGAATCTTGGCGCCACCCAGGCTGATTCGGAGGTCTTCTGTGTGTTCGATCAGCCAGTCAGAGACTTCAATCACTTCCACCTGTGGCATCGGCAGCCCCAGGGCAAGTCCCAGGTTGGTAGCCAGCACCTCGTTCGCGAGCACTCGGATGTGCTGGGGGTTGTTCTGGAACTTAGTGACGTAGCAGGCCCCGTCCGATGCCCTTAGCAGATGGGCTTGTGCTCCGCCCCGGAGTGGACGCAAGTGTTGGACTGCGGAGATGCAAGTGTTCACAAGCACCTCCCGTTTTTCTTAACTTGGGGAAACCAGCAAAGAGCGCGTAACGAACCGCACAGAGTTGGTTGGAGAACGCGCACAATGGATGGTGGAGCGCATGGCAGACTGCAACCCAGCGGCGAGATACTCGTTAAGGGGGCGCCGCCGAGGTTGGGAATTCGCGGAGCCTTCGCCGGATTCGGATCCCACTGCAAGGGAACGCGTAGCTGTAGACTCGTGAGTCGCCAGCCGTCCGCATCTGAAGTTAGAGTTTCAAGTCGTCGCGCATGACTTCAGTGGCATTGCCAGGCTCGTCGCACTGCGATACGACTTTGCTTACAGAGACTAGATGTTCCCCCGGCTGCAGTTTGGCGCGGCATTCCTCTGCAAAATCGGCTAGGCTGAAAGCGTTAAAAGCGTCTTCCACTTCATCTTCCGTTCCGTATTCTCGTACAGTCTGAGGGTCGACCACGAGCATTCCAGCAGACTCGAATACGCGAACTGTGCTCAACAAGAAATAAGACCACTTGTTCGCTTCAGTTGTTCCCCTGGAGGGAATGCAAGTGTGGTGCAAGAACTCGGCGCGCGCTTTCGCCACAGCATCTATCTCGGCAAGCTGCGCGTCCCGCTGGCATGACCAGCCGCATCGTGAACAGGTCCAACCGATCAGGTTGCCGTTCTGATATTCGGAAATGAGGTTATTGAATTCCATTTTGTAGTGATGAAAATGGCAACCCACTAACCGTACTTGTCGCAGGACGCGACGGTCAAGACGGCGTACGACATCGAGCGTGTCTGCGTTGCTTCACTCATTGCTCGCGAGTAGACTGAGTGTCACTCTCAATATTCCGCTTGACCCGCGCCGTTCTCGGATGGCTCCTTGGCGTCGCGGTTTTTTGTATCGTCTGTTTCTAGTCCCTCTCGACAGCGGAGTTGCAGCGATGACGGAGCGAGTAGTTCGGTGTCCGTATTGTGTCGCTAGCAACGAATTCATGCCGATGATTGCGCTCGCCGACGGGGCGTTTGTCTGCGCCAAGTGTGGCCATCTGGCAATACCGGGCAGCGACGACCTCAAGTGCCATTGCCCGAGGTGCATCGAGTTACGGGCGCTTGGCTTCCGTCAGTGCGGGTGAAATCTACCAGCATGTCTCGCAACCCTAATCGGTGAAACGCTGACCGTACATCCAGCGGGCGGGCTTGATTTGGGATAACCAGTCTTGCGCAGTGGGTATGCGGCCCAGATCCTCGCGCACATGTTGTTCCCCGATGTAGCGCACTGGCACCTGCTTGCCTTCGCTGTTGGTGATTGCGACACCAAAGATGCGCTCACACAAGAAAATTCCCTCCGAATGGTGCCGAAGACTGCGGTGTCGGAAATCCGCAATGAAAGCTTTCGACTCGTCAAACCAGTTGTGGATCGCCAAGTAGTCCTCGGCCTTGCCGCCAAATCTTCTAGCGCTACTTTCTGCGTGCTTCACTGGGTGGGCCATGGCTACACCTCGTAGTTCGAGGTTGTGTAGTCTTCGAAGCGATCGTTGCGTTCGACAGTGATTTTCCCGGTTTTCACGTTCAAGATCACGTCGCCGAAGCCTCCACAATCATTCTTGTATCCATAGGGAACCAGAGCCTCAAAATGTTCCTGCAGATGCGAGAACGTGGCGTCCTGAACTTCGCTTTCTTCGTAAGCGTAATCCTGGGTGGCGTAGCACTTCATCTCTTCACTTACGCCTTCATCGCCTGAGCCGTCGAAATGCACCGCTACAAACGTGATACCGGCTTCGGCTAATCGGTCGCATGCCGGGTGAAAGTGATTGCTTTGAGTTTGATGGTCCGTTTTCCATGGGTCTTCCTTTCAATGTCGGAGACTATGCTGCGACGAAGTACTATCTGGGTGCATTAAGTAGAACGGTGAGGCTAAGCGCGGCAAATGCTGATGCTGTTTCCTTTCCGGAAGGGTCTACTGTTTCACTGCTTTCCTGCTGCGGCTGCTTCGAGCGCGAGCACGATCTCACGCAAGGTTTGGAGGCTGTCCACCAGGTCGAGCGACTGCAACTTCAGAGAGCGGAGTATTTGGGTCAGCGGTTCCGGCCCGACTCTGTCTAGCGCCGCATCCAGCCGGCGGAAACCTCGTTCGGCCGCTTGCATGTGCGCCAGCACCTTCTGTTGGATCGCTCGGTCCTGAATATCCTTCGGATTCCACACTCTCGCTAGGGTCTTCAACAACCCGCGATACATGCGTTTCCCCAGCGCTTGTTCCATCTGCTCGATCTCGCGAACGAGGCTGGCGCCGTGGTCGCTCGCGCCGTTGCCGTTGCGATGGCCATCGCCATTCCCGTCGGTTCCAGGAGTTGTTCGCTCGGCCGGTTCCGAATTCCCCTCGGCGTAGGGTCGAAGACCCCGGCGCCATCCTTCGGGCGTTGCCCACCGGTCCAGTTTCGGAACAGTCCTAGGCCGCTTGCGGTCGTCCAGATCAACCCACGTCCCAGTGAAGTAATACAGATACCGCCCGAGCCCAAAACAGCTGCAGGCTCTCTTGAAACTTTGCGCTTCCGCAGCCGTAGCAGCGTTATCATCGTCGGCCCACTCTTCTCCCGTGGCCGAATGCGAACCCACACCGAAGATGGTCAGCTCACAAGTGACTAGCACTTTCGCGACAATCTTCTGATCCTTACTCCGCTCAAAATTCGCGCTGGTATGAATTGTGTACCTGCGTGTCCAGCCCGCCGGAGTAACCAGCGTATTTAGACGATCTGTGTAAGCTCTCTGGTCGGCGTAGGGCATAACCTGGCCACGCGGCGATCCGCCCTTGCTCGTGTTGGTGACGCGCCATTCGATCACCGATGGATGAAAGGGTACTTCCAGATTTGCAATCAACTCTTTAATCTTCGCGGTCGGTGCCAGCGCAGTGGGGATGTTTGTATCGCTAGCCGGTGGAGCAAACTGCTGCACTGCTGTGCTGGGGATATTTGCGGAGTCATTGGCGTGTCCGTTGACTGGGCTCATGACAGCTCTCCCTTCGTAAGGATGTGCAGAAATCTCCCAAACGTTTCAGAACGGAATATCCTCGTCCACAATTTCGCCGGAGCCAGCGTGGGAAGGCTGGTCCTGATTCTCGTTGTGCGTCGAACGTTGGTGGTCGCCGCCGCTGTTTTCCCGCGGGCCGAGCAGGAGCAGGTCGCGGGCGACGATTTCAGTGCGGTATTTCCTCTCCCCGCTCTGCCGATCCTCCCAACTTGTGGTCTGGAGCTTGCCTTCGACGTACACCTTGGAGCCTTTGGCAACGTACTCTCCAACGATCTCCGCCAGACGCTGCCAGCCACGATGTTGTGCCACTCCGTCCGGTCCTGCCACGCGTCGTTTCGGTCTTTGAACCTTTCGTTGGTAGCGAGGCTGAAGTTGGCGACAGGAGTGCCGCTCTGTGAATACCTAACCTCAGGGTCTCTGCCAACGTTCCCAACGAGGATAACTTTGTTTACGCTCTTTGGCATTGCAGCCCTCCTGTGACTTGAAAGTGGTCAGAAAGCGATCTTGCGGCCGAATCGGGAGCCGTGGAAAGCCTGGGATGTATTGGAAAGGTGTTCAGACAAGATCGAGAGGGTTGAGTTGTGCGAGCCAGAATCGGAAGAGGGCTTGTTGCAGCCTATTTTTCTGGCTTTGCTGTGTTCGAATTCCGCTTAAGGTCTGTCAGATCGCTGTCACGATCTAAAGCACGCTTGTTGGTCAAAAGGTCATCCAGGGAAATGAAGTGCACCGGAACACCGAAGAAACTGCTTGCGACCTTCTTTTGCCACGCATCGGAGAACTCGACGGCCGTGATTTCGGTCAGAAT
>JBAUYE010000167.1:0-2276 GCA_049584615.1 Candidatus Sulfotelmatobacter sp.
TTGCCGCTATGGTGCTAACCTTCTTCATTGCCGGTCTCCTTTTTATCTGTGCCTTGAGCACGTCGATAACTTGGGAGCGTACACCGCATCCCGTCCGGAGACCGGCCTTCTCATCCCATCTGATTGCAAAAACCAATCCTGACCGGGAAGCGGAAAGGCCAGAAGACAGCTGGACTATCAAGTAAAGATTCGTAAAAGACAGTGCGCTTCTACAACTCCGGAGCCATAATTTGGTTGGTAGGCGTCTCCAAGTGGAGGGTTGACAGGTGGAGAAACGATGCTAAAGCAATGCCTGCTTCTATCGGCCTTGGGCTTCGTCGGCTTGATCGCGGTCTCTGCGCTTGCGCAAAACATCATGGATCCCGCCGCCGCCAGGTTTTTCGACGATGCAGTTGTGCGAGATGGCAATCAGAAGTGTGTGCCATTATGCCGAGCGTGTAGCAGCCTCCGCGCGTGCACCATGCCCGTGGCGTCCGCGGCATGGTATCAGAACGGAGATTTCGATCCGGCTAAGCGGACAGAGCAACTAAGTAAGCGACTGAAACTGACGGCAGACCAGCAATCGCAGATGCTCCACACTTTGGAGTCGACGAAGTCGCAATTGGAGGCCGTGCGGTCAGACCGGTCTCTATCCAGGAAGGTGCGTAACTGCAAGCTGGCACTCATCCGCGAGGCATCGAACGACCAGATGCGCGCATTTTTGGAGAAGAAACAGAATGCGACATTGGAGCGGATACGGGCCGCTTACGGGGCCCGCAGCACGGCCGCGCTCTGGTAACGCAGATTGCGGTCTCTCCAGAGCCTGGTTCATGATCCGTTCCAGATCGGGCGGAAGGTCGGGGTTCAGCCGCACCGCAGGCGCTGGGACGCGGTTCATGATTCCGTCGAAGATCGCCCCTGCACTCTCACGACGGAATCGTGAAGAACCACTTGCTAAGGAGTTCAGGTTATGATCACAAGCAACCGCTTCGCCTGTTTCATTCTTGTGATGTTCTTGTACACCGCTGCGATCTCAGCGCAAGAGCCCAGCGCCGCGCCCCCGCCCGCCGCTGCCAGCAAGATCTATCTGGACGTCATCGTCAGTCCTAAGTCCGGGCCGCCAGTGGCCGACTTGCAGCAGCAGGACTTCACGCTCCTCGATAACAAGTCGCCGCGGGCCTTCGCCTCATTTCAGGCATTCACGGGCCGCGAGGCTCCCATCAGGGTGGTCCTGGTGATTGACGCGGTCAACAGCGGCGCCCAGCGCGTCGGCTACGAGCGCATACAGATAGACAACTTCTTCCGTGCTGACGGAGGCCATCTCGCATATCCCATCGCTCTCGCTGTCTTCACGGATAAAGGCATCTCGATTGCGGCGGAACTATCGAGCGACGGCAACGCACTCAGCGACGCGTTGGATAAACAAGATATCGCCATCCGCGCCATTGGCCGCTCGGCGGCCTTCTACGGCGCGGCCGAACGGCTGCAGTATTCGCTCGCCGCGCTGCATCAGCTTACGGCTAGCCTCGCTCCGCAGCCGGGACGCAAAATCGTTCTCTGGGTTTCACCCGGCTGGCCTCTGCTATCCGGCCCCCGCGTGGAGCTTAGTTCCAAGCAGCAGCAACAGATCTTCTCCGACGTCGTGAGCATCTCGACTCAACTGCGCCAGGCGGGTATCACGCTCTACAGCATAAATCCCGCCGGCAGCGCCGAATCCATCCTCCGCGCCTCGTACTACAAAGACTTTCTCAAAGGCGTCAGCAAACCGAGCCAGGCCGCTGCGGGGAATCTCGGGCTTCCCGTGCTCGCCATCCAGAGCGGTGGTCTCGCTCTCGAACTCAACAACGATCTCACGGCGCTGCTCCAGGAATGTATCTCTGATGTGGCGCCCTACTACCAGATCTCCTTTGATGCAGCTCCAGCTGAGCACCCCGATGAATACCACCAGCTCGAAATCAAACTCGCCAAGCCCGGCCTCACCGCGCACACGCGGCAAGCCTATTACGCGCAGCTTTTACCCAAAAACTAGCCCTCGTTGAACGACGCGATTCGAACATGGCATGGCCTCGTCAGCAATACGCGTGATCAGGTTATGGCGAACACTGCAAACCACGATAATTCACAGTTATAGGGCTTCGCGTGTGCCGCTCATTCTATCGCGTCAGTTGGCGAAAAATCCCCATTACACGCAATATAAAAAGACGCCCACTTTTGCGATAGGTTGAGATTGTTCGCATCGCCAACCTAGCGAAGAGGAGCGCCTTTATGAGTCAGGAAAAGTATATCGGCATGGACGT
>JBAUYE010000168.1:0-5817 GCA_049584615.1 Candidatus Sulfotelmatobacter sp.
AGCTGGCCGAATCTTGCAACCCCAAGGAGCAAGAGCTCAGCGTGATCCTCGGCGCTTTTCTTTTCTATTTATCTTCCGTAGGCCGCGCTCGCCGCCAGCGGTTTGCGGTGGAACGTATATCCGTCGAAGGTTTCGGAGCGGAAGTTCAGGTTGGGGGCGCAAAGTTTTTCGGTTTGGCTCAGGAAAAGGTATCCACCGGGCTCCAAGTAAAGATGCAGGCGCTCGAGCAGGGCAATCTTCTGGGCGCGGGAGAAGTGGGGCAGCACGTCCATGCAGAAGATGCAGTCGAAGCGTCCTATGTAGCCGGGGCGCGCCAGATTCATGCAATTGAAAGTGACCAGGCTGCGCAGGCGCGGCTTCACCAGCAGGTGAGCGGCGTTGGCTGGAACCTGCGACCGGGTGGCAGCGCCGTTCCTTATTGAATTTTGGATTTGACTCAAGCCGTCGCTCTCGGTTTCGTCCTGAGCTTCGTTCGCCGCGTTCGGTGAAATGATGGGCGAACTGATCTTCGAAAAATAGTTGCGGATGGTGGCCGGTGGCAGGCCATCCAGCGCCGACTGCGGATACACGCCGCGATCCGCGGCTTCGATGCTGCGGGGCAGCAAGTCACTACCCACGATATGAATCGAGAAACCGGTGCTGAGGCTCGCGGAACCGGAAGCGGTTGGCCCGCTGTCGGCGATACCACCGTTGCGCGCAGCTGTCGACTTTCCATTTCCGTTGCCGTTGCTGTTTCCATTCGAACCGTTTGCGTTATTCCCGGAACTCCCGCCGCGGCTCAACGCGTCGCAGACCGCTATGGCGATGGAATAAGTTTCTTCTCCGGTGGAGCAGCCGGCGCTCCAGATGCGGAGCGGACTCGGCCCATCGGCCGACTTGCGGGCGCAAAGCACGGGTACAACCTGCCGCGTCAAAGCGTTAAGGGCTCCCGGATGACGGAAGAAACCTGTATTCACATTGACCAGTCCATCGAGCAGGGACGGCAGGGTGGAAGGATCCTGGTCGGAGGCGCGAAGACGTTCCAGAAGCGCGGTGGATGAACCCAGGCCCTGCGCCTCAATGCAATCGGCGACGTGCGCGGCCAGGGCGCTGTTGGGACAATCGAGAACGACTCCGGTCTGGCGCTCGATCAGCAGGCGCAGTTCCGAGAGCTCGTGTTCGAGGATGGTGCTGGTCGCGATTAACTTGTGCATAGAGTCTTTCCCCAAGAGCAACGAAACATTTTGCCCGCCTGCCGGGCGAGATCAAGTCGGCGTATTGCCAGGGGAGTATGTAGCAGTTCTCAGTTCTCAGTTCTCAGTTCTCAGTTCTCAGTTCTCAGTTCTCAGTTCTCAGTTCTCAGTCGCACGCTGCGGCGGCCGAGCGATATTTGCCGGAATCGCGTTCCACCTGCTGAGCCACCACGTTCATTTCCTTCTCGATCGATGAAAAACGCTGCAGCACCTCGTGGATGCGCAAAGTCATATTGCGAATAGTTTCAATCTGCGCCCGGGCCTGGGCTGAAAGGCTGCCGGGTTCGATGAGCAGCAGATCGGAATTGCCCAGAAGCGAAGTGAGCGCGTTGTTAAGGCCGTGGCGCATCTCCAGCATGTAACGGCCGAGCATGGCCTGGCGCTCGAGAGTGGCGCAAGCTTCCTCAGAGACGCGAGCGCGAGCCTCGGCGGCAGCGCGCAGCACAGCTTCTCCCGCCGCTGGAATCAAAACGTTCAGCCAATTTTCATCACAGCGCAACACCGAGGTACGCGGCCAACGCTGGCGTACCAGTTGCGCCGTAGCAGCGTCTTGACAGATGCAAAACAAAGGCTGCTGGGTCGAGTGCAGAGGTTCCAGAACCACCGAAAGCATCTCGCGGCGCAGCGGACCGACGATGGCAACCGCGAAGTTATCGATGGAACGTGGCCAGAGGTCCCCGCTCAGCAGCGTGAACGTGGGCACATGGCGCTCCATTTGCCAACGCGCGGTGATGCTTCGCGAGAACTCCACGTCGTCGGAGATAACCAGTACGGTCGGATGATCCACTTGCAATTTTCCTCTTGGCGCTTATTTCTTCTGGCCGGGCTGCCCGTCTGGATCCGGATTCCACTCTTGTGCACCGGAGATTTCGAATTCAGGCACGTCTGCATTGGCCACGGCGAACTTGGCTTTGGGCTTCGCAGCCGGCTGTGGCGCAGCCTTCGCGGGTGCCTCCGCCTTCGGCGCGGGGACTTTTGGTACGGACGGCTTTGATGCGGCCGCCGCGTTCGCAGCCGACTTCGGGGGGGCTGCCTTCGGAGCTGGTGGTGCAGACGGCTTTGCGGCTCGGGCACCGGCAGCAGCCGCAGCGGCTCGCGGCGCTGGCGCGGCTGGCCCGGCACCTTTGGCAGCCGAAACGCGGCCGAGGGCGCCGTCCACGGAGGCACGCAGGTCCACCAGCATGCGCAGCGGCTGGCCGGAGGAATACTCCGCCTGGAACATGACTTTCCAGGACTGGCAGATCATACGCAGGCGAATGATCGGTTCCTTATCCGAGAATTGGGCGCGCCGGCAGTCGATGGTCTCCACGCCCTTTTCTTCCAGCTCGGTGAGGCCGTCGAGAATGTTGTTGAGATCGGCGAGCATCAGGCGAAAGAAGGCGCGCCGCATCAGATATCCGAAACGCGTAAAGGCGATTAGCGCGATGGGCAAGTAGAAAAGATCGCCGGCCTGAGCTTTAGCCTTGCGTCCCTGCTCGAGCACCCCGCCGTGCAGCAGCTCGTCGAGCGAGCGGCAACAGCGGGCGGAATCGAGCACCCGGTCCAGGGCGTTCAACCACACCGGAGTTTTGAGTTCCACCTTGCCGAGAATCGGCTCCAGAGCCTGGGCGACATAGGCCAAGTCGGCATTGCTGTCGTCCAGTTCGCTGGGCGCGCCCTGGCTGAAATACTGCACGATCAGGAAATCAATCTTGTCGCGCCCGGAATCGCTTCGCGGAGTCTTCCCCAGGAAGTGCGTCAACAGGGCGCTGAGACCGTCGGCATCCACCAGCGAACTGGTTTGGAGAAACTGGCGCAATTGGTGAACCTGGATTTTCTCGTCCATCGCGTTCAGCCATTGTTGGGCCTGCTCGACGGACTCGCGCCCCGGCGTGTCCGCATGGGCCTCGAGATCAGCGCAACCGGGAATGTCGATGACGAACTCCCGGGCCATCTCGGAATAAATGGGATGAAGGCGGCGCGCGCTCGACCATACGGTGGCGAGATCTGGAGCTGGCACCGAGGGCTGCGAAGACGAAGGCTGCGGAGATGACGGTTGCGATGAAGTCATGGTTTCACGATCCAGTTAGGAACTGAGGTGAGAAAGCGGGCGGCCACGACGGTTGTGCCGGGGTGGTATTGCACGGCCACCACCGAGGCTTCCGTGTCGAGCGAGCCGTCGGAGTTGCGCAGGCGCAGGACGTCGGCGAACTCGAGCGGCGTGGTGCAGGCAAAAAGAACTTCGCGCGAGGTCCCGAACTCGATGACCGTGCTTTCCTCGACCGCTGCAATGCCGGGCCGATTCTCATTACTCGCGTTTCTGCTGCGGGTAAAGTGAACCGGAATCCGTACCGGTGTGGCCTCGGGGAAAAAACGGGCCAACTCAGCAACCGTGCTGGTTTGCGCCGTCCGCGATGGAGCTGTGCCCTGTTGCGCCAAACGATGCCAACCCTTTCTCTGCGCCCTTAATCTCTTAACTTCTCTCGATCTCCGCACTTCTCTCAGCCGGATTAATCCCGGCATAAATCACGCCCGGCGTAAATGCGGTTGGGCTCCCCCTCTTCCCGGTTAGGAAGAGCAATGGGGAGCCAGAACACGCGGTTACGACAGAAAGAGATGCACGACCGAGACCACAGTGCAGAACGGAAGGATTAGCACTCAGGCGCTAGTTTTTTCAGTGAGTTAGCGAAGAGCGGGAGGTGACACGAGCGGTGCTGCCGAGTCGTCAGTCTCAAGCTGAGACAAAAGTCTCACCGCTACGAAGGTGGTTCAGCTGATTCTGCTATGCTTGTGGGCCACTAAACAATCCAACTTGAGCCTACCGGGCATCACGCATTCGCCGGTGCTGGGAGGCCCACCCTGAGGTCGCTGACAGGCATGCTCGGGGAAAAACCTGATGGCAGCGATCGTGTTCGTCCCTTAAAGATAGACGGGAATTCCGCGGAGCTCGGGTTTCGCGAAGAAAGCTTGGGAGCATACTTTTATGAAAACAACTCTGAAGTTAGTCTGGTGGAGCGCAGTGCTTGGGATTGCGCTCGCCACCATCGCTTTACCAACAAGATCCGCAGCGCAAGATCAAGATGATCCGCCCGGCCGCGTGGCTCGGCTCGGATATTTGCAGGGTTCGGTTTCGTTTTTGCCGGCGGGCGAGACGGACTGGGTCGGAGCCGTCCCCAACCGTCCTATGAGCACGGGCGACCAACTCTGGACGGATGAGAATTCGCGCGCTGAAGTGCAATTGGGCTCGGCCGTGATTCGCCTGGCGCCGCTTACCACCTTCTCTTTCCTGAACCTCGATGACGATACGGTTCAGATCCAGCTCAGCTCGGGAGCGATCAACGTTACGCTGCGGTGGCTGCGCGATCAGGAGGATTTCGAGGTCGACACTCCCAACCAGGCGTTTAACGTTTTCCAGCCCGGGCATTATCGCGTCGAGGCGAGCGCCGATGGAAGTTACACAGTCATCAGTGTCCGCGCCGGCGAGGGCGCAGCGACCGGCGGCGGCCAAACCTTCGCGCTGCGCGGCGGGCAGAGAGCGACATTCAGCGGAACCGACTCGCTCTACGCCGACGTCGAGCCGATTTACGAGCCCGATGAATTCGATACATGGTCCGAGGGCCGCGACCACCGCTACGACTTTTCCCGTTCGGCGCAGTATCTGTCGCGGGATGTAGTCGGCTTTGACGACCTCGATGATTACGGCGACTGGCGCGACGATCCGAGCTACGGCCATGTCTGGTTTCCCAACCAGGTTGCCGTCGGATGGGCCCCATATCACGCGGGCCACTGGGCCTGGATTTCTCCCTGGGGATGGACATGGGTGGATGATTCCTCATGGGGCTACGCGCCGTTCCACTACGGACGCTGGATAAGTGTTGGCGGACGCTGGGGCTGGGTTGCCGGTCCCGTAACGGTGCAGGCAGTGTATGCGCCGGCGCTTGTGGTCTTCATCGGCGGCGGACCGGGCGGCTTCGGCGGCAATGTGGGATGGTTTCCGCTGGGTCCGCGGGAAGTTTATGTGCCGTCTTATCACGTCAGCCAGGCATACGTGACCCGGGTCAACATCAGCAGTACCACTGTGAATGTGACCCAGGTGACCAACGTCTATAACACGACCATCATCAACAACTCGACGACCATTACGAACATCACGTATGCGAACCGCAGCGTGCAGGGCGCGGTGATGGTGGTTCCGCAACAGGCGTTCGTTAGCGCACAGCCCGTGGCGAAAGCATCCGTCACGGTGAGCGCACAACAAATCGCCACCATGTCGGTGAGTGCGCGAGCTTCCGTAGCTCCGACGCAGGCGAGCGTGCTCGGTGCTAGGGCCGCAACTGCGGGCCGCGTGGCCGCACCTCCAGCAGCGATCGCGAGCCGGCAGGTCGTCGCTAAGAAAACGCCGCCTCCACCGCCCGTGCCTTTTGCCAAACAGCAGCAGGCGCTGGCAGCGCATCCCGGACAACCATTAGCGAGAAGTGAGGTGCAGACGCTGCGTCCGGCGGCCAGCGGGGCGGCGCGGCCCATGGTGAAGGTCGCGCCTGCTGGGAAACCGGCGACGCCGAACGTGGGGCATCCGGCGGCCAACGTGCCGAGTGCCGGGCGGCCC
>JBAUYE010000169.1:0-28772 GCA_049584615.1 Candidatus Sulfotelmatobacter sp.
GTCCACTTGACCGTGAGGCTCAAACATCTGCCGCAGTTCTTCTTCCGATGTGTTAAAGCTCAAGTTGCCTACAAAAATATTCTTCACGCCTCTGCCTCTGCATTGAGCTGTCAAAAGTGCAAGCTCAATGCGGCGGACTGGCAGGTCGGAGACACCTTCCTGAAAATCGGGACCGGAGCTGGCGAACAGTCGAATGCGGCACGAAGTATAGCAGGTTTGTCAAACTGGCTGGTTAATACAGCGTTGACGGCTGGGCTTCACCCTTCTTCTACCGCCGCCATCGCGCTCTTCTTGCGCTTGTTGGCCTGCAGAACTTTTTTCCGCAGCCGAAGCGACTTTGGCGTGATCTCGACAAATTCATCATCGGCAATGAATTCGATGGCCTGCTCCAGATTTAATTGCCGGAAAGGCACCAGGCGGATCGCTTCGTCGGCCGTTGAAGCGCGCATGTTGGTGAGTTTCTTTTCGCGAACCGCGTTGACGTCGAGGTCATCGTCTTTCGCGTTTTCGCCGATGATCATTCCTTCATAGAGTTCAATGCCAGGACTGACAAACAGCTCGCCGCGTTCCTGCAGCCCCCATAAAGCATAAGCCGTCGAGGTTCCGGCCCGGTCTGCGATCAACGCTCCCGTGAGCCGGTGTGGGATTTCCCCTTGCCACTCCGTGTATCCATCGAACAGCGAATTCATCACGATGGTGCCACGCGTGTCGGTGAGCAATTGGCTGCGCAGGCCAATCAATCCGCGGCTGGGCACGCGGAACTCAATCCGCACCCGACCGTAGCCGTGGTTGTGCATGTTGGTAACTTCGGCCTTGCGCGATCCCAACTGCTCCATCACCACGCCCACGAATCCTTCTGGCACGTCGACCGTGAGATGCTCCACCGGTTCCATCAGCTTGCCGTCGATGCGCTTGGTGACGATCTCCGGCTTGCCGACCATCAGCTCATAACCTTCGCGCCGCATCATCTCAATGGTGATCGAGAGCTGCAGTTCACCGCGCCCGAGCACTTTGAACGAATCAGTGGTGCCCATCTCCTCCACGCGCAGAGAAACGTTGGTGAGCAGTTCCTTGGCCAGACGTTCCCGAAGATTTCGCGAAGTGACGTAGCTGCCTTCGCGTCCGGCGAATGGAGAATTGTTTACCGTGAACATCATCGCGATGGTGGGTTCATCGATGACGATCGGGGGCAGCGGCGCGGGATTCTCCGCGTCCGTAATGGTTTCGCCGATCGTGATTCCCTCCACGCCAGCCACGGCAACAATGTCGCCCAGCACTGTCTCGGTGATATCCGTACGTTTCAACCCGGAGAACGAGAACAGTTTCGTGATCTTGGTCTTGTGTATCGACCCGTCGAGTTTGGCGATGGCCACGTCTTCGCCGGTGAACATAGTTCCGTTGAAAACGCGTGCGATGGCCAGCCGCCCCAGATAATCGCTGTAGTCGAGGTTCGCGACCAGAATCTGCAGCGGCCCTTTGGAGTCGCCCTGGGGCAGTGGAATGGTTTTCAGGATGGTATCAAACAACGGCCGCAGATCTTCGCCACCGCCTTTGATGTCGGTCGACGCTGTTCCCTCCTTCGCATTCGTGTAGAGAACCGGAAAGTCGAGCTGGTCTTCCTTCGCGTCGAGATCGATAAACAGGTCGTAGATTTCGTTGAGCACTTCCTGCGCCCGAGCGTCGGGCCGGTCGATCTTATTAATCACCACAATGGGCGGCAGCTTGGCTTCGAGAGCCTTGCTCAGTACGTAGCGCGTCTGCGGCAGCGGACCTTCGCTCGCGTCCACCAGCAGCATCACTCCGTCTACCATCTTCAGCGCGCGTTCCACCTCGCCGCCAAAGTCGCTGTGGCCGGGCGTATCCACGATGTTGATCTTGACGTCGTGATAGAAGATGGCCGTGTTCTTGGCCAGGATGGTGATGCCGCGCTCGCGCTCCAGTTCGTTCGAATCCATCACCCGTTCGACGTGGTGCTCGTTGGAGCGAAAAGTGCCGCTCTGTTGCAGCATGGCGTCAACCAAGGTCGTCTTGCCGTGATCCACGTGCGCGATGATGGCGATGTTGCGAATGCTCAAACTCAAAGTATGGTTTGTCCTTTATCTACGGATCGGATTGGTGGGGCACGCAGCGTTCTTCGGCTGCAAGGCCCCACCTATAACTTTACTATGTGCAGAGGTTTCTCAGGAGATTACATCGCACTTCGGTGCTGAATCACTCTGAGGCTAGACTTTTGGGGCGTTTTGATTTTGAAGCGAGAGCAGAATAAACAGGATTAACCTGCAACAGCCTTTTCTTTTGGCATAGGCTTTCCCGCCAGCCGCGCCTCCACTTCCTTCACGGCGCGTTGCGCCGCAAGGATTCCTCCATTGGTGGTCGATTCCGGCCCCTGGGAATCCGTATTCGCGAAGAAAACGCGATCCATGGGCTGGCGCACGAGCGGCTGCACCTGCGTATACAGCCCCGGAGTCGACATATACAAAGGATGTCCCCGGCGGTAGATGTGCACCTCGACCGGATCAACATTGAACCCGGGCATCAGCTTCTGAAAATCGCTCAACACATTGGCTGCGATTCTGCGCGCGCCGGTCTCGTTCAACAGACGGTTGCGCTCCTCTTCCTTCATCGGGGTGTAGCAAGTGATGATGTTGAATTTCTGCTGGTAGCCGGCTTGCTTTTGAATCACCCAGTCGGCAACGATGAAATCAGTAAAGGTGTTGCCCGGACACCAGGTGTCGTAGCCGTGATTGAACACCGGCTTGTCGAAAATCAGATTCACCACGGGATAAGGAATGTAGCGAATTTGCTGCATGGCGTCGCTCTGCTTGTCGGGTAACCCGTCGACGATGCGCCGCGTGATGAACTTCGGCGACGCCATGATCACGGTCTTGGCCGCAACCGTTTTCAATTCGCCGCCAAGCATATACGTCACTTGCACGTCTTCTTTTCGCGGGACCACTGCCACGATGGTCGCGCCCGCCTGCATGCGGTCCTTATATTTTGGCTGGAGAATCTCCGCCAGCTTTTTCGTGATGGCGCCCAACCCTCCGGGCCATGTGTAGCGATCGTCCACGCGGCTCTCTCCGCCCATCTCCTGCAACGCTTCGATGGCCACGGCTGCGGCCGTGTCTTCGCTGGCCGCACCCCAGTTGGAAGGCCCGAAGTTGTCCCACCACTGCTTGAGTTCGTCCGGATAGTCCTTCAGGAAATCGGAAAGAGGTTTGTCGTAGAGCTCTTTGCTGCGATTCTCAACATCAATGGCGAGCATTTCTTTCTTGAATTTCTTAAACCCCTCGCGCACGGCTGGAGCGTAAGGCAGCTTATCGAGCCCGTCGCCCCAAGTGTCGAGGATCAACTCGCCCTTAATGATGCTGGCATCGGGGCTGTTGACGGGCAATGGATCCAGCCCAATCTCCTTGGCGAAGTGGTAAGTGAATTCGTCCTTTGCCAGGAACGCCGATCCGGTGGCGTAAATGCTACCTTCATACTCCATCTCATATGCATTGCCTCCCCAGTGCGGCTCTTTTTCGAGTAGGAGAAAATCAAGGTGCTGCAAACGATAAGCCGCCGCGAGTCCGCTCACGCCGCCGCCCACGATCACGACGTCATGCCGCGTCGAGGCCGGAGGCCGCTCGAAAAAGCTGCTGCCCTTGTCGCGCACCTGGTGGCAGATCCGGTTGTCTTCCCCGTCCACATCCGCAGCGTGATTGTTCTGCGAGTCCGCCGTCTGCGCAACAACCAGCGAAAGGTCAATCGGACATCCTGTCGTTACCGCTCCTGCAACCACAAATCGGATGAAGTCTCTTCGATTCGCACTCACCTTGTTTCTCCTTCCGCCGCGCTTTCGCTGCGCATGCGCAAGCGGTACCAGAACACAATTGCCACCAGCGAAAACACAAAGATGATGGTCGACACGGCGTTGATTTCCGGCGTGATGCCGCGGCGCAGCCGTCCCCAGATTTCCAGAGGCAGCGTGTTATCGCGCCCGATCAGGAAGAAGCTGACCGCAATCTCGTCCATTGAAAGCGTGAAGATCAGTAACGCTGCGCCGATAATCGGCAGCTTCAAGTTCGGAACCGTGATGCGCCAGAAGGTTTGCCAATAATTCGCGCCCAGATCGAGAGATGCTTCTTCCTGCGCCCGGTCGAGCTTCTGCAGGCCCGCGAATACTTCAGTGGTGGCCACGGAGATCAGCGCCGTGCCGTGTCCCAGAACAATAGTGAGCAGGCTGAGCTTCGTTCCTGTCACGTTGAACAGCATGAGCAAGGAAAGCCCAGTGATAACTCCCGGCAGGATCAACGGCAGGAGCACCAACCGCCGGAACAGGGCCTTGCCCGGAAACTGCGCCCGTTCGAGCGCCAGCGCTGCCGGCACGCCGAAGGTCAACGAGATCACCATCGCCGCGAGCGCCACCTGCAGACTGTTGAGCACTGAATCCCAGATGGGGGCGTCGGCGAAAAGTGTGCGATACCAGTCGAGCGTCAGATGATGCGGCGGAAATCCGCCCACGCCCTCTCCATTGAATGAATAAAGGATGAGAACCGCAATCGGCAAATAGAGAAATGCGAATACTGCGACGGCGTGGCCGAGCAGCCAGGGTGAGCCGGAATCGAATTTCGTTTCGCTCACGAGAAGCTCCATTTCTTTTCCAGCCGTTCCGAGAAAACCAGGAGGGTTACGACCAGCAGCAGCATGCAGAACGATATCGCCGCGCCCAGCGGCCAGTTGTAAGCCGCGCCGAACAGGCTGACCACGATGTTCGAAATCATGATGCCGCTCGGCCCGCCGAGCAGCAGCGGCGCGAGAAAATCCCCCAGGCTCAACACAAAGGCAAAGGTCGCTCCAGCGACCACTCCCGGAATCGAGAGCGGAAGAATCACCTTCCAGAATGTTTGCGCGGGAGTTGCGCCGAGATCATGCGACGCTTCCACCAGATTGCGGGGAATGTGCTCGAGCGCCGCGTAAATCGGCAGAAAGGCAAACGGAGTGTAGATGTGCGTCAGCGTCAGCACCACGGCAAACGGGCTGTACAGCAGAAACTCCAGAGGATGCTTGATCAGGTGTACATACTGCAGCAGAGTATTCAGCACGCCGTCTGAGCCCAGAATCGTCTTCCATGCATAAGCCCGCACCAGGTAGCTGACCCAGAGCGGAATGATCACGAGTTGATAAAGCAGATCTTTTTTCTTTCCCGCGTAGAAGGAAAGAAAATATGCCAGCGGATACCCCAGCAGCAGCGAGAAGGCGGTCACGCGCGCGGCGATCCACATCGAACGCAACAGCGTCTGCCAATAAACATCGACTCGCAGCAGTTGGCCGTAGTTGGCGAAGTTCCACGAATGCACAATGGTCTGCGCCGGAGACACCGACCAAAAGCTGTAACAGAACATCAGCAAATACGGAATCAGCAGAAAAACCGTTACCCACACGAGTGGGGGCAGAGTCACCGCGGTTTTGTAGGCTCGTGAGAACATTCAGATTCTTTCCGGAGACTCGCGCACCAGAACTGCATCTGCAGCAGAGAATTCGAGTTCGACCTCATGCAACGTGCCGCCGCTGCCCGGAGTTCGCACCACCAGCACCGTCCCGTCGCCGCACTCGATACGAATCAACTCAGTCGCACCATGAAACGCCTGATGACGGACTCTTCCCCGAACCCGCACACTGCCGGCCAGCGCCGCGTTTCCGGTAGACACGCGGATATTCTCTGGCCGCAGCGAGAACAGGGCCGTCCCATCGGGAAGCTCCGCCGGCCAAGCTAAGAGACCGCAGCGCACGACTCCCGCCCGCACTTCGCCCTTCAGCAGATTCGTGTGCCCAATAAACTGCGCCGCATAAGCGGTGGCTGGCCGCCCATATATTTCCCGAGGCGTTGCCACCTGCTCCAGTTCTCCCGAGCGCAACAGCGCGATACGGTCCGACATCACCATTGCCTCTTCTTGATCGTGGGTGACGAAGATGAACGAAATGCCGACTTCGCGCTGCAGCGATTTCAACTCGACTTGCATTTGCCGGCGCAGGTTCGCATCGAGCGCGGAAAGCGGCTCGTCGAGCAGCAGGAGTCGGGGACGGTTCACCAGCGCCCGGGCCAATGCGATCCGCTGCTGCTGTCCGCCGCTGATTTTTGAGGGTTTTGACTTGGCGTGCGCCGACATCTTTACTTTTTCGAGCGCTTCCGTCACGCGCGATGCAATCTCCGCCTCGGGTCGTTTGGCCACGCGCAATCCGTAAGCCACGTTCTGCTCTACGGTGAGGTGGGGAAACAACGCATAGTGCTGAAACACAGTGTTCACGCGGCGCCGGTAAGGTGGCTGGCGGTCCAGTCGCTCCTCGCCCATCCACACCTCGCCCGCGCTCGCCGTCTCAAAACCGGCGATAATCCGCAGCAGCGTCGTCTTACCTGAACCGCTTTCCCCCAGGATCGTAAGAAATTCCCCTTCCGCGACATCCAGAGAAATGTCCCGCAACACGACGTTCTTCCCGAACTGCTTGGCCACGTTGCGAATGCTGAGCAGCGTGAGGGGTGCAGCGGGGTTGCTCGAGTTCGCGTGTGTGCTTGCTGCCGTCGTTGTGGAAGACATTGGATCGTGGCCGTGCTTATCGGTGTTTTCGCTTCTACTGCGCCGCTTTCACTTCGTTCCAGATCTCGTTGTACTTGGCGCGCCGCGGCACGTTCTGCCAGAAATAAAGCCGCTTCTGATAGTTGTCGACATCGTCCAGATGCAGACTCTTCACTTCCTCCGGCGTCATCAACCTTGCCGCCTGGGGATTCGCCGGAGTGTATCCCGTCACGTCGGTCACTTTCTTCTGGGTCTGCGCTTCGATCATGTACTCGAGAAACTCATAGGCGAGATCCTTGTTTTCGCTGCCCGCCGTGATCATGAGGTGATCGATCCAGCCCGTCGTATTTTCCTTCGGAATGGTCTCGCCCACCGGGAAGTTGATCTTCCGCAGTTGATTGGTCATCAACGGCCATCCCATGGCCGCGACCACTTCGTGATTTTGAAAAAGATTCGTCAACTCCCCGCCCGTCGACCACATCTTGCGGATATTCGGCTTCAATTCCAGCAACTTCTTCTTGACTGCCTCAAGCTGTTCGTCGGTCAAGTTGTAAAGCTGCGACGGATCGGGCTTGTCATAGCCCAGGACTTGCGCCGCCATGTAAACCGTCGACAGATCGTCCCACACCGAAATCTTTCCTTTGTATTTCGGATCCCACAACACGTTCCAGCTCTCCGGAGGCTGTGCGAAAACCGTGGTGTCGTAGAGCAGCGGGTCCGGGCCCCACATGAACGGAACTCCATACACCTGGCCCTTCACCCGCACGAGCGGCAGGGAAGTGAGCTGCGGAGAGAGCTGCCCATAACCCGGAATCTTCGTCAAATCCAAAGGAGCGGCCAGTCCCGCTGTTGCGATCGAAGTCGCCACATCGCTCGAAGGCGAGATGACGTCATAATTTCCCGCGCTACCGCCGCGAAGTTTGGCCACAAGTTCGTCGCTCGATCCCATGTACGACGCGGACACTTTGCAATGATGCTGTTCTTCAAAAGCCTTGACGAACGAGGGATCGGCATAGCCCTCCCACACCAGCAAACTGAGAGTGGGCGTTTTCTTCGTGCAAGAAGGAGTAAACAGCAGCGCTATCAGCAGTGATAAGAGGATGGCCGAATGTCGCACCTTCATAGTCCCTCCTTCAAAACGTCGGCGGCGTATTTACCCATAGCACCCAGGTCTCCGCCCGCCCGGGGTTTTTCCAACGATGCGGAGTCGCGCTCTCAAAATAAAAGCTGTCGCCCTTCTTGAGTCGGTATTCTTTTTTTTCCAGCGTGATCGCGAGTTCTCCGCGCAACACATAAAGGAACTCCTCGCCTTCGTGCGTGTAAGAGTCTCCGCTGCCGGCTTCCGGCGCCACGCGAAACAGGTGCGGCTCCATGACGGCGGTGTTTCCCCAAGCCAATAACTCCATACGTACGCCGGGCCCGGCTTCCAGCACCTTCCTATGTTCGGGCTGCACCTGCCGGCTGCTCGCGCCGGTGGCATCAAAAAAATCCAGAATGTTGGTCTTGTAAAACCGCGCCAGCTTGCGCAGCGTGCCCACCGACCCACTCATTTGCGAACGCTCGAGCGCGCTCAGGAATCCCACCGAGATGCCAACCGCCTGCGCTACCTGCGCCAGCGACAGACGCCGCTTGGCGCGCAGCTGCCGCAAGTGCGAGCCCACCGCACCGGCGCTTCCGTCCGCCGCCGGACTTACCCGCCGTTCACGCCGCAGCAGTTCGATGATCGCCGCCGCGTTCAACCCCCGCACCTTCCGCAGAAATCGCGCCCGCTTCAGCAGCTTGACGTCATCCGGGGTATACAGCCGGTACTTGCTCTCGGTGCGCCGCGGACGCGTGAGCCCTAGACTCTCCCACGACCGGATCACCGACGGAGACACGCCCACCCGCCGCGCCACGTCGCCGATTTTCAAATAAGCTTCTGATCTGGATGAATTCATCACCGCGGCCGGTCGATAAGAATTGTCTATAAGAGGCAGCGCTTTTTTATCCTTGACAGTGCGCCTTCCCCTTCTCTAACCTTCTCTAACCTTGCGGGATTATAGCAAGGTTGTGGCAAGACACAAGCTATCGCTTTCAAAGAAAAACTTCTCTTCAGGATGCCTGGAGGTTCCATGCCGTCGCTGCGAGCCCGCTGGACCATGATGTGTCCGAAAATGATGTGTCCGAAAATGATGTGTCTGGAAACGATGTCTCGGAAAACGATCTCTCTGCAAACGGTTTGCCTGGTCGCGCTCTCTCTCTTGCTCCCTGCGCTGCTCCCCGCGCAAAGCGTCGACGGCCGCGTTCTGGGGCGCGTTGCCGACCCTACCGGCGCCGTGCTCGCGTCGGCAAAGGTTACGCTGATCAACGACGCGACCGGCATCCGCCGCGACGCACTGACCAACGGCAGTGGCGACTACTCCTTCGTGGAAGTCGTTCCCGGCACCTACACCGTCGAGTTTGAGCTGACCGGGTTTAAGAAAAATGTTCAGAAAGGTGTGATCGTTGATGTCAATCAGGTGGTGACTCTTAACTCCACCTTGCAAATCGGTACGTCCCAGGAGACGGTGGAGGTCACCTCAGAAGCTCCTCAGGTGGATACGACCAGCACGCAGCTTGGCGCGGTGATCAATGACCGCTCGATAAATGAACTGCCCCTGAACAGCCGCGATACTTACCAGTTCCTGCAACTTCAGCCCGGCGTGCAGGCACAGTTGGGAAACGGCAACGGCAGCCTTTTCTATGGATCGCAAGATACCGGTTCCGTGTCGGTGAATGGCGGTCGCACCCGTTCCAACAACTTCAGTGTGAACGGCGGCGACGCCAACGACCAGTTCGTGAACTCACCTACCGTGGAACCCACACCCGATAGCGTCGAGGAATTCCGTGTCATCACGAATACGTTCGACGCTGAATACGGCCGCAACTCCGGTTCGGTGGTTAACGTTATTACCAAGTCTGGTGGCAATACCTTTCATGGCGACATCTATGAGTACTTCCGCAATACAGTTCTAGACGCCAAGAATTACTTCGACGTCTTAGGTCGGCCACAGTGGAACCAGAACCAGTATGGCGGAACTTTCGGTGGTCCATTGAAGAAGGACCGCACTTTCTTCTTCTTTTCCTACGAAGGACGTCGCGTCCGCGAGGGACTGACGGGTGCCAGCGTGAACGTCCCTACCGGCCAGCCGTCGGTCACCGCGCCCACCGGGCAGTACAGCGGAGATTTTTCGGGCGCAGGCGGCTTCCAGCAAATCAATCCGAATACCGGCGCTTATTACGGCATCACAAGTCCGTTCGTGGCCCAGGTTCTGGACGGCCGCAGCATTCCAGGGGGGCAGACCTGCGATCAGGCGTTAGGCTTGCCACCGGGGGGAATTGCGAACCTTCCAACCGATTCGACATCCGGTACGCCCACGATTGACTGGTACAAGGTTTTTCCGGCAGGAGTCATCCCGGCGCCGTGTCAGGATCCGGTGGCCGCTAACCTGTTACAGCAGTTTGTTCCGACGGCGAACCTGGGAACAGGTCAGAACGTATCCGTGCCCGTGAGTTCTGATAATGAGGATCAATTCACCGTCCGCATTGATCACAAAATCAACAGCCGGCAGAATTTTTCGGTGTACTACTACTTCAACGACGCCCGGCAGTTTCAGCCCTACGATCAATTTGAGGCTGCAGGCGCGACCGTTCCCGGATTCGGTAACTATAACAACAGCCGTTTTCAGCAATGGAACCTGAGCCACACTTGGACCATCAACAACGCCGTGGTAAATGAAGCGCGCTTCACCTATATGCGAGAGGGGCAGCTGGGCTTCCTGACGCCACAGAAGACCGGTCCAGTGAACGGTTCATGCACGGGTGGGGCGGCAGCCTTCTGCTTCAACGGTACGTCGGATTCCGGCCCCATCAACACTCTTCTCGCCAGTTCCGGCATTCCTGCCGGGAAAGGCGGAATCACTCCCGGCCTGCCCTCGAGTTTCACGGGGGTTCCATACGTCGATATCGGTGGCGGCGCTGTCTTTGGCAACAACTTTGAGGGCGTGCTTCCGCAAGTTGGCAACAGCTTCCAGTGGTCGGACGACTTGACTTGGGTGAAGGGTAACCACACCTTCAAGTTTGGCATCGACGCCCGGCGCGCCCGGTTCGATCAATACTATTACTTCGACGTCAACGGTGAATTCTCCTTCGACAATAGTGGCCCGAACGCAATTGTCCCTGGCGACCAGGATAACTACGCGGAGTACCTTCTTGGTCTCGCCGACAGCTATATTCAGGGATCCGGACAGCGGGAGGATATTCGCGGCACGTCGGTCTATCCGTTTGCGCAAGATAGCTGGAAGGTCAGGCCGAACCTGACTCTCAACTACGGCCTGCGCTGGGAACTCGATACCCCGCTTACCGACATCAGCGGACACGTTGAAACCTTCCGGCCGGGGCAGAACTCCACCGTTTATCCGTGCGGGTTATCGGCCTTAAGTCAAACCTACTTTGGTGTGACCAGTTCCAGTTGCAGTGCGGTCGGCGTTCAGCCGACCGGTCTGGTTGTGCCCGGCGACCCTGGCGTCCCCGCCGGAATGACTTCAACCTACTACAAAGCCTTTGCCCCGCGAGTGGGCATCGCCTATAGCCCCAACTTTAGCGGTGGCTTTCTGGGAAAAGTCTTCGGCAACAACGGAGCGACCAGCATTCGCGCGGGATGGGGCCTGTTCTACAACCCAATTGAGGAATTGGTGTTGGCGCAATTCGGCGCCGAACCGCCGTTCGGCGGCAGTTCGTCGTTGTTCGAAACGTTTTTCAACACCCCTTTCGTGAACCAGGGGGACTATGTAAGTCCGAATCCATTCAATGGCATCCTGACGCCAGTAAGAGGACAACCAGTTGATTACTCCCTGTTCCGCCCCATTCTTCTCTACGGGGAGTTTCAGCCCCACCTCCGGACACAATACACAACCCAATACAACCTCACGATTCAGCGGCAACTTACAAGAGATACGATGTTGCAGCTGGGATATGTAGGGTCCGAGGGACACCGGCTGCTGGCCTCGCACGACATAAACCCATCGACACCGCAGACGTGCCTCGACATGTCCACAATATCAACCACCCTCAACCTTCCCGGGAACGTGACCTCATACGGACAGCCAACCACGTGCGGTCCATTCCTGGAAGACAGCCAGTGGAGCGTGACAGTTCCGACCGGCTTCCCGTTCCACCTGCCCAACGGGCAAGTCGTAAACGGCACAGGGCAGACTTTGCAGTTCGTTGGACTGCGTCCGTACTCCTCGCCGAGCTGTACCACCACGGGCGCCGGCTGTCCGGCGGATGGGGTGCCGGTGTTCAGCGACATCTTCGCTGAAGACACCATCGCCAATTCCAATTACAACGCCTTCGAGGCGATGCTCGAAAAGCGCTTCTCCAACGGCCTGCAGTTCCAGGCTTCCTACACTTTCAGCAAATCGATCGACGACGGTTCCACGTTCGAGGAAACACTCGATCCCTTCAACTACCGCGCCAGCCGCGCCCTGTCGCTATTCAACTCCAAACAACGTTTCGTAGTCAGTTATGACTGGGAATTGCCCATCAGAAAGCATCAGGGTGCCGCCGGCAAGGTGTTAAATGACTGGGCCGTCTCCGGTATTGCACAATTTCAAAGCGGGTTCCCCATCCGACTGGATACCGAGGACGATACCGAACTGATTGCCAGCATCTTCTTCCTGGGCACGGAGGCCCCGAGTCTGGTAGCACCATTTCAAAAGCTCAACCCCAAGACGAATGGCGGTTTCTGGTTTAATCCCAATGATTTTTCCGATCCACCGACCGGCCAGTTCAACAATGGTACGCAGCGCAGCATCTGCTGCGGTCCCGGACTTCAGGACTGGGACTTCGCAGTCCACAAGAAAATCCCATTCAGCGAGCAACGGTACTTCCAGTTCCGGGCGGAGTTCTTCAACATTTTCAACAAAACCAATCTCTACAACCCAGACGGTCACTTCTCCGATGGAGCGACTCTGTTTGGAAAGATCACGGAGGCCCAGGACCCACGCCTGGTGCAGTTTGCGTTAAAATTCTATTTCTAGCCCGAAACCCGGGCGGCTTGGGCCGCCCGGCATTCTAATGGTCTGTGGCTCAATCAGAAATGCCGCCGGCCTGAGTTCCCCGGAGAAATTCGATGTATCCCGATCTGCAGAAGGAGCTCGCAACTTACGAGCGCCGCACGCCCAAGTCCGCCGCAGCGCACCAGAAGAATCTCAAACGCATTCCGCTCGGCGTGGCCAGCAACTATCGCCATTACGATCCCTGGCCCATCTTCGTGAAAGAAGCCAGCGGCAGCAAGTTCCGTGACCTCGACGGCAACGAATACATTGACCACAACCTGACCTTCGGCGCGCTCATGGCCGGACACTGCCATCCGGCCGTGATGAAGGCCGTTGAAAAACACCTCTCCACTGGCACAATGTTTGGCATGCCGCACGACATGGAATGGGAACTCGCGGAAGAAATCTGCAACCGTTTTCCTGTCGAAATGTGCCGCTTCGGCAACAGCGGCACCGAAGCTACCATGCACGCCATTCGTCTGGCCCGCGCCGCTACCGGCCGCGACAAAATCGTAAAGTTTGAAGGCGCCTACCACGGACTGCACGACTCCGCACTGGTCAGCGTAAAGCCGCACGCTCCCGACTTCGGCGATATCGACAATCCCATCTCAGTCCCCGGCGGGCTCGGCGTGCCGAAGTCCGCGGTCGCAAATGTGCTCATCGCTACCTTCAACGACCTGGCCACCGTCGAACGCCGATTCAAAGAAAATCCTGGCGAGATTGCCGCGATTATTCTCGAACCTATTTTGATGAACGTTGGCATCTGCATGCCGGAACCCGGCTTCCTGCAAGGTCTGCGCGAGATCACCACAAAGAACGGCGCGCTCCTGATCTTCGACGAAGTAAAAACCGGCGCGAAGCTGGGCTGGGCCGGGGCCAGCGAATACTTCAATGTTCGTCCCGACATGATCTGCCTTGCCAAATCGATTGGCGGGGGCCTGCCCCTGGCTGCGTTCGGCGCCAGCAAATCTGTGATGGACCTCATCTCGCAACACAAGGTCTTCCACGGCGGCACCTACAATACGAATCCGGTTTCGATGGCTGCCGGCCTTGCAACGTTCCGCGAAGTCCTCACCCGCGATAACTACGCTCACGTCGACAAGGTCGGCAAAAAGCTGGCCGCCGGTTATCGCAAGACCATCGCGAAAGTCGGACTGCAAGCTTACATTGCACAAGCCGGAGCCAACGGTGCGCTGATGTTTTATCCCAAGGAAATTCGCAACTATCGCGACTGGATCACGATCGATATCGATCTCTGGCGCCACTACTGGTTCGCCATGGTCAACCGCGGCGTAATGCCGCAGCCTTATTGGTGGGACGAGCAGTGGACCATTTCCGTCCAGCACACGGAGGCCGACATCGACAAGCATCTGGCAGCCTTCGACGACATCGCGTCATCGCTCGCGAAAGCGCAACAGGAACGAATCGGCCAGCCGGCGCTGGCCGCGCACTAGAATGTAGTGATGCAGAGAAAAAATCCTGTCATTCCGAACCGGGCGAAAGCCCGGTGAGGAACCTGCTGTTTGCAACCATCTAGGAGACCTTGTCGACGTCGGCCCAACCCGTCCCTCAGCCCCACCTGATCCGCGCCCTCGGACGCCGCGATCTCGTCCTTCTCTTTGTAGTCGCTGTCTTCAACTTGAATGTAGTTCCCTCGATCGCCGCCAACGGCGGCGTCACCATCTGGCTCTGGATCATCTCCCTAATCCTCTTCTTCTTTCCTCAGGGCATCGCCGTCATCGAGCTGGCTCACCGCTATCCCGGCGAAGGCGGCGTCTATCTCTGGGCCAAAGAAGTCTTCGGCAACTTTCACGGATTTCTCTCCGGCTGGTGCTACTGGACCAACAACATGCTCTACGTGCCGACGATCATGCTTTACTTCGTCGGCGTCTCGGTTTTCATTCTGGGTCCGAGCCACGCAGGTCTTGCCGATAGCAAATCTTTCGCGCTCGTCATGTCGCTTGCCTTGCTGTCATTGCTCACCCTGCTCAACATTCTCGGCCTCGGCATCGGCAAGTGGATCAACAACCTCGGCGCCATCGGCACTTTCATTGCTGCGGCAGTCCTCATCGGCCTGGGCGTATTAATCTACTCGCGCTTCGGCACCACAATCACCGCTGCTGACTTCAAAATCCCCGCCAACCCACGCTTCGTTCTCAATTCCTTCGGCGTCATCTGCTTCGGTTTGATCGGCCTCGAACTCGCGTCTGTGATGGGCGACGAAATCCGCGATCCGGCCCGCACTCTGCCCGGAGCCGTTGCCTGGGGTGGCCTGATCGCAGGCACGCTCTACGTCGCGGTCACGCTGACTCTGTTGATCTCTGTGGGTAAGAGCGTCAACGTTCTGCAAGGCATAGTTCAGGCGGTTGGCGCAATGGCCGCCCGTGTCGGCGCGAACTGGATTCTGGTGCCTTTTGCCGTCATGCTCAGCCTGGCCATCGCCGGCATCGGTTCGGCCTGGATCGGCGGCTGCGCCCGCATCCCCTTCGTCGCCGGCCTCGATTCCTACATGCCTTCATGGCTCGGCAACGTTCACCCACGCTACTCAACACCCTACGCGGCTTTGATCGTTCAGGGGATCGTCTCCGCAGTGCTTGTGATTTTGAATCTCGCCGGCGCCGGCGTTCAGGAAACATTCCAGAAACTCTTGTCTCTGGCCGTCGTGCTGAATCTCGTTCCCTTCGTTTACATGTTCGGCGCGCTCGTGAAATTCGCAATCACCGAGCCGGCTCCGAGTGGCCACTATGGCCGCACCACGCTATTCGTCGCCGGGACCAGTGGGCTGCTCACCACGATCCTCGGCATCGCGCTCGTATTTTTCCCGGCCCAGCAGATCACATCGCTGTGGTCCTACGAGATTTGGATGGTAGGCGGCACGCTGTTTTTCTTCGGCTTGGCCGCCTTTTTCTTTTTCGTATACGGCCGCCTAAAGACGCAGCGACAGATTCGTGCAGGGACAGCCATCGCTGCGGTCCCGGCGAGCGAAGCTCGCCCTGGGTTCGATTAATGTGGGAACAGCCGCCCTCGGCTGTCCAGCGAGCGCAGCTCGCTTCTGGTTTTGATTTTGGGTGGCGCAGCACTTCAGCGCTGCGATAAGAGTCGAGATGGGACGGGGCTTCAGCCCCTGAGGTACGCAGGAGGAATCAATGCCAGGCGGAATCACAACGGAAGTAAAAACCTACCAGATGTACATTAACGGCAAGTGGGTCGCGAGCAAATCCGCGAAGACCTTTCCGGTATATGACCCCTCCACGGAAGAAGTAATCGCCCAGGTCCCCGACGCTGGCCCCGACGACGTAAACCGCGCCGTAGCTGCCGCCAAAGCCGCCTTTGAAGAAGGCCCCTGGGCCACTACCACGGCGCAAGAACGTGGCCGCGTACTCTTTCGCCTCTCCGAAAAAATCCGCGCCAATCTCCCTGCGCTCGCCGAACTCGAATGCCGCAACACCGGCAAGCCCATCGTCGAAGCCGAATTCGATATCAACGACGCCGCGACCTGCTTCGAATATTACGGCGGACTTGCCACCAAAGTAGTTGGCTACGTGAATCCCGTCCCCGACAACGCCATGTCCCTTTCGCTGAAAGAGCCAGTCGGCATCGCCGGACAAATCATTCCGTGGAACTATCCGCTCCTGATGGCTGCGTGGAAACTTGCTCCCGCTATCGCCGCAGGCTGCACCTGCGTCCTCAAGCCTGCCGAGCAAACTCCGCTGACCGCTCTCGAGTTTGCGAAATATTTCGCAGACTGTGGCCTGCCTCCGGGCGTGGTCAACATCATCACCGGTTTCGGGGAAACCTGCGGCGCGCCGCTGGTCCAGCATCCTGATGTAAACAAAATCGCGTTCACCGGCAGTGCCGCCGTTGGCAAGATCATCGTCAAACAGGCTGCTGACACGGTAAAGCGCGTGACGCTCGAACTCGGCGGCAAGTCGCCCAACATTTTCTTCGCCGACGCCGATTTCGAAGCCGCCATCGATGGCGCGCTGTTTGGCGTCTTCATCAATCAAGGCGAAGTCTGCTCCGCCGGTAGCCGCATCCTGGTGCAGAAGTCGATCTACAAGAACTTCGTCGAAGCGATGACGGAGAAAGCCAAGAAGATCAAGCTTGGCCCCCCGCTCGATCGCGAAACCAAGATGGGCCCGCTGGTCAGCAAAGAACAATATGACCGCGTCAACTCCTACATCGAGATCGGGAAAAAAGAGGCCAAGCTCACTTCCGGCGGCGGACGCCCCGAGAAAATCGGTAAAGGCTATTACGTCCAGCCCACGATCTTCTCCGACGTGAGCAACTCCGCCCGCATTGCGCGCGAAGAAATCTTCGGCCCGGTCGCTGCCGTCATTCCGTTCGAAGACGAGAAAGAAGCGCTCAAAATTGCCAACGATTCTCCTTACGGCTTGGCCGCCGCCGTCTGGACCCGGGACATTTTCAAGGCCCTGCGTGCCGTAAAAGCCCTGCGCGCCGGCATCGTCTGGGTGAATCATATGCAGCCCACGTACGTCGAGGCCCCATGGGGCGGCTACAAACAATCCGGCTTCGGCCGTGAACTGGGTCCCTGGGGTATCGAAGAATACCTCGAGACTAAGCAGGTCTACATCAATCTGAATGAAGCACCGATAGGCTGGTACTAATGATGGAACCTCCCCGTAATTGTCATCCTGAGCGAGGATTGATCTTCGCGCCCAAGCGCGAAGACCAACCGCAGTCGAAGGACCCCTGTATTTCGTGCAGCGTCTCCACCGCTTCAGGGAGTTCTCCCGAGAAATCAGTATGAGTACAATCCGCATCAACACATCAATCCCCGGCCCGAAGTCGAAAGCGCTCTCCGCCCGCCGCGCTCAAGCCGTGCCCCGCGGCCTTTCTCACGGCACGCCCATTTACGTAGCGAAGGCAGAAGATGCATGGCTGGAAGATGTCGACGGCAATCGCTACATCGACTTTGCCGGAGGCATTGGCTGCGCCAACGCTGGTCACCGCCAGCAGGCGGTGGTCGAGGCCATCCGCGGCCAGCTCGACAAGTATCTGCACACTTGCGTCCAGGTCACGCCTTACGAAGGCTATATACGGCTCGCCGAGCGCATGAACGAAGTCACGCCGGGAAAGTTTGCCAAAAAAACTCTCTTCGTCAACAGCGGGGCTGAAGCGGTAGAGAACGCAGTGAAGATCGCCCGCGCCTACACCAAACGTCCCGCGATCATCGCCTTCGAAGACGCCTTTCACGGCCGCACCATGATGACTCTTGCTCTCACCAGCAAGACGCATCCTTATAAAGCCGGATTCGCGCCGTTCCCGGGCGAGGTTTACCGCGTGCCGTTCGCCTACTGTTATCGCTGCTCTTATAACTTGAAATACCCGTCGTGCGATCTCTACTGCGCGCGCCATCTCGAAGACACTTTCAAACGCGTCGTCGCCAATGAAGAAGTAGCGGCGGTCATTGCCGAGCCGGTTCTTGGCGAAGGCGGATTCGTCGCTCCGCCGCCGGACTACTTCAAAGTCCTCATCGATCTCTGCCACAAGCACGGCGTGCTCTTCATCGCCGATGAAGTGCAATCCGGCTTCGGGCGCACCGGCGCGCTTTTCGCCAGCGAGCGTTACGGCATCGAGCCAGACATTCTAGTCACTGCGAAATCTCTAGGCGGCGGCTTGCCGCTTGCCGCGATCACCGGCCGCGCCGAGATCATGGACGCGCCCGGTCCCGGCGGACTGGGCGGAACTTTCGCCGGCAATCCGCTCTCCTGCGCGGCTGCGCTGGCCACGCTCGATTTATTCGAAAACACAAACCTGTTAACCCGCGCCAACGAACTCGGAGACCGCTTCCAGCGCCGTGCCCGAGAGTGGCAGCGCCGCTGGTCGATCGTCGGTGACGTGCGCGGTCTCGGCGGCATGCAGGCCATCGAACTGGTGAAGTCACAGGAAACGAAAACTCCAGCCTCGGATGAGACGAAACAGATCACACAGTATTGCTACGAGCACGGTCTGATCACCATCACCGCAGGTTCTTATTCGAATGTGATCCGCGTTCTGGTCCCGCTCGTAGCAACGAACGAGCAGATGGACGAGGGCCTCGACGTGCTGGAATCCGCACTGGCGGCGGTGTGCGACAAGAAAGGCGCGGTCGCTCAGTTGGTGTAATAATCTTGAGTTACTCTTCGCGATAGCAGAGGCAACAGCATGACGTCAGTAGCCGCACCACCCACAATCCGGCTTACCAATTTCATCAACGGCCACTGGACCGATTCCTCCGCGTCTGAATGGCGTGACGTAGTCAATCCCGCGACTGGCGAGACTTTGGCGCAAGTGCCGCTCGCCGATGCCCAGGAAGTCAATCAGGCAGTCGAGGCCGCCGGCACAGCGTTTGCCGGATGGCGCCGCACCCCGCCCGAAGACCGCATCCAGCCGCTGTTTAAGCTGAAGATGCTTCTCGAAGACCACATCGACGACATCGCCCGCATCATCACTCAGGAGAACGGCAAGACCTTCGCCGAGGCGAAAGCCGAAATGCGACGCGGCATCGAGAACGTCGAAGTCGCCTGCGGCATTCCGATGATGATGCAGGGCTATAACCTGGAAGACGTTGCCCGCGGCATCGACGAAATGATGATCCGTCAGCCGCTCGGCGTCGTGGCCGCCATTACACCTTTTAACTTTCCGGGCATGATTCCGTTCTGGTATTTGCCCTACGCCATCGCCACCGGAAACACGTTCATTCTCAAACCCTCGGAGCGCGTTCCACTCACCATGCGCTACGTTTACGAACTCCTGGAAAAGATTGGACTGCCCGAAGGTGTAGTGAATCTGATCAACGGCGGGAAGTCCGCTGTTGATGCACTGCTCGACCATCCCAAGATTCGAGCAATCAGCTTTGTCGGCTCGACTCCTGTCGCGAAATACGTTTACTCCCGTGCTGCCGCCAACGGAAAGCGCGCACAGTGCCAGGGCGGAGCCAAGAATCACGTCATCGTTCTTCCCGACGCCGATATGCCCATGGCCACGCAAATCATCGGTGATAGCGCTTTCGGCTGCGCGGGCCAGCGTTGCCTCGCCGTCTCGGTCGCCGTCACGATCGGCGAAGCGCAGAAAACTTTCCGCGACTCCATCACCGACGCTGCCTCGAAACTCAAAGTCGGCAACGGCCTTGATGAAGGCGTGCAGATGGGACCGGTGATCACGCCGCAGAGCAAAGAGCGCGTCGAGTCGCTCATCGCACTCGGCGAAAAGCAGGGAGCCAAAGTTCTGCTCGATGGCCGCAACTCGAAGATCTCGAAATGCGAATCCGGCAACTTCGTGAAGCCGACGATTCTCGACGACGTTCCGGCGACCAGCGATCTGGCGGACACTGAGATTTTCGGTCCCGTGCTCAGTCTCGTCCACGCTAACGACATGGACGATGCTCTCGCATTTCTCGAGCGCAGCGCTTATGGCAATCAGGCGTCGCTGTTCACGTCGAGCGGATCGGCCGCGCGTCGCTTCCGCTACGAAGCGCCTGCGGGAAACATTGGCATCAACATTGGAGTCGCCGCGCCCATGGCCTACTTCCCCTTCAGCGGATGGAAGAACAGTTTCTTCGGCGATCTTCACGGCCAGGGCCGCGACGCCATCGAGTTCTATACCGATAAGAAAGTTGTGGTAGAGCGCTGGGCCAAAGAGCACAGCCGCAAGTTCTAAGTGGAGTTCTAATCATGACTACTACCATCGCCAATCCCGCTACGACGCAGAAGATGTCCAGCAAAGAGATCGTCGACTTAGCCCGCAAACACACGCTTTACGAGTGGTCGGCGCAATCCAAGGTCGACCCCATTCCGGTCGCTCATGCCAAAGGAATTTATTTCTACACGCCGGAAGGCAAGCGCTTCATCGATTTCAACAGCCAGCTCATGTCGGTCAACATCGGACACGGCGACGAGCGCGTCATCCAGGCCATCAGTGAGCAGGCCGCGACGCTCGCGTATGCGAATCCCTTCATGGCCACAGAAGTTCGCGCGCGGCTCGGCGCCAAGCTTGCCGAGATCACGCCGGGCGACATCGACACCTTCTTCTTTACTAACGGCGGCGCTGAGGCCAATGAGAATGCCATCAAGATTGCGCGCTTCTTCACGGGACGCCACAAAATTATTGCGCGCTATCGTTCTTATCACGGCGCGACCGCTGGAGCCATGAGCCTTACGGGCGATCCGCGCAGATGGGCCGCGGAGCCGGGGATTCCGGGCGTGGTGCACGTGCTCGATCCTTATCATGGGATTGAGCGCGGATGGGAATCGGCGGAATCCTCGCTCGCCATGATTGAAGAGACGATTCAACTGGAAGGCCCGCAGACGATTGCTGCGTTCATCCTCGAGCCGGTCACTGGAACGAATGGGATTCTCGTTCCGCCCGATGGATATCTCGAGGGGCTGCGCAAGATCTGCGACAAGCACGGCATATTGATGATTGCAGATGAGGTGATGGCTGGCTTTGGACGCACCGGCGAGTGGTTCGCGGTCGATCATTGGAAGGTGGTTCCCGATCTGCTTTGCATGGCGAAGGGATTGACGTCCAGCTATCTGCCTCTGGGAGCGGTGGGCATGCGGCATCACATCGCGCAGCATTTTCAGGACAAGGTTTTCTATGGCGGGCTGACTTACAACAGTCATCCCATGGGATGCGCAGCGGCGCTGGCCACGATTCGCGTGTATGAGGAAGATGGGCTGATCGATAACGCGAAAAAAATGGGCGTGGTGCTGAAAGAATTGGGAGCGGAGTTGCAGGCGAAGCATCCCTCCGTGGGCGCGGTGCGCTCGATCGGATTGTTCGGGATTGTGGAGCTGGTGCGCAGCCGCAAGACGCGCCAGCCCTTGGCTCCATTCAATGGCACGTCTGAGGAGATGGCTGCTCTCGGACGCTTCTTCCGCGAGCAAGGCCTCTATACATTCGTTCGCTGGAACACCTTCTTCACTAACCCTCCGCTGTGCATCAACGAGCAGCAGATGCACGAGGCGTTTGCCATTATCGATCGCGGGTTGCAGATTACTGATAAGGCCGTTGTCGACTAGCGGTCAGTAACAGCGCGTCGCTTCGCTCTGCGGACAGCCGAGGCGGCTGTCTCCGCGCGAGTTGTAGCCCTGCCGACGAAACCAAGGTTCCTCGCTTCGCTCGGAATGACAACTGTATGGGGAGCGTCAGGTGCGCCAGATGCGTTGCTGGGTGTCGAGGGAGGAGAACATCACGGGTTCGTGGTGAACTGTGGTGGCGTGCCGATTGATGGCGGTCGCGGCCTGGGTGCGGAGGTTGCCGTCGCGGGCATCGAAGTCGAGGGTGCTGACGTGATGGGCGCAGCGGGTGCAGGTGAACTTCATGCCGCCCTTGATGCGTCCGATGGTGTAGTGTCGCTTCACAATTCGAGTGTAGTCGTTCGGCAAGAGAATGGCGCGCACGTCGGTGGGGCGGCGAAGGTAACGAGGCGTGCGAGGTTAGGAAATCTTAACTTCGTGGACGCTTCGGAGCGCGTCTCTGCATGAGCATTGCAGCTGTACAGGGTGCGCCTCGCTGCGCTCTGCTGAACCCTTCGGCTTCGCTCAGGGCGGGCTCGCGAAGGCGCCCGTTCCGACACATTCCGAACTCTCCACAGATTCCGAGCATTCCACACATCCCCACACAAACTCCGACGAAGTATAATCGTTCGCAGTCCGATATTTCGCGGGGGGAAACATGGAAGGCTGGAAGAAGGCGGTGGTGGCGGGTTCGATTGGGGCGGCGACGGTTTTGTTCTTGAAGAAGAAATATCCGGCGGGCGTGCTGGCTACGGGCGTGGGGCTGGCGGTGGTGGCGTCGGAGTTTCCGGAGAAGTTTGAGAAGATCCGGCGGGCGCTGCCGGATTATTTTGACCGGGGCATGCAGGTGATGGAAATGGCGGCGCGCGCCGGCAAGCGGATCACCGATGCGGCGGGGCGGTCCGCTTATGACGCTTGGGAAGAGATTGGCGGGTAGCGCGCGGGCTTCGGGCTTCGGCTGTCCGGCTTCGGCTTAAACGTTAAGGTTTCGAGCGGTCTTGCCGAAGCCCGAAAGCCGAAGCCTTCACTCGATTCCTAGTTGCTTTCTGGCGTCGGAGCTTAGGCGCTCAGGGCTCCAGGGCGGGGTCCAGACAACGTTGACTGCGGCGTTGCGGATGCCGGGCAACTGCTCGAGTCGCGATTTGACCTGTGCGCTGATGTTGACGTGTTCCGGGCAGCCTTGCGCGGTGAGGGTCATGTCGATGACGACGTCCTGCTTGGCTTGCTCGGGAGTATCGGCGGCGACCGGCGTGAAGTTCACTTTGTAAATGAGGCCCAAGTCGACGATGTTGACCGGAATCTCGGGATCGTAGCAGCTCTTCAGCGCGCTGAGGACATCTTCTTCGGTGACAGTGGGCATCTGGGTTTCCTCCTCGAGATCCGGCTTTCCGACAGGGTTGCTTTAAGTCTGGCGGCTACGTTTGTCGATTCCTCGACTTCTCCAGTTTACCTCCTTTGAAATCATTCGTGTTTGGCAGACGATCTGGTAGAGTTTTGCGCATGATGAGCGAAGACGCTAAAAAATGGATTCAGATTGCTTTGGCGCTGGCCGTGGTGGTGGCGGGACTGCGCGCAGGATACATTCTTTATGAGCGGCATGAGGACTATGTTGCGGCGGAGAAGCAGGCGGAGGCGAAGAAAGCTGGCTACTCGAATGCCGACTATTATGTGAGGCCGAAGAAGCTTTATCCGTTCGATGTGAAGTCGGCGAAGCAGTTGACGCTGCAGCCGGTCTGGGTGGTAGACGGATACCGTTACACCTATTACCGGTACGTCCCGGTGGTGAAGAGCGTGGATTTCGCTCATGAGGCCGGGTTGCTGGGGCCGCTGGAGCGGTTGGAAATAAAGGATGTGATGGCGATCGCCGCGCCCGGTGGGCGGAAGCAGGTGGTGGCTACGTTTGACAAAGATGGGCACAGCTTCGCGGTTCCCATAGGATTTGAGAGCGACGGGCAGTACAAGATTTATTCCGACGAGATGTTTTATGTGGAGGATCCGCACGAATTGTACAAACACTGGCCGGCGGATGTTTGGCAGGCGGTTGAGCAGCATGAAGTGAAGCCGGGGATGAATGAACAGCAGGTGGATTTCGCGGTGGGGATGGGAGTTCCGGACGCAGGGGCGTCGTCGGAGGAGAAGACGGTGCGATATCCCAATGGCGGGAAGCCGCTGGTGGTTACTTATCGAGATGGGAAGGCGGCGGAGATCAAGCCGGGGACTTAGGAGATCGAAGTCCCACGCGCTCACTGTGAATTTGCGGTTATAGGGATCCTTCGACTGCGGTTGGTTCCCGCGCAGGGCGCAGGAACCAATCCTCGCACAGGATGACGAGTCTTATCTATTTCACTGCGGCCAGGGCTTGCGCGACTTCATTTATGTCGGGCACAACCGGTATGTCGTAGTCCTTGTGCCAGGCCAGCTTGCCGTCGCGGTCGATGATGAAGATGGCGCGGCCGGTGATGCCTTTGTCTTCGAGATAGACGCCGTACTTGGCGGCGACTGCGCCGCGCGGCTGGAAATCGGCGAGGAGCGGGTATTGGATTCCCATCTTTTCGGCGTAAGCTTTGTGCGACCACACGCTGTCGACGCTTAAACCAAGCACCTGGGCGTCGAGTTGCTCAAACTGTTTCTTGTCGTTGACGATGCAGACGTGTTCCTTGGTGCAGACGGGACTCCAGTCGAGCGGGTAGAAGATGAGAACGACGCGCTTTTTGCCGCGGTAGTCGCTAAGCTTTACTTCTTTCTGATCTTGATCCTTCAACGAGAATTCGGGCGCTGGTGCGCCGACGGTTGCGGACATGATTCCTCCGAGAGACTGATTCTTCTCACTCCCATCATAAACTGAGTTTCGGTTAAAGGTCAGCGCTGAGCCTGGTAGAGACGCCTTGCGAGCCAATGCAACAGCCACAGTGCAAGGGGTCCCCTTCGGCAAGCTCAGAGCAGGCTTTCGACTGCGGGCGCGCTTCGCTTTCACAAAGCACGCCCTCCGCTCAGGATGACAGGGAATTCATTTCACTACGGGAGATTTCGCGTCGGCGGGTTTTTCTTCGTCGGCGTGGATTTTGCCGTCGTCTTCGGCATAGAAGGAGCGGTGCTGGGCGTCGAGTTGTTTGGGCGTCATGGTGAGAATGTAGCTGTCTTTCTTCCCCTCGAAGCTGGCGGTGTAATCGCCACGGTTGGGATTGACCATGCGCTTGGTAAAGGAGCCGGAGTGGACCAGTTCATTTAGAGTCGTGGCGTAGTGGTCGTACTGCTTGTCGAACTGGTGCTCGGCGCGGATCACGACCCGCATGTAGGCGAGGGCCTCGGCTTCGGAATCAGAGCGCGCCGGGTCGCCGCGAAACTTCGGCTGATAGGTAGGGGGAGGGGCCTGGGGCGTGGCAGCGGCGGGCGGCGGTTCCTGCGCGAACAGAGTCGAAGCGGCGATGGTGAGCGCGGCTGTTGCGGCAAGAAGACAAATGGAAGTTTTTCTCATGCTGACTTTTCTCCGCGAATGGCGTCGAGAATTATTCGGCCAATCTCCGGTGTGGAGCGGGTTTTCAAGGGTCTTTCTTATGTTACTCCCGTAATTTAACTTCGGTCACTTCTCTTTGCAGTGAGGCGAAATGCCGCTATGCTCTAGCTAAGCAATTACGCCCTATAGGGAAAACTATGAAAGCAGCAGTAGCGAGAAAACCGATAATTAAAATTGCCGTCGTGGAGAGCGACCCACTGAGGTTTGTGGGATTCCGCGCCTTGTTCGACTCGGAACCCGAGTTCGAACTGATCTCCGCCGGCCTGCCCGAGATTTCCACGCTGCAGAATGTCGATTTGATTCTGCTGGGAAACCGATCGGGACAAAACCTTTTTGATGTGATGGCCAGCCTGAAAGCGACGCGGCCTGATCTGCGCATTATCGTGACCGGGTCGGGAGTGGATGAAGAGACCATTCTTAAAGCGATCGCATCCGGAGCCAAGGGCTATGTGGATGAGGCGGCTTCGCCGGCGGAATTTGCGCAGGCCATTCGCATTGTGAGTCAGGGATCGGTATGGGCGCCGCGGCGAGTGCTTTCGATGTTCATTGAGCGCGTGTCTTCGGCTCCGGGACGGATTTTTCCGGCGGGCCGCGTGACCTTTACAGACCGCGAAAAAGAAGTGCTGGAAATGCTGGTGGCAGGACGGTCGAACAAAGAGATTGGCGCTCAGCTCGGTATCGAAGAGCGCACGGTAAAAGCGCACGTGGCGAAGTTGATGCGCAAAGTGGGTGTGCAGAATCGGATTGCGCTGTCGGTGCATGCCATCACGCATTCGCTGGTGGCGGCGAAATAAGCGATTTTGAGGAGGTCTGACCCGGGTTACTTCAGGACACTGACCTCGGTAATCTTGTGGGGAAAGCGAGTGCAACGCATACTCGCGTCACCTACCACAGAACCTGGGAGACGGGGTTGAGAGTGGCGATTAGGGTCACTACTTTCAGCCCCGATTTTTTTGTCTTCCAGACTCACCCACAATCCTTGCGTTGATTCTAGAACTTCTCCCACGTTCCCTTCCTGACACAACCTCGGGCACATCGTTTACAATCCAGATTATTGCTCCCAGAGAATCTTTGTGAACGAGGAACCATGAAAAAGCTTTTGCTGCTTACGGTAGTGGTGTGTCTGTGTGGGATTTCTGCGGCCGCTGACGATCAGGCGAGAGAATCGAAGGCCTCGGACCGGGTGCAGGCGGCCGCCGATGTGCTGGACGAAATCCAGGCGGCGCCGGATAAGGGCATTCCACAGGAGGTGTTGGGGTCGGCGGAATGCGTGGCGGTGGTGCCGTCGATGCTGAAGGGCGGCTTTATTGTGGGCGCCAAGTATGGGCGCGGACTGGCCAGTTGCCGCACGCCAACGGGATGGAGCGCGCCAGCGTTTTTTGTGGTGACCGGCGGCAGTTTTGGGTTTCAGATCGGCGGGCAGGCGGTTGACCTGGTCATGCTGATTATGAATAAAGATGGGATGAAGCATTTGCTCTCGAGCGAATTCGTGCTGGGAGCGGACGCTTCGGTGGCTGCTGGTCCGGTGGGACGTCATGCCGAGGGAAATACTGACTGGAAGATGCGGGCGGAGGTGCTGACCTACTCGCGCGCCCGCGGTTTGTTTGCCGGCGTCAGCCTGAACGGAGCTGTAATTAAGCAGGATAAGGACAGCACGCGGGAATTTTATGGACGCATGGTGCCGTTCCGGACGTCGCTGATTGGAGAGATTCCTCCGCCGGCTGGAGCGAGTCCGTTTCTGACTACACTGGCCAAGTGGGCGCAGGAAGCGGCGAAATAAGGATGCGAGCCGAACGCGCCCTTCGGTCGCTTGCGCTCTCTCAGGGCAAGCTCCGTGGATGCGCGCGGCTCGCCTTGAGCCTATAGCCGGCGGAAGAGCGCCCGCTTCAGGATGACAATCCAACTTGTTTGACAAGTAATTTTTGACGGTGGTACCGTTCCGCTTCCCCTAATGCGGCAGCGACTTGAGTACGCGGCAGGCTGGCCGTTCATCAAAATCCTGGGTATTCTGCCGCGCCCCCTGGCTCGGGCCATCGGCATGGGCCTGGCTTGGGTGATTTATCTTCTGCATGTGCGATTGCGGCAGGTGGGCATGCGCAATCTCGCCCTGGCGTTTCCCGAAAAAACTGAGGCGGAGCGGGCGCGGATTCTGCGTGGGGAATTTGCTTCGCTGGGGCGGCAACTGGCTGAGGTCTGCCACTTTCCTGAATACACCCTGGCGAACGTCGATCAGGTTGTTGTGTTCGACGGCTTCGAGAACTACGAACGGGCTCATGCCCGCGGCAAGGGTGTGCTGTTGTTTGCCGGGCACTTTGGGGGATGGGAACTTTCTTCTTTTGTCCTGTCGATGCATGGGCACTGGATGCATGTGCTCATGCGCGGCATGGACAATAAGTACCTGGGCGAACTTATCCTTCGTCACCGGACAATGCATGGCAATAAAGCTGTCGACAAAGATGATTTTGTGCGCGGGTTGCTCTCGGCGATGAAGGCCGGGGAAGTGGTGGGGATGTTGATGGATACGAATATGACTCCGCCGCAGGGGATCTTTGTGGATTTTTTCGGGATCCCGGCATGCACGGCGGCCGGGCCGGCGCGGATTGCTTTGCGGACTGATGCGGCTGTGGTGCCGACGTTTACGATCTGGGACCGCGAGCTGGGGAAATACCGGCTGCGGTTTGATCCGGCGGTGGAGTTGGTGCGAACCGGCGATCTGGAGGCTGATATCAAAGCCAACACGCAGAAGTTTACTTCGATCATTGAAGACTATGTGCGGAAGTATCCCGAGCAGTGGCTTTGGGTGCATCGGCGATGGAAGACGCGGCCGCCGGGGGATGCGCCGTTGTACTGAAGCGGCCTCGGGCTTCGGCTTTCGGGCTGCGGCTTTTGGTCGAGCATCAGTGCTTCGGCTTTGTCGCGGGACGTAACTTCGCTGTGGATTGTCGCCCGAAAATAAAGTTTGGGGCGTGGTTGCTGCGGGCCTTGGGACCGCTTGTCCGTCGGCTGAAAATCGGGTACCCCCTCCCCCCTCCCCATCTTTGGACTCATCACCCTAGCGCGAAATTCCCCGCAAAATACGGATGTCAAAGAGCTTAGATACTAAAATCCGTAAAACAAAGGACTTAGGCGCGCGGCGGGTTGGCTTGTGCCAACCGTCACGGCCTCGACCATGATCGCGCGAGTGAGGGGCTGTGGACAAGGTTGGATGTCACAATGGTGTTGTGGAAATTTATGAGGCGGCTGGGTGATTTGAGGATTCGTCCATGTTACGCAAGCTAGGTCTCGGAATTTCGTATTTCATTGCCATCGTTTACATCCTTTTGATTCTGTGGCCTCTTTTATACTGTTACCAGCATTAGTGGTGTAAGGGAGCGGGTGAACTCGATGCCTTTATGCCCGCGTTCGCTCTTTCTCCGTTTGGCGCAATCGCTACGGCTTTCTCATTGCGCAATGCCATACAACACATCAGAAAAAGACAACCGTGGTCTTGGGTTTTCTGGCCTTTTGCAATTATTTTCGCGATTGTTCTGCTCGGGGTGACTGCTCTTATCGCGCTCGGAATTTATTACACCGCATCTCATCGTTAGGGCGTGTATTGGCC